>NZ_JANGBP010000004.1:0-307051 GCF_024462535.1 Adlercreutzia sp. DFI.6.23
CTGAAGTACGTGGCCGACAGCGAGTGGGGGTCGAGGAGGTATCTGGACGTGTCGCTGCTGGACGAGTGATCATGCCGACGGCTGGCGGTCGCCTGCTGGAATTTGCGCAAGATTATTGACAGTACCGCCCTGACGGCCAAAGATTCGTTGCCCCTCCTCGCCTTTCGCCCGTGAATTCCCACCCATTCCTTCCACGCAAAAAGCGGCCCCGGAATTGCTCCAGGGCCGCTTTCTCGTCTCAGTTGAAGCGCCGCTACACGAGGCCGGGCGTCGTCACCAACAGGAAAATGGACAAACAGGCCGCCGCGACGATGATGACAAGCACCACCTTGTCCAGCGTGCTCTGGAAGTACTTCTCGCCGCGTTCCCTCTTGCCCCAGATGTACATGAGGATGCCGGGCACGTACAGCAGGCACATGAGGATGACGCCGAGCACGCCCGCGGCCCAGGACAGAAACAGGCTGTAGACGACGCCCACGCAGCCCAGGATGCGCCACATCAGGATGGGGCCGTTAAGACGCCCCTTGAACGCGTCGGGCTCTTTGAAGGCCACCTTCGCGAAGTAGGCGGCCGAAAGCAGGTACGGCAGAAGGATCATACCGGCGGACAGCGTGTAGAAGAACTGGTAGGTGGAATCGGTGAACAGCCAGGTGATGAGGAACAGCTCGATGATGATGTTCGTCACGACGAGGGTAACCACTGGCGCGCCCTTGTCGTTGGTCTTGGCGAAAGCCCTAATGAACACGCCCTCCTCGGCGGCCTCGAAGGGTGACTCGCTGGCGAGCACCGTATAGCCGAGCATGGCGCCGATGAGCGAGAGCGACACGGCAAAGTTGATCAGCACGGCGCCCCAATCGCCCACGGCGGCTTGCATCACGTAGGCCAGAGCCGGATTCTCGAGGTTGGCCAGCTCGGAGAGCGGCATGACGCCCATGGAGAGGATGGACACCGTCAGGTACAGCGTCAGCACGCAGATGAACGCGATGATGGTGGCCTTGCCCACGTCCTTCGCCTTCTTGGCGCGGCCGGAGATGGCCACCGCACCCTCGATGCCGATGAACACCCAGATGGTCACCATCATGGCCGTCTGTACCTGGTCGACGAAGGCCAGCGACGGGTCGGCTCCAGTGGTGAGGTTCGCGATGAAGATGTCGGGCTTGAAGGCGCCGATGAAGATGATGGCGATGATGCCGATGAGCAGGGGCACGAACTTCGAGATGGTGATGACCGCGTTGATGAGGGTCACCTCGCTGATGCCGCGGCTCACAAGGAAGGCGTAGAACCAGATGATGCAGGAGGCTCCGATGACGGCGTAGAGGTTCGTGCCGTTACCGAAGATCGGGAAGAAGTACGACAGCGCGCCGAACAGAAGCGCCGAGAAGCTGACCGTGCACAGAAGGGCCGAGATCCAGTAGCCCCAGGCACTGTTGAAGCCGAGGAAGTCGCCGAATCCCGTGGCGGCGTAGGTGTAGATGCCGCCCTTGAGGTCGGGCTTAACCCGGGAAAGCGCGAAGAACGTCATAACGAGGCAGAACACGCCGATGGCGGAAATGCCCCAGGCGGTCAGTATCGCCCAGCCGCTCGCGCCGCCGGCCGCCGCATCGCCCGACAGCGAGAACACGCCCGCGCCGACGATGAGCGTGATGACCGTGGTGACCATTCGAAACAAGCCGATGCCCTTGGGGTTGGTCACCCCGTCCGCTGCGGCCTGGGGCACGGCGGCCCCTGTCGTGGTCATTGATTCTGTGCTCATGGAAAGACCAACTCCTCGGTAGGGGAACATTGAGAACAATGATACCCCAGGTGAGGTTATTTCGCTTCCACAACTTTTCCACGTAAGGGCGGCGTTACAAAATCAGAGCGGCATAACATGCCATCTGCGAAAACTTCAGCTCATATTGCTCGAAACTCAAACTCAAACGTAGCAGATGCTCACCAATTAGAAATAGCTGCAACTCGCACTTCGCGAGGACTAACCAATAAAAGGCGTTTCTCGACTCGATCAATCGCGTGTTTTGCAGTATTTTGCTTAATTAGTCCTTCATTTGCAGTAGCCGCAAACTCGACCTTGTCTTTGCCCATTTTTGTCACAACCAACGCGATGTTCATGTTGGCCACACCAGCACCAACTACTGCCACGCATTCCATCCCATCATCCGACTGTTCAATGACCTTGCCGACTTCCATGAATGCCTCGGCAAGCTTCTTCGGCGTACAGTCCTTCACCTCAACGGTTGCATAAGCACTGCCGTCAATCAGCTTCCTCACGGACTTGTCGGTAACGACGAACCCGTAGTCAGCCCCGTAGCGCCTCAAGGCCTCCTCGAGCTTTTGTGCTACTTCTTTCTCGTCACTCATCTAAACCACTACCTCCCAACTCCAAAGCGATGTCCATGACCACGGAATCGATGCTTTCCTCCATTAAATCCTCGCTGGGCGCCGCGATGCGCGGGCGTATTTTTACCTGCTCGTTCGCAAGTGGCTCGATGATACCTCTCGCATGCCAGTACCTGTCCTTGCTTGAATGCATCTTCTTCAATGCCTTCTCGTTAATCTTAGCCACAAGCTTGTCCGATATCTTCTCGGCCTCGTCTTGGCTCAGGAGGTACTCCTCGCTTACGTCCCGGAAGGCTGCCTGTATCAACCTGATCATCTTGTCGGTATCTGAGTCGAAGAACTTGCCGGTAGCCTTGTCGATTAGCACGCCAAGCCCACCGCCAGCAACCAGAGAACCCACAAGACCGCCCACGACCGTGCCGACGCCGGGAAGCACCATCGTGCCCACGGTCGATCCGCCGAGCCATCCCGCCGTGCCCCCGACAACCGTTGTGGTCGTCTTGGCGAAGTTGACCGCCAGCTGCGCCCCGGAGATCCTGCCGAGCACTATGTCCTTGACGTCGAACGACGTCAGCACCGCGGTGGTCACCACAGCCGTGATAGCGTTGCCCTTCAGCAATTTGGCGGCGCTGTTGATCGCAGCCCCTCCCGTAAGCGTGGTTCCGCTCCTGAAGGCGTTCGCCAGCGCTGCGTAGGCCTTGGGGCTCAGGGTCTTCGCCAACGCCTGAAAGCTGGGGGTCATCGCGCCGCTGATGCTGGACTTAGCGATCTGGCTTGCCAGGACGGTCGTGACCAGCGTCGTACCGCCTATCTTGATTCCGCTGAATGCAGCGTTCTTCAATGCAACGGTCGGCTCCTCGCCATTCCATATGCTAATGGCCAAGGTTATGGAGGCGCTTACCCCGAAGGCCGAGAGGGAGATGACGGCTCCGGACTTCGCGTCATAGATGATGGAGTCCAGGTTCCCGGCTTTGGCGATGTTCTTCGCTTGCTGGTAGGTGAAGTGTCCCGGCTGCACTATCTCCTTGGCCTTCTCAGGATCCGTGACTCCTTTGACCTGCCCGTTTTCGATTTTGCCGGCCATCGCCTTGCGCGCATCTTCGATGGTGTCGGAGGCCACCTCGATGACCATGGGCTTTCCGTTGCTGTCGAAGTAGCGGAACTCGCCGCTGCCGCCGTTCTCGAAGCAGCCGTTTATGCTCGTTCTTCCGGTCGCGCAGTACTTCGATTGGATTAGAACCTTTGCCCCGTCCGGCTGGTGGATCGCCCTATCAGGGCCGTTCTTGACGTTGTTATCGCCCTCGATGGTAGCTTTCTTGCCATGCAGGCGGTCCTCTAGATTGTTTGCTCTTTCCGCGGCGAATCCGTGGCCTTGCCGAGCATGGAACCTCTCTTCGTCGTACACCTTATTGACGACGCCCCTGCTCCCGACGGTCAGGCCGCCTACTTCTATTCCAGCAGCTTCGTTCTCGTACTCCAGATTGACTCGGCTGTATTCCTCTGCCGCGGCACGGTTGATCCTCTTGATACTTTTGATGAGCTTTGTGATGGCCTCGCAGTCTACGACGTCGCATTTCCACAAATAATCGGCGTTGCTATCGAGCTCAAATTTTACCCCGTAGTCGAATCCTTCCTCAGTTCTCAATATCGCGATTCTACTAACCTCGTCGTACCAGACCTTCTGAGGTTTATTGCGACCGCCGTAGAAATAAGCTTTTGTGTCGCACACTAGAATGCCCGCAGTCGCATCGTGCCTCTTTGATACGTCGACGAGACCGATAACTCTATTCCAATCAAGCTGTGCCGCATATTGGTTGAGCCGATTAGCAATCATCTTTCTTGTGCCATCATTTAAAGTTCGAGTAAATATACAGGACATGCCATCGTTAGCCCGACAGCATCTCCCAAACTCCTGCTGTATTTCTATGAAAGTAGTCATAAGTTGTTGCATGCCTCAGTGAATTGCCACGTCGCCTTCGCTTTCTCCGGTTGGTTCATATGGCAACCTTAATCTCTGATCAGGAATGCCATTCATTGCTAGTCATTACAGGAGCGTTGCCTTCCAGCTACCTGAGACAAAGACAAAAACCAGGATAACCCACCTATAGACTCACAGCACTCGATACAAGGTCTGACCATGCGGTCAGCAATCGGTGCGCAGTACGTCCACCGCAGCTTTAAAACATTACGTTCCTGCAACCTAACGACTTAACTGGATTTGCGGTCGGCCGCATATTGATCCCTTCGATACCACCTCAACCACCTCGCGCAAGGTCTTGCCATCTTTGACTTCCTGCAGACCCATTTATTCACCTTCCAGCGGAGCTATATCTTTCTAAATCATATTGGTTAAATTCATGCACGGTATCGCGTAGCAGCATGCGCGCGTGCTCAGCGATGGCATTGTAGATGCTTCAATCTCCAACAACTAGAAAACTCTCAGCTTGCCCTCACAAGAAACATACGTGGCAATAGCCTTCACGCCTGAGGTATCTTTGATTTTTCGAGCTTCATACCCGAAGCGTCACGGACTGTTGCGAGCGTTAAACTATAAGGTCGCATCTTTTGCTTCCTTTCGTCAGCACAATTTATCACAAACTTTAGTAAAACTAAAAAAATAATTGAGATTTTTTTAATTGGTAGTAAAATGCTCATAGAAATTGAGTTTCATTGAAGGAGGCGATATGGGTATCCCTGAAAACATTGATGCATTACTGGTCAAATACGACATTAATCAAGACCATCTGGCACGAATAGCAGACGTGACACCCGGAGCGGTTACTGGCTGGCGCAAGGGCTCCACCCCCCGCAAAGATGCCGTGCGCAACATATGCGATTACTTCAATCTGAGCGAGGACGATATTCTCTCCGAGAATTACGGCCTAGCGGCAAAAGAGCATGGAGACTTTCCAGGAATATCTAACGCCCGTCCCGCCGTAGGCATGGCCATGGGCCTAGCGCCGCGCCTGGGGAAGGTGCACGCGGGGGTTCTCGCCCAGCCGGACGTGTGCGACGAGGCCACCATGGTGAGCATCCCGCAGTTTCTCGTGGACGAGGATCCCGACTGCTTCGTGGTGTCCAGCGAAGGCGATTGCATGGACAAGGTGCTCTCCGTCGGCAGCGACCTGGTAGTGTCGCGGAAGAAGCAGCCGCGCGACAACTCGATCGTGATGGCGTCGGTGGACGGCTGCGACTACATCGTGCGCCGGCTGCGCATGACGGCCAACACCATGATCCTCTCGCCGGAGAGCCACAACCCCGACCACGAGGACATCATCATAAGGCGGGACAGCGAGCACAGCCTAGAGATCCCGGGCGTGATCACCTGGTATCAGGCCCCGAGGGAGATGGAGTAGGAGGACCCAGTAATGGAGCACAGTTCGAACTACATTTCAGCGCAAAATTTTAACAGGATTTTCTCAGGATCTGAATTCAACGTCTACTGCGACGAGAGCTGTCATTTGGAGCACAGCTCATCCAATGCCATGGCACTTGGGGCCATATGGTGCCCGAAACAGAAAACGCGGGAGATCAACCAAAGATTGATCGAGATCAAGAAGAAGCATCGCATAAAGCCAGAGGCCGAGGTGAAGTGGACGAAGGCCGCCCCGGGAAACCGATCTCTGTACGTCGATTTTCTCGACTACTTCTTCGACGACGACGATCTTCATTTCCGTGGCGTGGTCATACCGGACAAGAAGAAGCTCGATCACGCGCGCTACGGTCAGACTCACGATGAGTGGTATTACAAGATGTACTTCGTGCTTCTGAAGGCGATATTCCGCCGAGATGCGAGGTACTACGTCTACATAGACATCAAGGACACTCATTCGAGCGAGAACGCCCGTCGGCTCGAGGATGTGTGCGCCGCGAACGCCCACGACTTCAGCCATGAGATAGTGAGGCGCGTCCAGCCAATCCGTTCCGACGAGGTGCAGATCATGCAACTCGTTGATATCCTGACAGGAGCCATCTGCTACCGCCACAACAACCCCTATATCACCCCTCAGATGAACTCGACGAAGGTCGAATTGGTGAACAGGACCATCACTCGCTCGCAGATAAATCTCACGAACACCACGCTGTCGAGCGAGGACAAGCTGAACCTGCTGGTGTGGGAGCATGATTGGAGGTAGACCGTGGTTGAGGACTGGTGCTGGCTGCCTGATCTTCTCCCATGCGATGACCTTGCGCAATGGGAGGCTTACGAGGATCATCTGTACGAGATATTCGAGCGCGACTTCCTGCTGACGAAACCCACCTTCGAGGGACTTCCCGTCAACACGCGAAGACATCCAATGGAGCACGGTCGCGAAGAGGCGTTCTGGCACATAACGTGCTGCGACTACGGAAAGGACGGGGAGAGGCAACCCGACATGAACCGGTGCGAGCGCATTAGATGGGCGCGAGCGTTCATCGAGAATTGCGGCTGCAATCGCCCCGAATGCACGGAGTGCGAAGGAATGCTCGTATGGTCGACTCCTTACAAGGGGCACAGCCGGGTGAAGATGCTCCTTGAGGACGAGCAGTATCTCGTCGTGCTAGAGAGGAGGGAGAAATACTGCCTCCTGATAACAGCGTTTTACGTCGATCAGGAACACAGGCTTGAGAAACTGAGGAAGGAATTTGACAAAGTGTCCAGAGAAGCAGGAAGCGCCCCGAGAGGGACGCAACCAGATACTCCTTCTACACTTACGAGTCGGTAGATGAGCTATCTCGATTATAAGTTTGCAGCGCTGCAAAAGTAAAGGCACAAGATATTGAACGTTGATTTCGAATTTTGCAGAAAACCTTCCATAAATGAAGGATGAAACACAAGATGTTGCGGTTGAAGGATAGTGAACCTTTTCGCAACAAAACACTGTCTCGACAGTGCAACGGCAGTGCTCCGGCACTGTTCCGGCAGTGGGCGAGCAGTATTAAGAGAAGGAGCCCCGCTTTGATCTTGGCGGACTGGCGGGGCTCGCAGAAGAAATACCATCCTACGAATAGGAAGGCAAGGTGAATTGTACCATGGCCAAGGTAAAGGTTCGCGGCAAAGGCTCCGTGTACAAGATGGAGCGCGGCAAGTCGCGCGGCAAGTGCCGCAAGTGGCAGCTTCGCGCGGAGATCGATGGCGAGTTCGAGGGCGACGAGGGCTATGTCAAGACGAGGGTGTTCCACGGGACGTACTCCGAGGCGCAGGACGCCAAGGACGAGTTCGTGGCCGCCATCGAGCGCGGCGAGGTTAGGCGCGAGAGGGGGATGCTCTTCCCCGCCTACGCGGAGGCGTGGCTGGCCGAGCGGGCGGCGAAGGTCGCCTACGACACGTTGCAGAAGAACAGGTGCCACATCGTGTGCGCCAATATGCACCTCTCTAAGGCCCGGATCGAGGAAATTCGGCCTGGGCGCACCTGGATGCGATGTACAAGGCCCTCAGAAACGGCGAGAGCCCTTCAGGCAGGCCCTTGTCCGGAACCTACGTGCGCGACATATCCGTGACGCTCCACAGGATGTTCCGGGATGCGGTGAAGGGGGCGACGCCGACTCCAACCCGTGCGAGTACGCCGAGCCGCCGGCCATAGACACGGAGCAGCGCACCCCCCCTCCCGTCGAGGGCATCAGGGCGCTCGTCGATTCCCTCGATCCGAGGAAGCCCATGGAGTTCGCGCTTCGGGCGGCGGTCGGGTCGGGCATGAGGCGCGGCGAAATCGTGGGCCTAGACGTGCGGGACATAGACTTCGAGGCCGGAGAGATACACGTGGTGCACGGCACCGATAGCCTGGGGCGGCAGAAGGACACGAAGACCGCCGCGTCCAAGAGGGCGCTCCCCATGCCCGCGAGCCTCAAGGCGGACTTGAGGGAGCGCATTGCCGCCATAGAGGAGATGTTCGCGGAGACGCGGAAGGAGACGGGCAGCCCGTGGCCCGTCCTCGGAGACGACACGCCGCTCATGTGCAACGAGCTGGGCGAGAGGATGCGGCCCCATTCCGTCACCCGGTGGTGGGAGTGTCACAGGGACGGCTACGGCTGCCAGGGCATGACGCTGCACGATATGAGGCACAGCTACCTCACGGCCATGGCCCGCAAGAAGACCGACCCGAAGGTTCTCCAAGTGCTCGCGGGCCACGCGAAGTACTCCACAACCATGGACATTTACACCCATGTGGACATGGCCCAGAAGCACGAGGCGGTGGAGGCGATGGACTGGTAATGAAGTCACGGGGGCGGATTTTGAGTCCATTTTGCTTCCATTTGGACCCGGGAAAAGAAAAAGGTCAGAAGCTTTCAAGCCTCTGACCTGGTGTTTCATGGTGCGCGATACAAGATTTGAACTTGTGACCCCCACCGTGTCAAGGTGGTGCTCTCCCCCTGAGCTAATCGCGCATTCGGGGTTGCCGCCTCGCTTTCGTTCAGCAGCGAGTTAGTAGTTTAACAGATCGCCGTTCCCTGTCAAAGGGTTTTTCAGGATTCTTTGGAATTGGCGGCAGATGGCGCGGATGCGGGGGCAGGAGCCTGGCTTCCCTCATCGGATGCAGGCTCCCCTTCGGGAAGCTCGCGGCCCGATGCCGGGGCAATCTTGTCGTAGTTCCAACCGTTGGTGTACTTGGGAGGCTGCACCACCGCATAGCGGGCGCCGCACTTCTCGCAGATAACGACCTTGCCGGCCTTCGGGCGGAACATCCACCACACCACCCCGGCCGTGGCAAGGGTGACGACGACGGCCAGCACGATGAGCATATCCATCATGCCCACCTCGGCAGCATCGCCGGTCGTGAAACCCGCCAGAGCCACGAGCACCCACAGACCGAGAATGTAGATGGCGAACCCGGCCACGAGGACCTTCGCAACGCCCCGGGTCGGCAACGCCCCCTCGTATTGGGTGGCGCGAGCCTTGCACTCGCGGCATTTTACCTTGCTCGTCTCCATGGGCAACCGCCTCTCACGGCCGAATCTTTTCCGTATCGCCATACTACCATAGGGTGACGCTCATTTTGTGCACGCGATCAACAATTGAGGATGGACGATCTCTCCGCGTGGTCGTACCATCGAACAAGCCACCCGCAGCCTGAGGCTCTCTTTTGCCAGTTCCTTTTCCCGCTTTAGACAAAACAGCCCCTTGGGCTACAGGTTGCAATTCGAAATCGGGCAAAAACCCGCAGCTGGACACTGAGTTCTGTCAGGCTGGTTGTAGCCAAAGGGGGCAAAATGTCGTAGCACCTATCGTTCGGGATAAAAAGCCACGCTGGCACTGCGCTCTGCAGGCACGCTGCTTGACAAAAGCCCTCATACAGAAAATCGAGAGCCCGCAGGCTCCCGATTCGTGAAATCATGGAGCGGACAACGGGATTCGAACCCGCGACCCTCACCTTGGCAAGGTGATGCTCTACCAGCTGAGCCATGTCCGCATATAAGTTCCAGGTTGGAGGCGACGCCCAGATTCGAACTGGGGGTGAAGGCTTTGCAGGCCTCTGCCTTACCACTTGGCCACGTCGCCATTCCCTGGCGGCTGTCATTGCAAAGGCCGGTCAAACAAGAGCCTGACCGGCCTTCTGATGACAATGGAGCGGACAACGGGATTCGAACCCGCGACCCTCACCTTGGCAAGGTGATGCTCTACCAGCTGAGCCATGTCCGCATCGCGAGGAGATACTATAAGGGAAGCAGCCAGGCGATGCAAGCCCTAATTTCAAGAAATTCAAGACTCGTCCGCAAACGGCCGCCAAGGACGCCAGGAGCACCGAAAACGCCCTCCGACGCCCGCACCGCTAGTCGATCCGTTCGGCGTTCTCGATGGCGGCATCCACGCGGGCGCGGGCCTGCTCGCCCACCTTCGCCGGCTCCTCGCCGCCCTCGGCCTCGCGCACCGCCGCGTCGATGGCCTCGTCGGCCAGCTGCTTCTTCCACGCGTTCAGGCGGGAATTGAAGGCCATCTGTATGAACTCCAAGACCACGGCGAAGATCATCGCGAAGTAGACCATGAGCTTCTCCATGTGCATGTCGAGCACCTCGATGGAGGTGTGGATGCCGGCGGAGTCGAGCACGAGCAGAACGCCGATGGCGCAGATGAACACCAGTGCCAGGATCTTCATCTCCGGATGGCTGTTGATGAAGTTCGAGATGGGATCGATGAAGATCATCATGATGAACACGGCGATCATGACGGCCAGAATCATGACGATAAGGTGCTCGGCCAGGCCCACGGCCGTGATGACCGAGTCGATGGAGAACACGAGATCCATCACCATGATGGTGCCGACGGCCTGGGGCAGCCCGATGAGATGGCGAGCTTTGTGCTCCTCGGAGGTCTCGGCCTTGATCTCGGTGAGAGCCAGCACATCGGCCAACTCGCGGATGCCCTTGTAGATGAGGTAGCCGCCGCCGAGAAGCATGACGATATCGCGCACCGAAAAGCCGTGGCTGTAGGCGCCGAGGTTCACGGTGAACAGCGACGCGGTCATGTGCACCAAATAGGATGCGAAGCACAAAAACAGGATGCGCATGATGAGCGCCCCGGCCAGGCCCAGCTTGCGGCCGATATGCTGCTTCTCCGGTGGAAGGCGGTTGGTGGTGATGGAGATGAACACCAGGTTGTCCACGCCCAAAACTATCTCTAGGAAAATGAGCGTGAGGAGGCTGATCCAAGCCTCCGGCGTCAGAAAAATCGAAAGATCCACGTCTTCCTCCTCGGTCCGCGCGGGCCGGCCCATCCGACCCACAAAAAAAGACTCATGGTGCAGAACAGACCTTCGCGGTCAATCCTGCACCATGAGTCTCGCTAATTGAGGCTCGCCAGGTCCGCCGTTGCCGCCCATGCGCGCAACCGTGGCCACGATGTTGACGAGCCGCGCCCGAAGGCGCCAGCTACTCCCCCATGGAGTCCGTTTATCCTAGCAGAGAGCCAACGGGGAAGCAATGGTATAATCGGCAGCAACACCGTAACGTACAGGAGCGCCATTCATGACCCAAGACGAGAACCTGCGCGATTCCGTAGATTCAACCGAAGCCGCTGTAAGCCGCGCCGAGGAGGCGCGCCGCCGCAAGGCCAGCCATGCCCGATCGGGCGAAGCCGAGGTGCCTCCCACCCGCCGTGCAGGCTTCCACCCGCTGGCCCGCGAGCCGAAGAGCACCGTGCAGATCGGGGACGTGCGCTACTACGACGGCGCCGAGCTCTCCCGGCCGTTGGAGACGCCCCCTCGCGTGAGGGCCATCATGCTGGCCGCGATGGTCGTGGCCGCCGTCATCGGCTGCCTCTTTTTAGGTCGCTACTTCGACCAGATCATGAACGAGCCCATCCGCCAGCAGCAAACGCTGCAGGAGAATCTGGCCCGCGAGGTCTCCTACGACTTCCCTTTGCTCTCGTCGCTCATGCCGCTTTCCGACGAGGAAATCATGACCGCGCTTACCGATGCCGGCTACACTTTATACGAGCGCACCCCCGTGGGCACCGACCCCGACGGCGGCTTCGAGGTCATCAAGCTGCCCGCCGACGTCTCCCTGGAAGAAGCGGGGCTCATGTACGTGCAGGGCATCGACAAGCTGTCGGCCGGCGACGCCGTGAAGCTTTTGAAGGGAGCCTGGACGCTCACCGTCTCGCGCAAGGCGGGCGACGACATGCGCCTGCGCTACGCCGATTTCGCCTCGGGCACCATTGAGAAGGCCGTCCAGGGGGCCATGCAGGTGGAGGGGCTGGAAAATGCCGAGGTCACCGACAGCGGCGTGGACGACTCGGGCAACACCTACCAGGCCGGCGTCGTGTCCACGGACAACGGCACCTACAACTGGCGCGTGTCGGTCATCGAGCTGGACGAGGTCTACGACATTTCGGGCCTGCCGAACACCGCCTTCTACGTCGGCATCCGATTCACCGCCCAGGCCTAGGAAAGACGCCCTGGCCGTCCCCGCAGATTACCGAAAGCCGCCGCCCGCGAAATCGGACGGCGGCTTTTTTGCGCTAGCCCTCGGCGCGCTCGGCGGCCGTATCCGGCTCGATATGCACGAGCACTTCCTTGATTTGAGGGAAGGCCGCGGCCACGACACCTTCCACCTTATCTCCCAGGTCATGGGCGGCAAGCACCGTCATCTGCGGATCGACGAGCACGTGCAGATCGCAGTAGACCTCAGCCTCGGTGCCCCGGGTGCGCACGGCATGGATCGACCGCACGCCATCCACCTTCTCCGCCGCACGGGCGATGTCGGCGGCGGGAATGCGCGCGTGGTCGGAAAGGGTGCGCAGCCCCGTGCGGAACACGCCCACTGCGGAGGCGAGGATGGCCACGGTCACGAGCAGCGCCATAATGGGGTCGGCCATGGGGAACCCAGCCACGACGAAGCCGAGGCCGACGATGACGCCGATGGAGACGAAAGCGTCGGAGAGCGTGTGGGCCGCATCCGCCGCGAGGATCTCGCTCTTGAGCCGCTTGCCCGCGCGGCGCTCGTACAAGGTCACGAACAGGTTCACCACGAGGGTTCCCACCATGACGATGAAGGACACGGGCGTCACCTGAGCCGTGTAGGTGCCGGCGACCAGCTTCTCCACAGCCGAGGAGCCTACTTCGAAGGCAGCGAAGAGGAGCAGCACGCCGATGGCGAGCGAACCGTAGGTCTCGAACTTGGAATGGCCGTAAGGGTGCCCCGCGTCGGCAGGACGCGCCGCCAAGCTGATGCCGACAAGCCCGATGACGTTGCCCAGCGAGTCGAATACCGAGTGGATGCCATCGGCCTGCATGGAGGCCGATCCCGACGCCAGACCGTAGAAGTACTTGGAGGCGGCCACCACCAGGTTCAAGACGAGAACGATCCAAAGAACCCTCTCCACCTGCCGCCCATGAGCTGTTTTCTCTTTGCCTGTCTCCATCATTCACTCCTTAATTGGACCAAGTGCGACTCCCCCGAACGCCCAAGGAAGTCAGCGAGGGGCCGACAGGTGCCTGATATGGCCCCGCCTTTGGGCCAAGCGGCCTTCGTGCCGCGCCGAGCCCAAAACAAGGGGTCAGATCAGGTGCCTATCGGATTCGCAGCATCGGCATCAAAAAAGGGCCCTACGGGCCCTTTTGTGATCGATGGTGTCGGAGGCGGGATTTGAACCCGCACACCCGATATATGGGCACTAGCACCTCAAGCTAGCGTGTCTGCCGTTCCACCACTCCGACATGCTATTTGCAGCGACGATTATTCTAACAGAACTCCCGCGCGATGCAAGAAGAAATTTCCAATTACTGGGTAATGGTTCCGTGGGGGTAAATGATCATGAGAACCACCAGCGAGAGCAGGAACACGATAGCGCAGCCGATGGTGATGCGGTCGAGGTTCTTCTCGATGATGCTCGTGCCCGTCTGGGTAGAATACATGGAGCTCGCGATCATGTCCGAGATGCCCGTGCCCTTGCCCGAATGCATGAGAATGAAGATGATAAGGCCGACGCCGGACAGAACCAGCAGAACCAAGAAGACGATTACCAGGGGATTCAACGTGTCACGCTTCCTTTACGTTTCCAGTGTTTTGCGTACGCAAGTTGACTAGTATAGCCGATGCCGCCGGCGCCTTCAAGGGTCACGCGGCGGCATCGAAACGATTTCAAGCCAGAAGGCTCTCGCCGGTCATCTCGGACGGCTGCGGCAGGCCGATCATCGCCAGCAGCGTGGGCGCGATGTCGGCCAGGCACCCTTCTGCGCCGGAAAGGGCGAGGTCCGACCCGCTCGCGTCCACGAGCACGAGCGGCACCGGGTTGGTGGTGTGCGCGGTAAACGCGCCGCCGTCCTCGGCGATCATCTTGTCGGCGTTGCCGTGGTCGGCCGTGACCAGCGCCACGCCGCCCTTGCGCTCGATGGCGGCGAGCACGCGCCCCACGCCGGCATCCACCGCCTCTACAGCCGCGCGGGCCGCGTCCACGACGCCGGTATGCCCCACCATGTCGCAATTGGCAAAGTTCACGATGTACACATCGGCCTCATCGGCGTCAATGGCCGCTGCCAGGGTGTCGGCCACTTCGGGCTCGCTCATCTCCGGCTGCAGATCGTAGGTGGCCACCTTGGGGCTCGCGATGAGGCATCGGCTCTCCCCCGCCTTCTCGGCCTCGCGACCGCCATTCAAGAAGAAGGTGACATGGGCGTACTTCTCCGTCTCGGCGATGTGGTACTGGGTAAGCCCCGCGTCAGCCAGCACATCGGCCAGCACGTTTTCCGGGAACTCCTTGGGGAATGCCACAGCCGCCGGAATGTCTGGGTCGTACTCCGTAAGGCACACGAAATGCACGCTCGGCCACTTCTTGCGTTCAAAGCCGGCGAAGGCCGGATCGGTGATGGCGCGGGTGATCTCGCGGGCGCGGTCGGGGCGAAAGTTGAAGAAGATGACGGCATCCCCGTCGCGCATACCGCGGGCATCCAGGGCCACCGGCTCGACGAACTCGTCGGTCACCTCGCTTCCGTAGGAGGCCTCCATGGCAGCCACGGCAGCCAGGTCGCGGAAGGGCTCGGCGCAGACGACGGCATCGTAGGCTCGCTCCACGCGTTCCCAGCGATTATCGCGATCCATGGCGTAGTAGCGGCCCTCCACGGAGGCGATGGAAATCTCGCAGGGCGCGCCGTCCGGGGCCTTCGATGCGGCCCGCTCCAGATGATCTACGAGCTCGGCCATATAACCGGCCCCACTGGCGGGCGGCACGTCGCGGCCGTCCATGAAGCAGTGCACCATGATGCGCGGCACCCCGGCCGCCACGGCGGCGTCCACGAGCGCGTAGAGGTGCTCGTTGGAGGAGTGCACGCCGCCGTCGGAGAGCAGTCCCATGAGATGCAGCGCGGCTCCCTGCTTCTTGGCCGTCTCGAAGGCCGCGACGATCTCCGGATTTACGGCGATCGATCCGTCGCGGCAGGCGCGGTTGATGCGCGTGAGCTCCTGGAACACCACGCGCCCCGCACCGATGTTCAAATGCCCTACCTCCGAGTTGCCCATCTGCCCCTCGGGCAGGCCCACGGCCTCGCCGGAGGCCGCCAGGCGCGTGGTGGGCGCCTCGGCGAACAGGCGGTCGAGCACCGGTGTTGCGGCCAGCGAGATGGCGTTGCCGGGGCCCGGCTCGGCCAGGCCGAAGCCGTCCATGATGATGAGACAGGCGGGAAGGCGCAGCTCTTCGCGGGCCGGCGCCACAACAGGTCGTTCCATTTAGCAGGCTTCTTTCACGATCTGGATAAACGAATCGGCCTTGAGCGCCGCACCGCCGATAAGGCCGCCATCGATGTCGGGTTCGGCGAGGAGCAGCGCCGCGTTCCCCTCGTTCATCGAGCCGCCGTAGAGCACGCGCAGGCTCTCGGCCACCTCAGCGCCGAACATGTCCGACACGGTGGCGCGGATGGCGGCGCAGACCTCCTCGGCCTGCTCGGGCGTGGCCGTGCGACCCGTGCCGATGGCCCACACCGGCTCGTAGGCCACAACGGTACGGGCGGCGTCGGCCGCGTCCATGCCGGCATAGGCCGCGCGCACCTGGGCCGTGACGAAATCGAGGTAGGTGCCCCCGTCGCGCACGGACAGCGACTCGCCCACGCAGATGATGGGGGTGATGTCGGCCTCGATGAGCGCGCGGGCCTTCAAATTCACTTCCTCGTTGGTCTCGCCGAACAGATTGCGGCGCTCGGAATGGCCGACGATGCAGAAGGCGCAGCCGATGTTCTTGATCATGGCGATGGAAATCTCGCCGGTAAACGCGCCCTTGGGCTCCCAGTAGACGTTCTGGGCGCCCACGGCGATATCCACGCGGTCGAACTCGAAGACGCTCTTCACAGGCTTGAGATCCACAAACGGCGGGCAGACGGCCACGTCCACCAGCTCGAGCCAGTCGCGCTCCATGCGGTTGGAGATCTCCTGAGCGAGCACCACGGCCTCGGGGATGGTGTTGTTCATCTTCCAGTTGCCGGCAATGAGGTTCTTGCGGGGCATATTGCTTCCTTTCTAGCGAAGGGCCTCGACGCCGGGGAGCGCCTCGCCCTGGACGAGCTCCATGGAGGCACCGCCGCCCGTGGAGATGAAGGTCATCTTGTCAGCCAGGTCGAACTGGTTCACCGCGGCCACCGAGTCGCCGCCGCCGATGATGGTGTCAGCCTCCTCGTTGGCGGCCACGGCCTCGGCCACCGCCCGGGTGCCGGCCTCGAAGGAGGGCATCTCGAAGACGCCCATGGGGCCGTTCCAGAAGACGCTCTTGGCCATGCCGATGGCCTCGGCGTACAGCTCGGCCGTCTCCGGGCCGATATCGAGGCCCATCATGTCGTCGGGGATCTCGTCCACCGAGACGGTGGCGAGGTTGGCGTCGTTCGCGAAGGCATCGGCGCACACGACGTCCACGGGAAGCAGTAGCGACACGCCGCGGTCGGCGGCCTTCTTCATCATGTCGCCGGCGCGCTCGACCCAATCGGCCTCCATGAGCGAGGTACCCACGGATTTGCCCTGGGCCGCCAGGAACGTGAAGCACATGCCGCCGCCGATGATGAGGGTGTCGGCCTTCTCCAGCAGCGCGTCGATGACCTTGATCTTGTCGGAGACCTTCGAGCCGCCGAGAATGGCGACGAAGGGGCGGCGCGGCTCGTCGAGCATGCCCGTGAGCGTGGCCACCTCGCGCTCCATGAGATAGCCGGCATAGGAGGGCAGATAAGCCGCAACACCGGCCGTGGAGGCATGGGCGCGATGAGCCGTGCCGAAGGCGTCGTTCGCGTAGGCATCGGCGAGGTCTGCCAAGGCACGGGCGAACTCGGGGTCGTTCTTCTTCTCGCGCTTGTCGAAGCGGATGTTCTCCAGCAGCAGCACGTCACCGTCTTCCAGCGCGTCGACGGCTTCCTGAGCCGCAGGTCCGATAAGCTCGCGCGAGAGCACGATGTCGCGGCCGAGCAACTCCTGCAAACGGCGCGCGATGGGGCCCAAGCTGAAGGACTCCTCGAAGCCCTCCCCCGCCGGTCGGCCGCGGTGGCTCGTGAGGATCACTCGGGCGCCGTCGCCGACGAGCTTGTTGATGGTGGGCAGCGCCGCGCGGATGCGCGTATCGTCGGTCACGTTGCCGTCGGCGTCCACCGGCGCGTTGAAGTCGACGCGCACGAGCACCTTCTTGCCCGCGAAATTCTCGTCATCAATAGTCTTGATATCCGCCATGTCGTTCCTTTCCCTATAAGGGAAAACCCAGCCCGAAAGGCGAGCTGGGTTTTCGGATTCATTTCTTTGTGGAAGCTACGGGAGCAGGATCTTCACGAGATCCTTCACGCGGTTGGAGTAGCCCCACTCGTTGTCGTACCAGGAGATGCACTTGACGAAGTTGCCCTCGCCGCCGAGCACCATGGTCAGCTGCGAGTCGAAGATGGAGGAGTGGTCGTTGCCCACGATGTCGATGGACACGATGGGATCCTCGGTGTACTCCAAGATGCCCTTCAAGGGACCCTCGGCCGCGGCCTTCATGGCGGCGTTGATCTCCTCGGCGGTCACGGACTTCTCCAGCTCCACCGTGAGGTCGACCATAGAGCCGTCGGGAGTGGGAACGCGGGTGGCGAAGCCGTCGAGACGGCCCTTGAGCTCGGGGAGCACGAGGGACACGGCACGGGCGGCACCGGTGGTGGTGGGGATCATAGACACGGCGGCAGCGCGGGCGCGGCGCAGATCCTTATGGGGAAGATCGAGGATCTTCTGGTCGTTGGTGTAGGAATGGATGGTGTTCATGTAGCCGCGCTTGATGCCGAAGTTCTCCAACAGCACCTTGGCGAAGGGAGCCAGGCAGTTGGTGGTGCAGGAGGCGTTCGAGATGATGTTGTGCACCTCGGGGTCGTACTGGTCGTCGTTGACGCCCATGACGATGGTGATGTCCTCGTCCTTAGCCGGGCAGGTAATGACGACCTTCTTGGCACCGGCATCCAGGTGCTTCTGCGCCAGCTCGCCGGTCTTGAAGATGCCGGTGGCCTCTACGACCACATCCACACCCAGCTCGCCCCAGGGCAGGTTCGCCGGATCGCGGTCGGAAAGCATGGTCACGTGCTTGCCATCCACCACCAAGCCGTCATCCGTCACTTCGATATCAAAATTGCGGATGCCGTGGATGGAGTCGTACTTCAGCAGGTGAGCAGCGGTGGCTTTGTCGCCCAAATCGTTGACGGCGATCACCTCGACCGCGGGATCGTCGGCCATGGCGCGGAAGACGAGGCGTCCGATGCGACCGAATCCGTTGATGCCTACCTTGGTTGTCATGCGTATCTCCTTTCACAAGATACTCGCGAAGCCCGATGGGCACGTATCAGCTGTTAGGCCTCTCACAAGTTTACTACGAAGCTAAGCGATTCCCACCACGATAAAGCCGACGGCCCCGAAAACCGTCCCGCCTGCACAAAAGCGAGCGCAACAACTTGCCGCCTATTTCCTCCAGTAAATTGACTCGGACACAACTTACTGGAGGAAATACAGCACAAGGGAGAAGTTAGAGAAGCCGTTTACCACCTCGATGGGGCTGCCGGCGCTACTCCCCCGCGTCCAGCTCGGCGGCCAGCTGCTCGAGGCGGCGGACGCGGTGGTAGACGGCGCTCTTGGAAAGAGGCGGCGTCGCCCGCTCGCCGAGCTCCTTCAGCGACGCCTCGGGGTAGGTGACCCGCAGGCGGATGAACTCCTGTAGCGCGGGGGGCAGGTCCTCCATGCCGTAGTGCTCCACCACGCGCCGGATGGCGTAGATTTGCTCCACGGCGGCGCTGGCGGCCTTCTGCTGGTTGGCCAGCTCGGCGTTGATCTGGCGGTTCACGTCGTTGCGCACCGACTTCACGACGCGCTCCTCCTCCATGGAAAGCGCCGCCTGGTGGGCGCCGGCGAAGGCGAGGAACTCCGTGATGGCGTTGCCGCTCTTCAGGTAGACCATGTACGAGCTGCGCCGTGCCATGATGCGGGCCGTGATGTCCTTGCGGGCCATGAGCTCCACGAGTCCCTCGGCCAGCGCCTCGGATTCCACGGTGATTTCAAAGTGAAAGTCGCTTTTGGGGTTCGAGATAAAGCCGCTGCCCAAAAAGGCGCCGCGCAGGTAGGCCGCCGCGCAGCAGGGCTTGGCCACAAGCGATTCCTTGATACCCATCTCCAGGCCGCCCTCGGCCGAGAGCACCCCCATGTCGCGCAAGGCATCGGCCAGATGGGGCTGGGCCGGCACCTCGATGAGATAGTTCGGTGTCTTGTGCAGCACCGAACGGCGCATGGTGAGGTTCGTCTTCAACGAATAGATGCCGTGCAAAAGCCGCACGACGAGCCGCGCCGAGGCCGGCGCGTCCGTGGCGATCTCCACCCGGTAGCGGGCCGGTCCGCTCACGAACAGCGTCCCCTCGATGCGCACCAGCGCCGCGAGCGTCGCCTTCTCGCACTGCGGACAGGCGGGCACGACCCGGGCCAGCTCGTCTTTCACCTCGGACGTGAACGACATGGCCTAGCTCCGGCGCGCCCGCGAGAGCTTGATGACGTTCTGGAAGGCATCGCGCAGCGCGAAGGGCGAGTGCCACGTGGGCTGCTCGGCGTCCACGAGGTTGCGGCTGATGACGATGGGACCGCGGGACTGGATGGCGAGCATATCGGCGTAGGAGATGGAGATGGGACGCACCCCCTTGATGAGCTGGTCGTCGTTCAAGTCGCTCGTGGAAGCGTGCTCCAGCTCGGCCCCGGAGATGGCCGCGAAGCTGCCCGTGGCGGGGCTTTCGGCGCGCAGAGGCACCTTCGAGTGCACGAGCATGTAGTCGATGAGCCCCTCCATGCCGTGGGCCGTCAGCGCCTCGAAGTGCTCGCGGGCCGTCAGCCCCCACGTCTCCCCTTGCACGTCGGCCAGGGCGCACACGAATAGCACGCGGCCCCGAGAGGCGCGGATGGCCTCGACGACGCCGGGGATGAGCAGGTTCGGGATGATGGAGGTGAACAGCGACCCCGGGCCCAGCACGATGAGGTCGGCCTCGCGGATGGCCTGAAGCGCCGGCTCGTAAGGGCGCGGCGGCCGGCCGTCCTCGGCGGAGAGCCACACCTGCGCAAGCGCCGTCTTGGAATGGCAGGCCACGGCCTGACCGTCCAGAATGCGCCCGTCCTGGGTCTGGGCCGACAACACCACGTGGTCCAACGTCGAGGGATACACGTGCCCCTGGGCGTCCACCAGCTTCTCGCAGATGGCGATGGCCTCGGGAAACGACCCCGTCGCATCTTCCAGCGCGGCCAGAAGGAGGTTGCCCAGAGCATGGTCGCGGGCCACGGCGAAGCGGTACTTGAGCGCCCGCACAAGCGGGTCGGCGGGATCCTTCGCAAAGGCCACGAGGCACTTGCGGATGTCGCCGGGCGGCGTGACGTCGGCCTCCTCGCGCAAAACACCGGTGCTGCCGCCGTCGTCGGCCATGGCCACGACGGCGCTCGTCTGCACGCCTAAGGAGAGCAGCGTCCGGATGGAGACCGGAGCGCCGGTGCCCCCGCCGATGACCACCGCCTTCAGTGCGCGGGCGTCCTCATCCAAAGGCCGCAGGTTCGGAAGCGCGCTGCGCAGGGCCGAGAACGCCGCCGTGGCCGCCGGATCAACGCGGAAGGCCTCGGTGCTCTTCTTTATGCCGGCCACCTTCTACGCTTCCTTTCCGCCGCCGGCACGGGCGTCCAGCACGTTGTCGCTCTCGCGCTGCACGTCGTGACCGCGCTCGGCCAGACGCAGATCGCGATGGGCAACGCTCACCCGATAGCCCTTCGACTTCAGGTAATCGCCCGTGGCCTCGGCAAGCGCCACCGACCGGTGCTGGCCGCCGGTGCAGCCCACGCCGATGGCCAGCTGCTGCTTGCCCTCGGCGACGTACCCCGGCATGACGACGTCCAAAAGGTCGTGCCACTTCTGCTCGAACTCGATGGTCTCCTCGCGCATGCGCACGAAGTCGCGCACCGGGGCGTCCAGCCCCGTCAGCGGCCGCAGTTCCGGATCGTAATAGGGGTTCGGCAGGAAGCGCACGTCCATGACGAGATCCGCATCGTAGGGGGCGCCGTGCTTGAAGCCGAAGGAGTACACGGTGACCGCAAGCCCCTTGCGCTCGCTGCCCGTGGCGAAGAGCCCCCGGATGGTGCTGCGCAGCTTCTGGGGCAGCATATCGGTGGTGTCGATGACGTAGTCGGCGCGGTCGCGAAGGCCCATGAGCATGAGCCGCTCGCGCTGGATGCCCTGCCAGATGGTGGTGCCGTCGGTGCACAGCGGATGCCGGCGGCGGCTCGACTTGTAACGGGCGATGAGCTTGTCGTCGGCGGCATCGAGGAACAGCGTCTTGTAGGAGACGCCGGCCTCTCGCATGGAGGAAAGCTCGGCCTCCAGATCGCCGAAGAAGTCGCCGTTGCGCGAGTCGCAGACCACGGCCAGACGACGCCGGCCGCCCTCGTGCTCGGTACTCTCGTTCACGCGCACGAGCTCGGCGAGCAGGCTCGAAGGCAAGTTGTCCACGCAGTAGTAGCCCAAATCCTCGAAGACGTGCATGGCTTCCGTGCGCCCGGCGCCGGACATGCCCGTCACGATGACGAAGTCGGGCATCTGAGCCTCTTCCATTACCTCCTCGGCCACAAAGGCCTCCTTTCCTGAAAGGATCGCTCTTCTTCACAGAGGCTTTCCGTTTGTCTGAACGAGCTCTCCGTAGGGGGCGATCTTGGTCGCCCCTCATAAGCATGGCTATCCCGCTCGGAAGGGCAGACCAAGGTCTGCCCCTACGGGATGGTGTTCGCCAGGACGCTATCGGCCAGCTGTTCTTCCTTCTCTTCTTTCCGCTCATTATACTGCGCGAGAACGCGCACCAGCTCCTCGGCCACCTCTTCGGGGATGACCTTGGCGGCCTTGATGTCCTCGAGGCTCGCGGCCTTCAGGTTCTTGAACGACTTGAAGTGCTTCATCAGCGCCTTCTTTCGCACGGGCCCCAGACCCGCCACGTCGTCCAGAATACTCGCCGTCATACCCTTGCCGCGCAGCTCGCGGTGGAAGGTGATGGCGAAGCGGTGGGCCTCGTCGCGCACCTGCTTCACCAGGTACAGCGACGCCGAGCCTGAGGGCAGCACCACCGGTCCCGTGTCCTGCCAAGGCACGAACAGCTCCTCGTCGCGCTTGGCCAGACCGCAAATGGCGATGTCGTCGATCCCCATCTCCTCGAACATGGCGAGCGCCGCCGTCAGCTGCGGCTTTCCGCCGTCCAGGATGATGAGGTCCGGCTTGCTGCCGAAGCGCTCGTCGCTCAAACGTTCCGGCGCGTAGCGGCGCCGCATCACCTCCTGCATGGAGAGGAAGTCGTTGGCCTCGTCGAGCGGCGTCTTTATCTTGAAGCGGCGGTACTGGTTCTTGTCCGGCTTTCCGCCGGTGAACACCACCATGGAGGCCACCGTGTAGGAGCCGTGGATGGTGGAGATGTCGAAGCACTCGATGCGCATGGGCGGCGCGTCCAAGGCCAGGGCGCTCTCCAGCTGCAGAAGGGCGTTGTTGATGCGCTTGTCGTCGTAGTTCGTGCGCACCTTGTAGCGCATGAGAACGTGGCGCGCGTTGGTCTCGGCCATGGTCAGAAGGTCGGCCTTCTCCCCCTTCTGCGGGGCGCAGAAGCGCACCTTGGCGCCGTGGGCCGAGTCGAGCTTGCCCGTGAGCCATTCCCCCATGGCCTCGGCGTCCTCGGGCAGTGCGCGCACGATCACCTCGCGCGGGATGGAGGTGGTGGTGTCGTAGTAGCGCATGAGGAAGTTGCGCAGCAGATCCTGATCGGGCACGTCGGTGCCACGGTTCAAGACGAACTCGTTGGCGTTCACGATGCGTCCCTCGCGGATGACGAGCACGTTCACCCCGGCCACGGTCTCCTCGCGGAAGAACCCGACGACGTCGGCGGACAGGTCGCGCGAGGACACGGCGTGCTGCTTGTCGGCGAGCGAGTTGATGGTGTCGATGCGCGCCTTCAGCCGTCCCGCCCGCTCGAAGTCGAGCTCTTCGGCGGCCTCCTGCATTTCCGCCGTCAGCTCGTCGACGAACTCGCGGTGGTTGCCGGCGAGGAAGCGCTCGATGCGCCGCACGTTCTGGGCGTACTCCTCGGGCGTAATGGCCCCGCAACAGGCGCCGGGGCCGAGGCCCACGTGGCAGTCGAAACAGGGACGCGCATCGCGCTTCAAGAAAGCGAGCGGGTCCTTCTCCAGCGCGCGCGTGAGTCCCCGCCAGTCGGCGCAGGTGGCGGCGCACAGGGGCACCACACGCCGGGCGATGTCGATCATCTCCCGGGCGGCGCGGGCGTCAGTGAAAGGACCGAAGTACTTCGTGTCGGACTTGTGTTTCTCGCGAGTGTACTTGATGGCCGGGAACACATCGCCTTTGGTGAGCGCGATGAAGGGGTAGCTCTTGTTGTCCTTGAAGTCCGCATTGAAAAACGGGCTGTACTGGTTGATGAGGTTCTTCTCCAGCACGAGCGCCTCGTGCTCGTTGTCGACGACGAGGTAGTCGAAGGAGTCGATGGCCTCCACGAGCAAGGGAATCTTCGCGCGATCGTCCTGGAAGTTCACGTACTGGCGCATGCGCGCCCGCAGCTGCTTGGCCTTGCCGACGTAGATGACCTCGCCGGCGGCGTCTTTCCACAGGTACACGCCGGGCTCGGTGGGCACCGCCTCCAGCTCGCGCTTGATGCGCGCGAGCTTCTGCTGCTGGGTCTCGCGGGAGCGACCGGGCTTGGCGCGACCGCCTTCGCCCACGGCTTCCGCGACGGCTGCCTCCGCGACCGCTCCCATGGCGGCCGCGTCGTCGACGACGTCCATGGCGGCCGCCTCGCCTTCGCCGTCCGCCCAGACTGCCTCCGCGACGGCCTCGTCAACAGCGTTGCCCGCGGCTTCATGATCGCGCACGGCGCGGGCGAGCGTCGGCCTCATGCGGCCCTCGCGCTCCAACTCGTCGGGGTATTCGTTTTCCCAGGAAATTCGTTCTTTACTCATGGGTGCAGTATACCCGCAGATTCCAGCCTGTGTCCTTCCAGACGATTTCTCACCCATTTTTTCGCCAAAATTTCGAGTTGTTAGCATTGATGAGATCGCTTATGGCGTTCTTCGAGCTTCGCTGAAAGAATTTGCCTCATCGACTATTCGTTTATCGATAGTTTCAGCCTTCTTGTGGAATTGGTGGGATAGCGGGAGGCCATTCGCAATGCTAACAACTCGAAAATTATGGCCCGAATTGCCATGGAGATTTTCCCGAGACGGGCGGGACGTTCCGTTCCGTCCAAAGCGAAGCAGCTCCAGCCGTGGTAAGTTGTTGTTTTACTCTTGAACCGGAGGGGTTATTTGAATAGGGAACGAACTGAAACCAGCTCGGGCGCCACGGGGCGGCCGCGGGCAATGGACGCGCTGCGACGCAGCGTCTTCTTCGCGCTCGCCGTCGTTTTGGGCTTTCTGCTCCTCGAGCTGCCGTGGAACGGCGATGTCTTCGCCATTCCCCAGCGCTACGTCATCGACAACCTGCTCATCCTGGGGCTGGGCTGCGCCATCACTTTTCTGGCGGGACAGCGCACCCGCGCATCGCTCGCCGCGTTCGTGGGACTGTGCCTTATGTGGGGCACCGCCAACTTCTTCATCATCGCCTTCAAGGGGCAGCCCATCGTGCCGGCGGATCTGTTCGCCCTCGGCACCGCCGCCTCGGTGGCCGGCGGTTACAGCCTGTTTCTCACCGGTCGCCTCGCGTTCTGCTGGGCGCTGTTCGCCGCCTATTGCATCGCCCTGGCGAAGCTGTGCCCCCAACGAAAGCGCGCCCGCTGGGACATTGCCGCCAACATGCTGGCGGCGGCCCTGCTGGTGTGCCTCGGCGCCATGCAGTACCAGGCCATCGATATCAAGAAGGACTGCGAGGTGACTGTGGACGTATGGGACGTGCGCGGCTCCTACGCCACCCAGGGCACCGCGCTCTGCTTCCTCTCGCGGGCCCAAGAGCTGACGCCCAAGCCTCCGGAGGGCTACTCCGCCGAGGCCGTGGACGCCATCCTGGCCCCCTTCGCCGAGGATCCGCTGACGGGAACGGACGGCACGGTGGCAGAGTCCCCCTCGCCCGACACAACGGGCAACCAAAACTCAACGGCGCCCACCACTGGCGATGCAGCGCCGGAACAGCCCGAAGCACTCCCCTACGACGGCCCCAACGTCATCGCCATCATGAACGAGACGTTCTCCGATCTCTCCGAATACCCCGGCCTTGAGGGAACAAACGCCGCGCCGACGTTCTTCCACGAGGTGGCCAACGATTCCCTGGCCGCGGGCGACGTGTACGTCTCGGCCATGGGCGGGGGCACCTGCAACAGCGAGTTCGAGTTCCTCACCGGCGCCTCCATGGGCAACATGGGCGGCGGCGTGTACCCCTACGTGCTCTACGATTTGGAAGGGGTGGACAACCTCGCCTCCTACTTCCGCAGCCTGGGGTACGGCACCCATGCGATTCACCCGGCCGAGGCGGCCAACTGGCGGCGCGACCGCATCTACGAGCAGCTCGGATTCGACGCGTTCGACGACATCACCACCATGGAAGACGCCGACACCTTCCGCGACCTCGTCACGGATCGCACCACCTACGAGCGCGTGCTGGAGAAGATCGACGAGGGAGAGGGGCCCCAGTTCGTCTTCGATGTCACCATCCAGAACCACGGCGGATACGACACGGGGCTCGTTCCCGCCGCTGATGCCGTGCATCTGGAATCGGACGAGGTGGAAAACCCCGAGGTGGACGAGTTTCTGGCGGCCATCCGGCGCTCGGATGAGGATCTGCGCTGGCTCGTGGACGAGCTGAACGCGCGGAACGAGCCCACCATCGTCGTGTTCTTCGGCGACCACCAACCCGGCTTCGCCGACTGGCTCTTCGAGGAGACCTTCGGCAAGCCCGTGGAGGACGCCGGCTTGGAAGAGGTGCAGGCACGCTACCGGACGCCGTATTTCATCTGGGCGAACGCCGCGGCCCGCGGAAAGTACGAGGAATCGCTCACGCGTATCGAGGACGCCGATGTCACGAGCCTGAATTACCTCTCGACTCTGCTTCTGGACGCAACGGGGCTGCCCCGCGACGCCCGCGCCTTGTACCGATCGGCTCTGCGCCAGGCGCTGCCCGCCGTGAACCTGAATGGATACCGGGATGCCGAGGGAACGTGGCACTGGTTCGGCGAGGCCGTGGAAACCGACGCCCAGCAGAAGGCCGAGGACGCCCTGAAGTCCTACGCCATCGTCCAGTACGACCAGCTTTTCGGCAACGATCGCGGCTAGCAGCTCGCGCCTGCCTAGCCCCGGCTTCAGCCCGAGATCGCGAAAGCCCCCTACAGGTTCTCGCGCACCCAGGCGATGTTGGATTGGACAGTGGCGATGAGCTCGTCGGTGGAATCGAAGACGCGCATGGGGCGCAGCCACTCCACGAACTCCACCTCGATGGGCTGGCCGTAGATGTCCTGGTCGAAGTCGAGGATATGCACCTCGATGTTCTCCTTGGCGGTGTCGGCGAAGGTGGCGGGGATGCCCACGTTCACGGCGGCCTTGTAGCGGACGCCGTCCACCACGGCGTAGCAGGCGTAGACGCCCTCTCCGATGGCCAGAAGCTCCGGCGGCACCTCCAAATTCGCCGTGGCGAAGCCGAAGTCGCGGCCCTCGCCGCGGCCCGGGCGCACGGTTCCCTCCAGAGTATAGGGGCGCCCCAGAAGGTCGGCCGCCTCGCGGGCGCGGCCCTCGGACAGAAGGCCGCGGATGCGCGTGGCCGTCACGGGGCGGCCGCCCTCGGCGACCAGCTCGTGGCCGTGCACCTCCATGCCGCGCTCGGCGCCCCATGCGCGCAAGCTCTCCACATTGCCCGCGGCCTTGCGACCGAAATGGAAATCGCTGCCGATGTGGATGTGGCTCGGCACGCCGCCGCCAAAGCAGGCGTTAAGGAAATCCTCGGGACTCTGGGCCGCGAACTCGCGGGAGAACGGCAGCACCACAACCGCGTCCACATCCAGCTCGGCCAGCTTGGCGATGCGCGCCTCGTTGGTCATGAGCTTCTTCAGCCGATCAGCCGCGAACACCTCGTCGGGATCGATATCGAAGGTGATGACGGCGCTCGCACGTCCCTCCTCGCGGGCCGTGTTCACCGCCTCGCCGATGATGAAGCGGTGTCCCTCGTGGACGCCGTCGAAGACACCGAAAGCCACCGAGGCGCGATCGAGCAGGGCCTCGTCGAAGGCGGGATCGTTCCTAGAGATCACTACAGCCACGGGAAACTCCTATTGGAAACACGCATCGGGGGGCGAAACGCCCCTTGTCGACATGATACTCATATAATGCCACGATGCGGTTATCGGCGACAAGGGCCACGACCTCGCCATCGTGCGGCGCCTCGCAGCTGGGGCGCACTCCCGCCGTGCAGGCGCACAGCTCCGCCGCCGGATCGACGCTGCGGCGCTCGAAGAGCTCCACGGCGCGCCCGTCCAGCGGGTTCCCGTTGCGTACCCGCGCCGCAGCGGCATCGTCGAGGTAGATGAAGCGCATGCCGAGCACCTTCAGCGGATCCAGAGCGGCGCGCTCCCCCATCTCCTCCAAGACCTCCAGCGTCACGCAGTCGGCGATGCCGATCGCGCCGGCCGCCGTGCGGCGCAGCGCCCCCACATGGGCGGGGCACCCCAGGCTATGGCCGATGTCGCGGGCGAGCGCGCGGATATAGGTGCCCTTCGACACCTTGAACGCGATGTCCCAGCGGGCCGGCTCCGCGCCGTCGGCGCCCCCGATGCCCAAAAGCTCGGCGGAGTACACCTCGATGTCGCGCGGCGCCAGATCGATAACGCGCCCCTTGCGCGCCGCGTCGCAGGCCTTGGTTCCCCCCACCTTGATGGCCGAGTACACCGGCGGCAGCTGCTTGGACTTCCCCACCAAACCGCCCACGAAGACGCTGGCGAAGAACGGGTCGAACACCTCATCGGGCACAACGCCCGTGCGGATGACCTCGCCGTCGCAGTCGTCGGTATCGGTGGCAGCGCCGAAGACGACCGAGACCACATAGGACTTGTCGTGGCCGGTGAGGAACTGATCGAGCCGGGTGGCCGGCCCCACGCACAGGGGCAGCACCCCCGAGGCGAGTGGATCTAAAGTGCCCGTGTGCCCGATGCGCTTCTCGCCGAAGATGCGCCGGGCGCGGCTCACCACGTCGTGGGAGGTCATACCGCTCGGCTTATCCACGGCCAGCACGAGGCACAGATCGGTCGTCCCCCGCTTCACAGACGCTCCTCCGGCAAGGTCGGGCTCTCGATGCCCAAACGGCGCGCGACGGTCTTCACGGCCCCGCGCAAATCGTCGTGAATGGTAAATCCAGCCGCGGCCTTATGTCCGCCGCCGCCGAACTCGCCGGCGATGGCGGCCACGTCGGTGTCGTCCTTGGAACGGAAGCTGCCGCGCACCTCTCCGTCCTGCTCCCGCAGCATGCAGGCAACGCGCACGCCGCGCAGGGAGCGCAAAAGATCGATCATGGGCTCGGCATCGGCCTTCACGGCCCCGCACTCGGCGAAATCGGCGAGCGAGAGCCACGAGAGCACCGCCTCGCCGTCGCCGGACAGGCTCATATGGCCCACCGTGCGCCCCTCCAGCTCGATAGAGGCGAGACTGCGGTTCTGATAGAACTCCCGGGCGATATCCCCGGGCCGCGCGCCGGCGGCGACCATTTCGCACGCCCCCTTGAACGCGGCAGCATCGGTGTTGCCGTGCTGGAAGCGGCCGGTGTCGGTCATGAGACCGGTGTAGCAGCAGGTGGCGATGAGGCGCTCGCGATCGGCGCCCAAGCACGCCGCCAGCTCCCAGATAAGCAGTGACGTGGAGGCGGCGTCCGGATCCGTGTAGCTGAGGTCGCTCATGGCCCGCGGCACGGCGTGATGATCCACCGTAACGGTGAAGGGCGCCGCCTCGTGCAGGCGCGCCCCGTCGCCGAGTCGCTCCGGCGTGGGCACGTCCACGGCGATGAAGCACTCGCAGGGCCCTTCGAAGCCCGCGGCGGGAACGAGCCCGTCGGCGCCGGGCAGAAACATGAGGTCGCTCGGCGGCTCCTCGTCGCGGGCAAGCACGCACGCGACCTGCTTGCCCAACTGCCGGAGGGCCCAGGCGAGCCCCAGCGCCGAACCAAGGCAGTCACCGTCGGGGCTCACATGGCCTCCGATGACGAAGTGGTCGCGCTCGGCGAGCGCGGAGGCGATCTCGGAAAGCGTCGTGTTGGTCTGGGGCGTCACCGTCATGAAACTAGTACTCCCGATCTTCCCCGATGATCTCCTCCTCGATGCGCTTCTCCTGATGCTCGCGCTCAGAATTCAGCGCCTGGGAGATGGCCTCTGCCTGATCGACCGACGTGTCCACGTAGAAGCGCAGCTCCGGCGCTACGCGCCAGGAGAGCTTCTTGGCCATGAGAGAACGGATGTGGCCCGCGGCGGCCTCGAAGGCGGCCTGGGCGCCGGCGTAGCGCTCGGGGTCGGTGGTGTAGTAGACGTTGCAGACGGAACGGTCGTAGCTGACCTCACAGCCGGTGATGGTGACCAAATGGAGGCGCGGATCGGACACGTCGAACAGAAGGATGCTCGCGATCACCTCGCGGGCCTGCTCGTTGACCTTGCGGTTGGAAGCGCTCTGCTTCATGACGTCATCTCCTCAATCGAGGCGGACAGATAGTTTTAGTATAGAGTTGAAACCAAGAGCCATGCACCAGTCGTGGAAAACTAAGCAAAACTGTAACGGTAGGCGTCGAGGAAGCCCCGTGTCCCCGCGCGCAGGTTGCGCAGCGAACGGAACAGTCCAGTGGACTGTTCCGCCGAGCGAGCCATTGCTTGAGCACGGGGATGCGGGGCTTCCTCGACGCCGGACAGTCGAGTTACTCCGTGCGCTCGACCTCTTTCACCTGGTAGCCCTCGATGGTGTCGCCCACCTTCAGGTCCTGGAACTTCTCGATGCCGATGCCGCACTCGTAGCCCTGCTTCACGGACTTCACGTCGTCCTTGAAGCGGCGCAGCGACGCCATGTGGCCCTCGAAGATGACCGTGCCGTCGCGCACGATGCGCACCTTGTCGTCGCGGTGGATCTCGCCTTCCACGACGTAGCAGCCGGCGATGGTGCCCACCTTCGGCACCTTGAAGGTCTCGCGCACCTCGGCGATGCCGGTGTCCTCTTCCACGATATCCGGCGACAGAAGACCCACGCGCGCGGCGTTGATGTCCTCGATGGCCTGATAGATGACGCGGTACAGGCGGATGTCCACCTTCTCCTTCTCGGCCTGCTGGCGACTCTTGCCCGTGGGACGGACGTTGAAGCCGATGATGATGGCATCGGAGGCGGCGGCCAGGGTGACGTCGGTCTCGGTGATGCCGCCCACGGCCGAGTGCACGATGTTGATGCGCACCTCGGACTGATCCATCTTGTCGAAGGCGTCGCGCAGAGCCTCGATGGAGCCCTGGACGTCGGCCTTCACGATGAGGTTCAGATCGGTGGTCTTGCCGTCCTCGATGCGGCTGAACAGGTCGTCCAGGCTCATGTGGCTCTTGGTCTCCTGGGCGGCCAGGCGGGCGCGCAGCGCGCGCTCCTCGGCCAGCTTGCGGGCATCGCGCTCGTCCTCGAAGACGCGGAACTCGTCGCCGGCGGTGGGCACCGAGTTCAGGCCCAGGATCTCCACCGGGTCGGCGGGCTTCGCCTCGGCGACGTGCTCGCCGCGCGGGTTCACCAGAGCGCGCACGCGGCCGTAGCTCGTGCCGGCCACCACGACGTCGCCGGTGTGCAGGGTGCCGCGCTGGATGAGCACCGTGGCCACGGGGCCCCGGCCCTTGTCCAGGTTCGCCTCGATGACGAAGCCGGAGGCAGAAGCGTCAGGGTTGGCCTTCAGCTCCAGCACGTCGGCCTGCAGGATGATGGTCTCCAGCAAGTCGTCGATGTGCAGCTTCTTCTTGGCCGACACCTCGACGAACATGTTGGAGCCGCCCCACTCCTCGGGGATGACGCCGTACTCGGTGAGCTCCTGGCGCACGCGGTCGGGATTGGCGCCGGGCTTGTCGATCTTGTTCACGGCCACGACGATGGGCACCTCGGCGGCCTTGGCGTGGTTGATGGCCTCGATGGTCTGCGGCATGACGCCGTCGTCGGCGGCCACCACAAGCACGATGACGTCGGTGACCTGGGCGCCGCGGGCGCGCATGGCGGTGAAGGCCTCATGGCCCGGGGTGTCGATGAAGGTGATCTGGCGGTCGCCGATGTTCACCACGGAAGCGCCGATGTGCTGGGTGATGCCGCCGGCCTCGCTGGCCACCACGCCGGTATCGCGGATGGCGTCCAGAAGCGAGGTCTTGCCGTGGTCGACATGGCCCATGACGGTGACCACGGGGGGACGCGGCTTCAAATCGGCCTCGGAGTCGTTGTACACCACGGCGTACTCCTCCTCCGGCGACACGACGCGCACCTTGCGGCCCATGTCGTCGGCGATGAGCTCCATGGTCTCGTCGCTCATGGTCTGGGTGAGCGTGAGCACCTGGCCGAGCATGAACAGGCGCTTGATGACGTCATTGGGCTGCACGCCCAGAAGCTCGGCGAACTTGGCCACCGACGCGCCCTGCGGGATCTCCACCACGGAGTCGTCCAGCACCAGCGTCGGGTCAAGACCACGCTCGATGGCCTCGAGCTCGGCGCGCTCGCGGGCCTCGGCCTCGCGCTTCTCCTTGCGCTTCTTGCGGCGGCCCTCCCCCTCGTGGGTGTTGGCCGCGGCCACGGCGGCGCGGGCCTCGGCGAGCACCTTGTCGCGCTGCAGCTTCTCGGCCTGCACAGCCATCTGGGCATAGCGGTCCTCGCCGGCGGTCATCTGGGCCTCGAGCTCGGGCACCACCTGGTGAGCCCCGCCCTTCTTGCCCTTCTTGCCGCCGCGGGGGGCGCGGGTGTCGGCTTGGGCGCTCTTGGCCGCTTCCATGCGCTGCTTCTCGGCCTCGATCTGCGAGAGCAGCGAGTCGAAGTTGTTCTTGGGACGGGACGGCGCGGGAGCCGGAGCCGGACGGGCCGGCGCCGGGGCGGGCGCGGCCTTCGCGGGCTTCTTGTGGCCGCGGCGCAAGGCCTCCTCCACGGCGCGCTTCTTAGCCACCTCGGCGGCCGCCTTCTCGGCGCGGGCACGGGCCCGGGCCTCCTGGCGCTCGCGCTCGACGCGCTCCTTCTCCGAGGCGATCTGCTGCTCGAGGCTCGCGAAGGCGGAGGGCTGCTTGGGCGCCTGCTTGCGCGCCTGGTGCTCCTCGCCCTCGGCGTCGTCGTCGGAGCGCGACCCCTCGCGGCGGGCGCGGGCGGCCTCTCGCTCGGCGAGCTCCTTTTCCCGCGCGGCCTTGCGCTCGGCCTCCTCCTCGGCGCGCTTGCGCTCGGCCTCCTCCTGCTCGGCGGCCAGCGCCGCGGCCTCCTCGGCCTCGAGGGCGCCGGCGCGGGCGCGGATCTCCGGCTCCAGGTTCTTGCGAATCTTGTCAACGTAGGCATCGTTGAGCATGCTCGCATGGGACTTCGCCGGTATCTTCATTTCTTTCAGGCGATCGAGCAGATCCCCGCTCGACATATCGAATTCCTTCGCCAACTCGTGTACGCGCATGCTGGCCATATATCACTCCTCATTCTTTCCCGGTGCCTCGGCGAGGGCAAGCTCGCGAAGAACGCGCTCGTAATCTTCGTCGGTCACTTTGCAGCGCAGGGCGCGCTCAAGCTTCCTGGTCTTTCTCGCCGCGGCGAGGCAGTCCTCAGAGCAGACGTAGGCGCCGCGGCCGGCGAGGTGGCCCGTAGGGTCGAAGCTCACAAGGCCCTCGCCGTTGCGCACGATGCGGCGAAGCGCGCCCTTCCCAAGGGTCGCGCCGCAGCCGATGCAGGTGCGCTGGCGCTTTGTCGTCTGTGCTGCCATCAGGTTCTACCCCTTAGGCCTCTGCCTCGGCATCGGCATGGACGCCGCAGTACTGGCTGTTCGGTCGGGCGTGGTTGCGGCAGCGGTTGCCGTCCTCGTCGACGAAGATGCAGAAGCCGTCGTCCTCCTCCACCTCGTCGTCCATCTCGACATCGACCAAAGACGCACCCTGGAAGCTCTGGGGCTTGATGTCGATATGCCACCCCGTGAGGCGGGCGGCCAAGCGCGCGTTCTGCCCCTCCTTGCCGATGGCCAGCGACAGCTGGTCGTCGGGCACGATGACCGTGGCGTAGTTGTTGTCCTCGTCGATGCTCACGTGGCTCACCTTCGCCGGCGACAGGGCGTTGGCCACGTAGACCGCCGGGTCGGGGCTCCACTGGATGACGTCGACGCGCTCGTTGCGCAGCTCCTCGACCACCATGCGGACGCGGGAGCCCTTCGGCCCCACGCAGGCGCCCACCGGATCCAGGTTCGCCTCGCGGGAGAACACGGCCACCTTGGAACGGGCGCCGGGCTCGCGGGCCACGGACTTGATCTCCACGACCCCCTCGTAAATCTCCGGCACCTCGATCTCGAAGAGACGGCGGATGAGGTCGGGGTGGGTGCGGGAGACGACGATGGCCGGGCGCGCCTGCTCGCCGCGGGCGCGGGGCGCGTCGGCGTTGGGGTTGCGCACCTCGATGATGAGCACCTTCAGGCGCTGGTTGTGGCGGTAGTGCTCGTTGGCCGGGCGCTCGTTGCGCTCGCCCGGGTTGCGCTTGGCGTCGTAATGCGGCAGCTCCGCCTCGACGCCCTCGCGGATCTTGATGATGGTGAAGTCCGGCGTGCCCTGCAACACGGTGCCCGTGACCAAATCGCCCACGCGGCCGCGGAACTCGTCGTAGATGGACTGGCGCCCGGCCTCGCGCACGAGCGAGGAAATGACGCCCTTGGCGTTCTGGGCGGCGATGCGGCTCACGTCGTCGGGGGTGACGTCGCGCTCCTCGAACTCGCTGTACTCGCCGGTCTCCTCGTCGGGCTCGCCCACGGGCACGAGCTCGTAGACGTAGATCTTGCCGGTCTGGCGGTCGATGGTCACGCGCGCGTCCCATTCCAGATCGAGGATGCGCTCGTAGCTCTTCGCCAGGGACTGTTCCAAGCGCTCGATGAGGTAGAACTCGTCGATCTTGCGCTCGTGGGCCAGTGCCTGCAAGGCCTCGATCAGTTCTGAAGTTGCCACGTATCTAATCCTTTCCCTAGGCGCTGAAGTCGATGGTGCCCTTAACGCGGGCCTTTTTGATGTTGTCGTACGGAATGCGGAAGGTGTCGGCGCCGTCTGCGGCCACGATGACGCAGCCGTCCTCGAAGCCGAGAAGCTCGCCGGTAAACGAGCTGCGGCCGTCGATGGGGCCGGTCGTCTTCACCGTCACCGTCTCGCCGGCAAAGCGCGCGAAGTGCTCCGGCGTGCGCAGCGGCCGGTCGATGCCCGGAGAGGACACCTCCAGCATGTAGGCCCCGGGGAACGGGTCCAGCTCGTCCATGACGTCCCCGACCCAGGCCTGAGTGCGGGCCAGCTCGTCGAAGCTGATGCCGCCGGCCGCATCGATGTAGACGCGGATGGTCGGCGCCTTCTTCGAGCCGACGATCTCCAGCGTGACGATCTCGACGCCCTCGGAGGCCGCTCGGGGCTCCAGGGCGGAAAGAAGCGATTTCTCCTTGGCCGTCAGCACCTCGTCTGCCTCCTTTTCCGTTGCCTACGCTCCCACACTTTCCGGGCCACAAAAGGCCCCTACAACAAAAGAAAGCGGGAAAAGTCCCACTTTCTCCAGAAGCGAAAGTATGTCCGTGCAGTCGATCTGCACAGCAGGCGTATTTATACCACAACGGGTCGCGCTTTGCCAGCCTCCCGCAACAAGTGGCCGCATACGGCGCAAAATGACCACAGACGGCAGTCAGACAGCCTGGAGGATCGGACGGGCTGGGCAGTCGAACGACCAGACACCCAAACGTCCGCCGCACGTCCGTCTCGGCCGATCGGGCCCGGCGCCCCCTACTCGGCCGGCGCTGTCGGCAGCACCTGGCCGATGAAGTCGTTGCCCGGATAGGCCTTCACGAAGTCGATGAAGTCGGCCACGGCCCGGGAGTGCACGTGCTTCTTGTGGTAGGCCATATACACCGTGTAGAAGTGCTCCGGGATGCCCTCGACGCGCACCTGGTGCAGGTTGCTGAACAGCTGGGCGCCCAGCGAGTCCAGCATAAGCGCTCCGGCGTTGCCGCCGTTGTAGGAGAGAAACGACCCCATGGACACATCGTCGTCGTAGCCCAGAGACACGCCGCGCACGTCGGCCTCCTCGAGCATCTTCGCCACGCGCTCGCCGATGGGGGTGCCCCGGCGGTAGGTGTGCAGATCCACCTCGTTCAGCTCGGCGAAGGTGATCGTGTCGGCAGACGCCAGCGGATGGTCGTCGCGCACGTAGAGGGCCAGTTCGCAGTGCTTCACCGGGAAATACGCGATATCGGGCTCGTTGTCGCGCTTGCCGCAGAAGGCCACATCCAGCGTGCCCCGATGCAGCTGCTCGGTGAGGTAGTTGGTGAATCCCTGGGACACCTTCACGATGACCCGCTTGTCGAAGGCCTCCTCGAAGTCGCGGATGAGGCTCGGCAGGTAGTGGTCCTGGGTGGTGAAGGTAGTGCCGAGGTTCACGGTGCCGAAGGAGGCCGAGGAGCGCGCGCTCACGGCCGCCACGCCGTCGTCGATGGCGCGCAGGGCCAGGCACACGTGCTCGTAGAACACCTCGCCGTAGGGCGTGAGGAGCACCGAGCGCCCGTTACGCTCGAACAAGGGAGCGCCCAGCTCCTTCTCCAGAGACGAGATGGCCCCGGAGAGGGTCGGCTGGGTGGTGAACAGCTCCTGCGCCGCTCGCGTGTAGTGAAGCACCTCGGCGAGCTTCTTGAAGTAGTTCAGCTGAGAGAGGTTCATGGTTCCCCCTAAGGCAACGGTAAGGCTGGTCGGCCCGTTCTCAGATTGCGCGATTCTACCTTGATCGTAGTTTATCAAACTCATCTTGGCTCATAAAGATTTCCTATAAGTGCGAAAAGCGGGGAGTCTACACTCCCCGCTTATCCCTTTGAGCCCGCCAGCGGTATGAGGGACCCGACTATTCGGTCGTCCAGTCCTTCTTGTAGCCGGCAGCAGCCTTGAAGATGTACAGGCCGAGCAGCAGGATGACCACGAGCATGGCGAGCGCCACGATGAACTCGACGGTGAAGCCGAACGACGAGCCGAGCCACGCCCAGATCATAGCGGCGAAGGCGGCGATGAGGTTGAACACCGTGGAGACGCGAGAGTAGATGACCGAGTACTCACGGGTGCCGAAGGACTGGCGGCAGATGACCGGCACGAGCACCACGGCGGTGGCGTAGCAGCCGCCGAAGATGAAGGCGCCCACGTACATCACGTACTCGGAGAAGGTGCCGAACCAGCACAGCAGGATACCCGCAACGCCAGCGGCGAAGGCGAAGATGAGGGCGCCCTTGGCGTTCTTGTCGGCCGCCGCGCCCAGCACCACCTTGAAGATGGCCTGGCCCACCATCATGACCGAGGTCATGACGCCGCCGACCACGGCCACGTCGAAGGCCACGTCGGTGAGCGACTTGGTGTAGGTGGGGAACTGCATGGCGATGAGGATGGCGATGTTGATGAGGCCGGCGAAGACGCAGATGGCGTAGAACATCGGGGTCTTCATGACGAAGCCGGCAGACAGGCCCGCGGGCTTCGCGGCCACCTCAGCGCCCGAGGCCGCCTTCTGCATGGAGGCGCCGTAGGGGGCCAGCCCGCAGTCCTCGGGAGAGTTGCGCACGCAGAACAGCGTGAAGGGCAGACTCGTGACGAGCGCGATGACGCCCCAGATGAGGTAAATCGTGTGGAAGTCGACGCCCGAGGCGGTCAGCGCGGTGAACACGGCGGACCAGATGGCGCCGCCGATGCCGGTGAAGGCCATGCACAACCCGATGAAGAAGCCGGCGCGCTCCACGAACCAGCGGTTGATGAGCGTGGGAATGGCCAGCCACAGGATGGTGATCTCGCCCAAGCCCAGCATGACGGCGGCCACGTAGAACAGCACGATGGTGTTCGAGAAGCTCATCAGCAAGAAGGCGCAGCCCACGAGCGCGGCAGAGGCGGACAAAAGGATGCGGATGTCCATGGTCTGCAGCAGCTTGCCCGCAAACGGCGAGGCGATGGTCATGGTCAGGTACATAACGGTGACGTACATGGCGAAGGCGGTGACCTCCACGCCCAGGCCCTCAGCCACGACCGGCTGGAACAGGCCCCAGGTGGAGAAGCATAGAGCCGAGCATCCGAACGTGATCATGATGCCCGTCAGAACGACGAGAAGGTGACGCACGGTCAGCTTCTCTTTGGTAGCGGTCCCACTCAAGGTAAACCTCCTCTATCGATTTCTTCTACTCTTGCGCAAACGTCGAACCCCTGTTGGCGTGAGCCGTGGACGGCGATCTTTCGCCGCTATCGTATTTGTACCGTAGAACGATTCCCTTGAGGATGGTCAAAAAGGGATGCTTTGTCCCATAATCTTTGCAAAAATAGGACAGATTCAGTTAATTTGTCCTAATATCGAAAGGATTTATGATTGATAGATTTCACAAATAGAAGAAACTGGGAGTATTTTTCTCCCAGTTTCCCATGATCGTTCGTATTGAGAAGGTGCGGCAAGCTTAGAAGGAACGGTAGTGTTCCATTATCAAGGGCGCGGCGATGTACACCATCACCTGGTCCGTTCCCTCGGCGATCTGATTGCCGCGGCAGTCCTCCCAGATGCGGCTCACGCGCGAGCCCTCGGTGTAGCCGAGGCCCCCCAGAATCTGCATGGCGTCCGAGGCCACCTGCACCGAGGCCTCGGGCACGTAGCGCTTCATGAGGGCCACGTCGAGCCGCTCGGTCTCGTCGGCGGCATCGATGGACCAGGCCGCGCGGTACACCATGGAGCGCATGTTGCGCAGGCGCACTTCCATATCGGTGAGAAGGGTCTCTATCTGCTGGAAGCGCCCCACCTGCACGCCGAAAGCCTTGCGGGAGCGCGCGTGGGCCACCGCGTCGTCCATGGCCGCCTGGGCCATGCCCAAGCTGGAGGCGCACAGAAGCACGCGCCCGTATTCCAGCAGATGGAACAGCTGCTGGAACCCTCCCTCGCTCGCATCGAGACGCCACTCCGGGGACAGCTCCACATCGTCGAAGGAGATGAGCGCGAAGGGCAGCATGGACTGGCCGATCTTGCTGATGGGTACGGCGTTGATGCCGGGCACGCTGCGCGGCACGAGCCAGAAGGACAGCGACGGGTAGCGGTCCGTATCCCCCGCGTCTTTGTCGATGGCGGCCACCAATATATAGGGGGCGTACTCGCCGTTGTTCACGTAGGACTTGCGCCCGTTAAGAAGCAGTCGGCCGTCCACGGTCTGGCACGAGGTCTTCATGGCCATGGTGTCGGATCCGCCGTCGGGCTCGGAAATGGCCAGGGCGAACATGAGGCGGCCGTCGGCGCGATAGTCCTCGGCGATGGAGGCGGCCTCGGCGGCCCCGGCGAACCCGCTCATGATCTGCAGGTTGAACAAGTCGTTCTGGAACGGCAGCGTCGTGCCGGCGCAGCGGGAGAGTTCCTCCACGATGAGCACCTGCGAGAGCAGGCTGTGGGCCAGATCGGGCGCGATGTCCGGCTCGGCGGTCTCGTAGTACAGATCGACGAACTCCTTCATCACCGTATCGGGCAGACCCTGGTCGCGGCACCACTTGGCCACGCGCTCCGGCGTGAAGGTGTCGGCCCCGAACGTACGGAAGGCGCTGACGAGCTTCTTCTGCCCGTCGGTCAGCGTGAAGTCCACCTTATGGCTCCCTTCTCTTTACTATAGTGTGCATTCTACACGATGACCCTAGCACACCACTCCTTTGATTTGTTGAAACAGAATACCTTTGTTGTCCTGTTTGCATAGGGATAACTTTTCCATCTAGTGGTATTTTCTACTCAATTTCGAGTCTATTTTACACACATATTCTATTTTGTCCGTAGATAGGGGTTCTTTCCCCTGCGATGATAGGGATGCAAACAAACGAACCGCCCGACCAACCACTTGCATGAAAGGAGAGATGCTCCGATGACAGTCACCGAGAAGCTCAACGGTTACGGCCCGCTCGCCGGCATCAAGGTCGTCGAGATGTGCACCTACGTGGCCGCCCCGGCCACCGTCCGCGTCCTGTCCGAGATGGGCGCCGAGGTCATCAAGATCGAGTCCTTCGCCGGCGATACCCAGCGCACCCAGGGCCCCGGCTTCGGCTGCGAGCTGACCGATACGGAAGATCCCACCATCGATTTGAACAACACCAACAAGAACTGGGTGTCGCTCAACCTGAAGGATCCCGAGGGCCTGGCCATCGCGAAGAAGATGATCGGCGAGGCCGACATCTTCATGAACAACATGCGCACCGCCGCCCTGAAGAAGCTCGGGCTCGACTACGAGACCCTGCACGAGGAGTTCCCGGGGCTGATCTGGGGCCAGATGCGCGGTTACGGCGAGTTCGGCGAGTTCGCCCATGCCCCCGGCTACGATGCCGTGTGCTGGGCCGCCCGCGGCGGCGTGGCCGGCACCTTCCCCGAGAAGGACACCTCCCCCGCCATTCCCCCGCAGGCCTTCGGCGACTACAACACCGCCATCATGATGGCCGCCGGCCTTCTCGGCGCGCTCGTGAACAAGCTGCGCACCGGCCAGGGCGACAAGGTGGTCGTGAATCTGTACCACTCCGCCATCTGGGGCGGCTCCATCGGCCTTTGCGCGCAGCAGTTCGGCGCCGACTACCCGAAGTCCCGCACCGACGTGCCCAACCCCTTCAACAACACTTACAAGACGGCGGACGACAAGTGGCTCTACATCTGCCAGCCGCAGCACAACCGCTACTACAACGACATGATGAAGATCATCGGCCGCGACGACTTGGTGGACGATCCGCGCTACGCGACCATCGAGAACGTGAAGGCGAACCACCTGCAGCCGGAGCTCATCACCATCCTGGACGAGGGCTTCTCGAAGAAGGACCTGGAGGAGTGGCTCAAGATCCTGGCAGAGTGGGACGTGCCGAGCCAGAAGGTCTTCCGCTTCACCGACATCCTGAAGGACGACGAGGCCTACGTCAACGACGCCATCCGCAAGGTGAAGTACAACGCCTTCGGCGAGCACGCGCTGCCCACCACGCCCATCCGCTTCGGCGGCTACGGCGACCCGCCGATCATCCTCTCCAAGCCCATCGGCTACCACACCGCTGAGTACCTGGAGCAGTACGGCTACACGCCCGAGCAAATCGCCGAGCTGGAGGAGAAGGGCGCTGTGAAGTGCTACCACGGCGAGGAGGTGCCGGATACGATCTTCAAGTCCGAGCGCCAGGAGAAGGGCGAGGCCCCCTGCAACTGGTAGGCCCTCCCCCCGCCAAACACGCTTCCTATCTCGAGAAGGAGCCCCTCATCGCGAGGGGCTCCTTCTTATAGGGCGTCGAAGCAATCGCGCCGAATGAGGTCGAGGAACTCCTCGGAGAAATAGATCGGCAGCAGCTCCAAGGTCTTCTCGTTGCGCAAGGGGCGCGCCGGATCGTGGTACTCCACCCAAGCGTTGCAGCTCCAGGTGATGCCCACCAGGGCGTTGACCATGCGATAGGCCGGAAAGCGGGCGTCGAAGGAACCCCGGGGGAAGCGGCCGCCCACCGCCTCCCAGTAGGCCTTAAGGAACTGCGCCCGCTCAGGAGCGCTGAAAATAACATCGCTGTCCCAAATGGTGGTGGTCGGCGAGAGGAAGTAGGCGAGATCCTGCGCCACCTCTCCCAGCACCGGCTTCTCCCAATCGACGACGGCCGCGCGCCCCGTACCGTCGATGAGGAAATGGGACGGCACCGCTTCCGTGTTGAGGATATGGGAGCACTCGCAGGGCGACGGCACCGGGGCCGCATCGACGGCCCGCTGGGCCCGGACGAACAGTTCGTCCACCTCGCGCATCACACGCCCCTCCGCGAGATCGCTCGCCTGATAGCCGTCGAAGAGCCTCCGGCAGCTCTCCAACTGGGAGCGCAAGGGGTCCTCCGCCCGAAGAAGCGCACAATCGGGGGGTGCCGCCACGCTGTGCACGTCGGCGAGGGCCCGGGCCGCCTCCCGCACTTGCCGCGAGTCCTCAAGGTCGATCCAGGCGCCCTCCACGAAGCTCTCCACCAGAGCGCCGCGCCCGATGCGGCTTCGGGTGCCGTCCACGTAGAGCGGCTCGGGCGTCCGCCCGCTGGACGCCAAGGCGCGCAGGGCCGCGAACTCGTAGCCTATCTGATCGTCGAGCCCCAGCTGACTGGCGTAGTTGACGCGCAGCACAAAGCGTCGGCCGTCGCGAGCCTCAAGGACGAAGTTGGCGTTGTGCTCGCCTTGGGCCAAAGGAAGCACCGTAAGCTCGCCGGGCCCGTCCACGCCGAGGGCACGCGCAAGCGCGCCGTTTCCCTCCACGAAGCGCCGTGCCTCTCGAAGAGATTCAGACGACGGCGCAGCCGAATCGCAAGCTGGCTCCATGACGCCCTCCTCCTTTCGGCATCTCCACCTACCGCTTTTAGTTGATATGATCTAATATATGCGAGAGTATACTACAAGTTACTTCGCAGCGGCGACGGGACGAGAGGTCTCGACGCGCCGAACTCGACCCTTGCGTGCCTCGGCGCGCGGAAAGGAGCTGTCATGAGCGCATCGACGCCGGCAGCGCAGACCCCCTCGGCAACCGCGCCGACGGCCCCCTCTTCCGGCCCCGCCCTCACGTTCCTCGGCACGGGCGCGGGCTGCGGCGTGCCCGCCTTCTTCTGCGAATGCCCCGCCTGCGAGGAGGCCCGACGCGATCCGCGCGCCCGACGCGGCGACTGCGGCGTGCTCGTGCGCAACGAGCGCACGCTTCTTCTGGACACGCCGCCCGATTTGCGCCACCAGCTCGAACGCGAGGGCGTGCGCGCGGTCGACCGCGTGCTTTGGACCCATGCGCACTTCGATCATCTGGGGGGCCTCGGCGAGCTGGAGTACATGGTCAGGCTGGTCACGGGAGCCCCGCTTCCCTGCGCGGCGAGCCCTGCGGCGCGCGCGGGCATCCTCGCCGAGTTCCATTACCTGGACGACATCCTCGATTTCCAAGAGCTGGCTCCCTTCGATGAATTCGCCTTCGACGACGTCCGCTACACCGCCCTTCCCGTCACCCACGCCCCGGGCACGTACGGCTACCTCATGGAGGGCCCCTCCGGTCGCCGCACCTTCTACGCCTCGGACACCGGCGCGCTTCCCCCTGAAACCGCCGAGCGGGTGCGCGGCGCGGACGCGCTCATCATGGACGCCACGTTCTGGGGCCGCAACTGGAGCCCGGGCGCCCACCACAGCGTGCAGGAGACCATCGAGGAGGGGCTGGCGCTCGGAGCGGGCACCATCTACCTGACGCATTTGGCCATGCACTACGACACGCCGATCACCTTGGCCGAGTTGGAAGCGCGCCTTGAGCCCTACGACGGCCGGGTGCGCTGCGCTGCCGACGGCCTCACCATTTTGCTGTAAAGGGGCGCGGCCTCTGACGCGCATCGTTAGGAGCTATCTGTGAAGAACATCATCCTCGATTTCGACAACACCATGGGAGTTCGCGGCTGCGACGTGGACGACGGGCTGGCCCTGCTGTACCTTCTGGGCAACCCCGAGCGCTGTCGCGTGCTCGCGGCGTGCACCACGTACGGCAACGCGGGCATCGATGTCGTCGACGCCAACACCCGCGCCCTCTTCGAGAAACTCGGGCTTAATATCCCCGTCTACCGCGGCGCGGCGGGCCCGGGCGACACCGACACCGAGGCGGCGCGCTTCCTCGCCGAGGCGTGCGCGGCCGCACCAGGCGAGATATCGGTCCTCGCCACGGGATCGACGACGAACCTCGCCGCCGCGGCCGCCCGCGACGAGGCGTTTTTCCGAAACGCCGCCGATTTCACGCTCATGGGAGGCATCACGGAAAGCCTCGTCATCAACGGGCGCATCATGGACGAGCTGAACTTCTCCTGCGATGCGGATGCCACCTTCGCGCTGCTCGCCTCGGGCGCGCCCGTGACCATCGCCACGGCCCAGAACTGCCTGCCCGCCCACGTCACGCGCGAGCGTCTCTCAGAGGCGTTCACCGACGATGCGTGGCTTATGGGCGCCATCGACTATTGGTTCGCCGATATGGGAGAGCGCTACGCCTGGGACGGCTTCGCCGTCTGGGATCAGGTGGCCGCCGCGGCCCTCATCAAACCGGAGCTGTTCGCCAACGAGCCGCTCCTCGTCGCCCTCAACCCGAGGCTTTTGTTTGCGGGCTACCTGGAACGGGCGCTGCCCGGGACGCCGCAGGCCGTCGTGTCCGCGCCCGTCATCGCGAACCCGTCCGCCTACCTCGCCGATGCCGTCGCCGGCTGGCAGCGCGCCTGCGAGATGCTCGGCCTTGAAAGATAGAGATATTTGATCTTGTCTAATAGTTGGCCGTGTCGTATACTATGACTCGTCTGAAGCACAAAGGCCGGGAGCAGCAAAGCCCCCGGCCTTCTGTTGCTCCAACGCCTTCGGACGAAGACGCTAGGCGGAAAACACGAAGCAGCCTTTGCCGTCGATGCGCACAGGCACGATCTCGCCGGGATCGGGCAGGCTGGCCGTGGGCACCGTGAGCGTCTGACCTGCCACATCGAGCCGCGTCAGGTAGCCCGCTCCGGCATAGACGCCGCAACGCACGACGGCCTCTCCTGCGGGCACCGTCCCATGGCCCTCGCCAACGGGGCTAAGCAAGCAATCGCCTTGGCGCACCACGGCCACAGCCGGCCCGTCGCCGATGCCGAGAGCGGGCAGCACAATGCCGTCGAGGATGAACCGTTCCGACTCCACGCAGCCCTTAAGCACCGAGCAGTCGCCGAAGCAGGCGGCTATCTTGGCCGTGGCGGGCCTTCGGTACAGCTCCTCAGGGGTGCCGATTTGCGAAATGTGGCCGCCGTCGAGGGCGACGATGCGATCGGACATCATGATTGCCTCATTTGCATCGTGGGTGACCATGAGCACGGTCAGGCCGTCCTCTCGATGCAGGCGCAACAGAAGCGAGCGCATATCGTCGCGCAGGCTCTCATCGAGCCCCGAGAAGGGCTCGTCGAGCAACAGGGCCGCGGGCGCCGCCGCAAGAGCGCGGGCCAGCGCCACGCGCTGCGCCTGACCGCCGGAAAGCGTCTGCACACGGCGCGGGCCGAAGCCAGGCAGCTGCACGCGCTCCAGCAGCTCGCCGGCGCGGGCGAGGCGCTCGCGCTTGCCCACACCGGCCATGCGCAGCGGATAGGCGACGTTCTCCTCGACCGTCATATGGGGGAACAGCCGCACATCCTGGAATACGAAGCCGATGCCGCGACGATGCGCGGGCAGCCCGTCGACCGGCGCGCCGTCGAACAGCACGCTGCCCCCGTCCTGCAGAAGGATGCCGGCGATCACCTTGAGTATCGTCGACTTCCCCGCCCCCGATTCGCCCAGAAGCGAGCAGAAGGCCCCATCCGGAACGGAGAAGGACACGTCGCCGAGCACAGTGCGGGCCCTCTTGCCCTCCCCCAGGCTCAGATCGATATGACGAACGTCGAGTTCCATTGCCTCCCCCTATCCGTTGAAGTAATCGATCTCGCGGGCCGTCTGCTTGCGCAGCAGCACCTCGAACAGCAGGAACACGGCCAACGTGGCGGCGATGAACACCACGCCATAGGCACTCGCGATCGTGCGGTCGCCGCTAGCGAGATACGGGAACATGACGAGCGCGAGGGTCTTCACCTTGCCCGCGCCGACCAGAAGCGTGAGGAAGTACTGCGAGAACGACAAGATGTAGCTCATGGAGGCCGCCGACAGAAGCGAGGGCGAGAGCATCGGCAGAATGACCGTGAGCCACGCTCTCGCGCCGCCGGCACCGCACACCCTCGCCTGCTCCTCGAGCCGGGAGCCGGCCGCCTCCATGGCGTCGGCCATGATAAGGGCCGCATAGGGCAGAGCCACGATGGAATGCGCGAGGACGACGCCCGCGACGGTGCCCGCCAAGCCCGCTCGAATGAAGGCCACCTGCACCCCCATGGCGAATACCGTGGCGGGAATGAGGAAAGGTAGAAGAACGGCGAAGCGCAGCGCCTCGCGGCCGAAGAAGCGGTAGTGCGAGAGCGCCCGTCCGGCGAGGGTCGCCACCGCCGTCGTGAGCGCCGCCGTCGCCAGCGCGATGCCCACCGAGGCGCCGAGCACCTCCCCCGCGCGCTGGGCGGGGCCGAACAGCTCCTCGATGCCGCGGGCGGAGAACGTCTCCGGCAGAAGCGACGGCCAGGGCCATGAGGCCGTGAACGCCCACACCACGATGATCGCCACCGGGCCCAGAACGCACAAGGCCTGCAGGGCCACCAGGGCGCGGGCCACAGCGCGGGCCGGCCTCCGTTCGCGCCGCCGGCTCATCGATCCCTCTTCTCGCGGCGCAGCACGGCGAAATACGCCGCCGCTGCCGCCGTCGTCACAGCAGCCATGATGCCGTTGAGGGCCATGGCCACGCACCGGTTCGCGATATCGGGATTTTGGAACTCAAGGTAGGCGAGCACGGGAAGCGCCTTGGGAGATGTGGGCCCGAGGAGAAAGGGCACCTCGTAGGCGCCGAAGGCGAAGGCGAACACGACCAGAAAGGCCTTGAGGAGCGCTCCTTTGCACAACGGCAGCGTCACCGTGAGAAAGGAGCGGACCGGCGAGGCCCCCATCGCGGCGGCCGCCTCGCCGAAGCGGTCCGACACATGGCCCATGAGCGTCACCGTGCAGAACGCGACGAAGGGAACCTCCTTCCACACATAGGTGGCGAGAATGCCCCAGCCGCTCGGGTCGCCCACCACCGAGGGGAAGTCGGTGGGCGCGCTCACGAGCCCGAGATGATAGAGGATGCGCGGCACGAGCCCCGATCCCGAAAAGAGCGAGACGGCGGCCAGCACCACGAGGATGTGGGCGCACATGAGCGGGGTCTGAACATCGATGAGGGCAAGCAGGCGGGTGCGCCGCACCGCGCACAGAGCCGCCGATAAAACGATGCCGCCGGCAAGCGCCACCACCGACGAGACGAGGGCGATATACAGGCTGAAGCCCACCGACGCGGCCAAATCGGAGCGGGTGAGCGCCTCGGCCCAGTACTCGAAGGTGAAATCCGCCATGCCGATAAACGGCATGATGCCGAAACCCTGGAGCACCCCGTTCACCACGCCATAGAGGAAGACGGCAACCAGCACGAGGGCCGGCGCCATAAGAAGATAGGGGGCGATGGCGCGCCCGCATCGCCGCCGGACAAGACGGTTCACGGTCACGATCGGCCCCCTTTCACGTTCACGGACAAGCAGATTCTACCCCTGGGCCACGCGCTCAAGCCACAGCTTCTCGAGAATCGGGATAACCGGGCCGGCGGCTTCGGCAATGCGGTGATCCAACAGCTCGTCAAGGGGAATCTGGGTGGAACCGAGGGGCACCTCGGCAAAGGCCGCGCTTTCGCTCTCGGGCAGCTTCGCCATGTCGAGCACCGAGATGTTGCCGAGGTTCTCGTAGATGGACAGCTGCATCTCGGGCGAGACCACCTCGTTGATAGCCACGAGGGCCGCCGCTTTGTGCGGCGCGTTGGCGGCGACGGCCATGAAATTCGAGTTGCCCACTGTGCCCGTGTCCAAGATGAACGAGCGGGTGGACTCGGGCAGCTGGCCGGTGTTCACGAGATCCTGTGGCGCGCCGTAGCCCATGTTCAAGACGAGCTCGCCGTCGGCGTACATGGTGGCCACCGTGGAAGCGTCGGCCGGGAAGGTCGCGCCCTCCTTCCACAGGTACGGGCTCAACTCGCGCAGATAGTCGAGGCCGGGCTCGACAATGGCGAGAACGCCTTCCTCGGTGGGGGCGTCCATGGACGAGAGCTTCTCGAACTCGTCCTTTCCGATGACGCCGGCGATGAGGCAGGAGATGAAGGCAGTGCCGGTGAAATCGCCGGGCTCGGGGTAGGTCACCTGACCGGGATGGGCTTGGCAGAACGCCTTGAACTCTTCGACGGTGGTCGGCGGGGCATCGACGATGTCGCTGTTGTACCACATCTGCATCTGGGCCTTGCCGTAGGGGCACTCGAAGCCCTCGGTGGGAGAGCCGAAATCGTAGGCCACCTCGGGGCTTTCCGCATCGATGTAGTCGTTGAAGTTCGGCAGGTAGCTCGTGAAGGGGCCCCACAAGTAGCCGTTCTCCTTGCACGAGTAGAAGTTCTCTCCGTTGATCCAGATGAAGTCGATGGAGCCTTCCGTCACGCCCGCCTGCATCTCGCCAGACAGCTGCGTGAGAATGTCGTTGATGTCCATGCCGACCAGATCGAGCGTGATGTCGTACTTGTCCTTCAGCGCCGGGGCCAGCACCGTGTTGATCCAGGTGTTGCGCGCCTCGTCGCCGCCGTAGCCGTACCAAGAGACCGTCTGTCCCTTGGCCGCAGCGAGCACCGCGTCCCAGTCGGCGTAGTCGATGTCGCCCGGTACAGGCGCACCGCCCTCGGAAGACTTCTCGCCCGACCCGGAGCACCCCGCAAGCGTTCCGCCGAGCATCATCGCCGCCGCCGTCATGCCTGCAGCGGCCACAAACCCGCGACGGCTCATCCGAGACGTCGCGAGACGAAACGACCATGGGCCATATTCGCTCTCAACCATAGTTCCTCCCGTTTTCAATAGATGGTCGTATCTACTATTAGACTTAGTCAAATAGTAGATACGACCATTTTATGACAATGGGTCGAAGAGTCAAGGGGAATTATAAGTCCTTGCGGCTAAAACCGTGCGCAAGGAACGACCGAGCCCTCAGAGCAGCTCCTGGGCAAGCCAGGGGCCGTACTCGCCGGACCACATGGACTCCAGCCGGCCAAACACGCCCGACCAGTCGAAGCCGGCCTCGAAGAGCAGCTCCAGGTACTGGCAGAAGGCCGGCCCTGCGACGGCTCCCGCCGCGTCGCCGCGCCGCGTGGCAGCAAAGGTGTAGGCGCACGTGGGGCAGTTGGCCACCACGAGGTCGGCGCCGGCCTCACGGGGCTCCTCGTCGAGCACGCGATGGGCGCGGGCATCGCACAGGGGCTGGTCGACCAGCGATACGGCGCCGGCGGCCCCGCAGCACAGAGCGCTCTTCCCATGGTGGTCGAGCTCCACGCTTTGGCAATCGGCGAAGATGCGGCGCAAAGGCCCTCCGAAGCGCCCGTCCCTATCGTGGCAGGAGTCGAACATCGCGAGCACTGGATCGTCGCAGCCGGCCAGAGCCGCCACCTTCTCGGGACGCGGGCGCGCGCCGGCGGCGGCCAAAAGCTCGGGCAGCGCAACGAGCTCGAACGCCTCGGCGCCCGCCGTCGTCTCCCACTCGTCGCGGCAGCCCGGGCACACGAACACCACGCGTTTGATTCCCGCCTCGCGAGCGCGACTAACCAGCGCCGCCTTGTGAGTCTCACAGCGATCGGCGAAACCCCCCGAGCGCAGGGGGCTTCCGCAGCAATCGGCCGACAGGGCCACGGATGCCCCCTGCTCTTGCAGCCACGCGAAGACCTCGCGCGTGAGCTCGGGCGCATAGCTGACAAGCGAGCAGCCAGGAAAGAACAGCGTGTCGGCCCCCCACGCGCGCGCGTTCTCCAACGAGGGCAAATCGTTGTAGAAGATGCCGTGCACGGCCCGGTAGGCCGAGAAGATGTGCCATTCCTGATCGACGCGGGTCATCGTGAAGCCGTCGTCGCCCGTAAGGCGTGCCTCGTGCAAAAGCACCCGCAAGGCGGAGAAAACCCCTCGGGCGTCGATGCCGTCGGGGCAGACCAGGGTGCAGAAACCGTCCATGCAGCAGCGACGCACGGCCAAGACAAGCTCGGGGCGCTCGGCGGCCAGCGCGGCGACAGCTGCGCGCGCCGCCTCACCGTCGTCCCCCGCCGCCGCATCGGCGAAGGCGGCGGCCACTTCCCCCACGCTCAGCGGCTCATCCGCGCCGCCGGCACAGGCGAGCACCTCGCAGCGCGGCACGCAGGCGCCGCAGCCGCGGCACGCTGCGGCGGCGGCCGACACAACTTCAAAGGCAGTGTTCCAGCTCATCGCATCTTCTTTCCCATGGGAAGCGGGCAGCACTCCCCACGCAGCTCGCAGCCGTCGCAATCGACAGCGATTTCCGGGGCGATAGCATCCCACGACAGCTCCCCAAAGCCCAGGGCACGGTAGAACGGCACCGAAGCGGCGCGCGCCACGAGGCGAAGCTCGCCGCGGGATGCCAGCGCCTCTTCCATAAGCGCGCGTCCGACACCCCATCCGCGCCACGTCGCGCAGGAAACCACCGGGTTCACATGGGCCGCGCCGTTGCTGCCCTGCTGCAGGCGCAGAAAGCCGACGGGCACGTCGTCCTCGTTGACAGCGACACGCACGTTCTCGGCCGACGGAAGGTCATCCATGCCCTCGGCGGCGGCATAGGCATTCAGATAAGCGAGATCGGACTCGCGAGCGTCTCGCAACGTGAAAGGCACATCTGACATCGCGGTGCTCCTAGAACGGCGGCAGATACACTTTGTCGCGCGACTGCGGAATGGCCCGGCGCCCCAGCTCGCGCAATCCCCGCACCACCTCGTCCATGAGGGTCACGGGGATGCCCATCATCATGAGGCTGTCGTCCACGTCCGACGAAGCGCGGCACCCGTAACAGCCGAACGAGATGTTGATCTCACCGGAGGTGAGCGGGATGAGCGTGGTCTCGACGCACTGGGCGTTGTAGCCGGATGCGTGGAAGTCGTGCCTGTGACCAGTATAGTAGGACGTGGCCATCGAGAGCCACATCATCTGCTCGGGCGTGCCGATGACGGCCACCACCTCGGCCTCGCAGCGCGGATCGTCCAAGGGGCACGTCACCGTGGCGCGCACCGAGCGCGGCGGCAGGCTCGGCCGCTCGGCCACCATGCGGCGCGCCGCCTCCACCGAATCCAGCTTGTGGAACAGAATGTACAGCTCACCCGAGGCGAGCTTCTTCGGGATGGGCGACAGACCCAGGATGGACGTGCCGTCGGGGCAAGCGTGGCGGTTCGCCGGCATCATGAGGGCGCGCCCCCGACGGGCGGCCATGAGGGCCTGGCAGTAGCGCAGACGCTCCTCGGGAAGGGGCACGTCGGGCAGGGGCTCCCCCTCGCGAATGAGCGAGACGGCCACCGGGTGCCAGCGCAGCCCCAGCACCTCGCGCAGCACGCGGGCCCATTCGCGGTACTGCTCACGCACCTCTTCGGCAAGCGGGGGCGCCAGCTGCTCGCCGGTCTCCTGCGCCGCCTGCGCGGTAGCCTCGATGCGGATGGCGTGCACGGGGCACTGCCCCGAGCACGTCTCGCAGCCCCAGCATGCCTCCGCGTGCACGACGCGCGGTGCGCCCTCCCCCATGACGATGACCTCCATGGGGCAGAACGCCTCGCACAAGCCGCAGCCGGTGCACAAATCCTCATCGAAGCGTATCTGGTGGCTCACGGCGCTCGCATCGGTCATGCCCGCAGCGTCGGATACCTCCATGGCGCCCTCGTGAAGCGCGATTCTCTCGCTCATCGATTTCTCAGCTCCTCTTTGCACCAGGGGGCGTACACGCGCCGCCCCGCGCCGTCGGTCAAATGGTACGAGCAGAACGGAATGGCCCGCCCGTCGGGCACCGTCACCATCATGGAGCACTCGCGCATGCGCTGGATATCCATGGTGTTGGCGTCCATGTAGTTCATGACGATGACGGACAGCCCATCGGCGACGGGCACGCCGCGCGATGCCAGGATATCGGGGATGACCGATCCTTGCGGGCTGTCGGGATTGTAGGCCTCGCGGTACTCGTCGAAGGTAAGCACCTTGGTCGCGGGATAGAAGCCCCACGGGTGGTACCGCTCATCGGCGCCGCGCTGGTCGCGCACGAGGAACAGGCCGGTGTCGCACAGCGGATTCGAGCAGCCGAGCGGCCAGAAATCGCGCGCCTCGATGAGGCCCTCGGACTGCTCGGCCATCTTGAAGATGACATCGCCCGCCGTTAGGGCGCCTTCGCGGTCGGCCTCGAAACGGCCCGAGGTGAAGGCGGGCTGCAGGGCAAGCCCCGCCACCACATCGGCGTTCTCCAGCGAGAAGCGCAGAAGATCGCCGAGCTGCCCGTCGTTCACGCCGGAGAGCACGGCGACCGAGAGCACCACCTGGATGCCCGCCTCGCGGCACCGCTCGATGGCGGCGAGCTTCACGTCCAGAATGTCGCGCCCACACGTGGCCTCGTACACGTCCCCGGTCATCCCGTCGAAGGACAAATACACGCCGGTGAGCCCCGCCTCCACAAGCGTCTCCAAATAGCCCGGGCGGCTCGCGATGACCAGGCCGTTGGTGTTCACTTCGATGCCCCAGAAGCCCCTCTCGCGTCCCATGCGGATGATCTCAGGCAAATCCTTGCGGCAGGTTGGCTCGCCGCCGGTGAGCTGCACGGCTCCATCGGTGCCCACGGCATCGGCGATGACCTCGTACATGGCGGCGATCTCTTCCAAGCTCGGGTCTCCCGTGGGATCCTCCGCGCTCATGAAGCATACCGGGCAATGCAGGTTGCAGGCGCGGGTCACCTCGATCTCGAGCAGCGTGCCGCGCCGCTCGTGGCGCGCGCACGTGCCGCAGCCCAGGGGGCACGGCGCGCTGACCGCGCAGTTCGCGCGCGGCGGCGTCTTGGGAAGGGCCAGCGACTGCAGCCAGCGGTAGTGCTCGGCATCGGGCCAGATGCGCGTGCGCGTGCGCCCGTGCTCCTCGCAGGTGCGCTCCATCCACACGACGCCTTCCCCGTCGGCCGAAATGGTCGCCGGCAGCGGCGCCAAGCACTCCGGGCACAGGGCGATCGTCTTGTCAATCAGCGTCTCTTCCATGGCGTCCTACTTATCGATATATTGCCTGGGATCGTGGTTCTCGTTGGGGGGCGTGGTCACCTTGAAGCCCATGAAGTCGATCCAGTCGATCACGCGCTGCGGCACGAACAGCCCCTGGGCGGGCGAGGCCTCCTCGATGGCGCGCAGGCACGAGATGGCGTGGGCCAAATCGCCGCCCTCGTCCACATCGGCTACCGGCATGAGGTAGGCCGACGGGGCGCCGGTCTCCTTGAGCTTCTCCACGTAGGCGTCGAGCGCCGCCCGGCCGCAGGTGTTGTAGTAGACGCCCTGGTTGTCCATGGGCGTGTTCGCGCTCCAGCCGACTAGCGACGTGCCGCATTCCTGGCACGGCGCCTGCACGAAGCCCGGCGTGCCGAGGGACTGGAAGTAGTCGAGCCACTGGAACGCCTGGGTGATATGGCTCTTCGGCAGCGTGGGGATATCGCCTCCCACCGAGACCACCGACTCGTAGCCCAAGGCGAACAGCTGGGAGAACGCGTCGTCGAAATGGTCGTCGAAGGTGGCGCCGGCATCGGTCAGGTAGTGCACCTCCATTGGCCAAGGCCCTATGGCATCGTAGGTCTCGCGCATCGCTTGAACATTGTCGGCCGGCGTGGTGGACACGAAGAAGTCGTAGGTGACGGCATCGGCGTCCGGATCGGCAGCCAAGCGCGCGTCGTTCTCGCGCTGCAGCTCGATGAGCGCGTGCATGCACAGCTCGCTCACGTCGTAGAGGCTGCGACGGAAGAACTCGGCGGCCTGCTGCTCGGAAAGAATGCCGCCGCGCTCGCGCGTGAGGCGCGTCTTCACCATGCCAGGGATGGGGGGCTTGCTGAAAATCAGCAGAGCGTGCTTTTTCGTCGTCATGTCTATCCTTTCTTCGACACGCAGTCGTTCTTAGAAACCCAGCTCAACGGCTCTTCAGAGAGCCGCAGGTCGCACGGAATGGCGTTGTAGGACCAGCTGCCGATCATGGGCTCGCCCACCTCGCAGCGGGTCAGGTGGTTGGCATTCGACTCGTCCATGCCGCCAAGACGCTCATCGGCGCCCCATTCGGGGTGCCACCAGCCGTAGTCGACGCTCACCACATCGTCGCGCATGGCGGCCACCGCAAGGACGAAGCGGGCCACCCCCGCATCGGTGACCACCTCTACGGCATCCCCCTCACGAAGCCCGAGCGCCTCGGCGCAGGCCGGGCTCACCGTTGCCTCCGGTGCTGCCGCCCCATCACGAAAGCGCGAATTCTCGAAGTACATGGAAGCATTATACGGCTGTCTGCGAGCGCCGGTGATGAGCGTGAGGGAGCGGCGAGGAGCCTTAGGACCCCCAAGCACGGGCTCGGGCAGGCGGCTGCCGCCGTGGAAAGGCAGAAACTCGCTTGCGAGCTCGATTCTGCCCGTCGTCGTGGCGAATCCGACCGGACGCCCATCCGCTCCGAGCGCCTCATGCTTCGCGTAGGCGGGCCGGGGCCAGTAGGTGCCCTCGATGCAGAACTCCTCCCAGGAAAGCCCTGCAGGTAAAAGCTGCGACGCAAACGCGTCCTCGAGCGTCTCCTCGGGCCAGAACTCGGCCTGCCCCAAACGACGTCCCAGCTCGCGGAACACGTCGTAGTCGCACCGGCGCTCGTAGTAGGGAGCCACAGCCGCCGGCCCTCCGTAGGCAGCGTTGGCGATGCCGCCGTGCACCTGCAGAACCGGGCGCTCCAGCGCGCCGGCGATGGGCAGCACGTAGTCGGCGAGCTGCGCGGTGGGCGTGAGACGGTACTCGAGCACCACGAGCAGGTCGAGCGCTGCGAGAGCCCTTTGCACGCGCGCGGTGTCGCCGTAGGTGAGCAACGGATTGGTCGCCTGCACGACGAGCGCGCGAATGGGATAGGGCCGCCCCTCCTCCATGGCTCGAAGCACCAGATCGGGATGAGCCGAGGTGAGGTATCGCATGGGAGGGGTGCGTCCCAAGCGCTCGGTGAGCGCGCGCAGGGCGTCGTAGCCGGCATAACTCTGCAACGGCGTACGATAGGAGCTAAGCGCCGCCGCGCGGCAGGACGCAGGCATGGCGTCGCTCATCTCCATGGCCAGCTCGCTCACGAAATCAGGCGCTTCGGCAAGCACGCATGCGCCGGGCTTATCCACATTGCCCGTGATCGCGCGCAGGCAGCACAGCGCCCGATGGGTCGGGGCCACCGCCGCGCCGATCTGGTCGATCCCGCGGCCCGACACGAGAGCCGAGGCGCGACCGCCTGAAAACAGGCGCGCCGCCCGGCGGATATCGTCGGCCGAAACTCCGCAGGTAACCGCCACGGCCTCGGGCGCAAGCGGCGCCACCGCACGCGCCAGCTCATCGAAACCAGAGCACCATGCGTCGACGAACGAAGCGTCGTAGAGCTCCTCCCCGATGATGACGTTCAGAAGGCCCAATGCCAAGACCGCATCAGTTCCGGGACGCACGGGCAACCACACGTCGGCGATGGCCGCAGCCTCGGTTCTCCGCGGATCGACCACGACAAGGGCGCCCCCGCCCGCGGCGTAGGCGCGAATGTGCTGCCAGAACGCGGAGTTGTCCGACTGCGCCGGGTTGGTGCCCCACAGCACGAGACACTCGGTGAGCCCCGGCACGATATCGGCCTCGACCGACCAGCCGAACGTCGCCATATCCATCCACACGCGCGGGTTCCAACAGATCTGCCCGATACCCATGTTGTTGGGCGAGCCGAACAGGTTCATGAAACGGTGCAGCGGCCAGAACGACGCATGGGGGCCGCCGATGGCGCTCGCCAGCGTTTCCGGCCCGCTCTCAGCCGCCAGCGCCGCCAGCCGCTCCGCGATGTCGTCGAGGGCCACCTCCCAGCTCACGCGCTCCCATTTCCCGCTCCCCCGCTCGCCGACGCGACGCAGCGGCCAGTTCACGCGGTCGGGGGCGTCGAGCGCCGCCACGTTCATGGGCCAGCGCCTGCATGCGGCCATGACCTGCGACCCATAGGGGTAGCGTGCCGGATCGGGCCGCAGCCCCGTCACCCGTCCGTCCTCCACCGTCGCGATGACCGCGCAGTCGTAGCCGCAGTACTGGCAATTGCTCGGACGTTCCTCAACCGCGCTCATCGCCCGGCCTCCGCATCGCGCGCCAGATCGATAAAGCCACGTCCGCCCTCTCCCTCAGGCGCGGCGCGTCCCTCCAAAAGGAAGCGCAAGGCCATGGGGCGGGCCAGGGCACGCCAGTCCATGGGGTATTCACAGAGAAACTCCAGGTAATGAACGACGGGAAGCGTCTCCTGGGCCATCGTGAGCGAGGCCGCGCAACTCATGCAGCCGCATACGAGCGCGTCCGCGCCGCACGACGCCGCCTCATCGGCCCTGCGCGCGCCCTGCGAGAGCGCCGCCTCGAAGCGGCCCGCGGCCCGAGCCGTCGATCCGCAGCAGCGCGAGGCGGGCTTGAGGTTCTCCTCGATGAGCGCCGCGGCAGGCAGAAGCTCGCGCATGCCACTGCCGAACCCGTACGCGCCCCGATCGGGGCAGGAGTCGTGCACCCAGAGAAGCGCGCCGCCGTCGCAGGTGAGCCCTTTGGCCGCCAGCGTGCGCGCGATGGCCCCCTCTTCGATCCGGCAGCCGGCATCGGCTAGCGCGCGCGAAAGCGGTACCACCTCGATAGCCGGCGCCCCGGGGGCGGCGAGCGCCCGTCGCAGCGCGGCGGAGCAGTTCGGGCACGCGGCAACGATGCGATGCACGCCGGCCCGGGCAAAGGCCTCGCGCATCTTCTCGTCAACCGTGTCGCGACGGGCCGCTCCCCCCTCCTCGAAATCGAGGATCTTGCCGCAGCACAGAAGGGAGACGCCCTGCGCGATGCCCGCACCCGCGAGATAATCAGCCATAACCGACACGAGCGCGGGCGCGTAGTTTACCATCGAGCAGCCCGGAAAGAACACCGACGGAGCATCCTCGACAGGCCGCTTCTCGACCACGCGCGCCGCCCCGCCGTCCGCCGACACGGCGATAACATGCCCGGTCAGCGCATCGGTGAACGCCATATCGTCCACAGCAATCCTCCTTCCGCATCCTATCAGTAGGCGGCCCGCATCGGAGCTTGCGCCCGATGCGGGCCGCCTCGCAAACCCACCGGTCGACCCACCGCGCCGACCTAGTAAAGATTCTCGTCCTTCTTCCAAGCCGTGAGGAACGCCGCGTCCTTCTTCGGCAGGCGCTCGTTGAAGCGCACCTCACCGGGAATGGGCGCGCGCTCGTCGGAGTACACGCACAGGTAGCGCAGCAGCAGGCCGCCGCAGAGCACGAGCCACGGCGCTACCAGCGCGGAAGCCGCCGTGCCGGCGCCGAAAACATACAGGCAAAGCGGGAGCAGCAGACCGCCGAAGACCATGCCGCCCCAGAACAAGGGGGCCGTCTTGCCGCGCACCCAACGGGCGGCAACCTCGTGGGCGCACACGTTGCCCGCTCCGTAGAAGCTCAAGACCATCACGAGCAGCACGACGATCTCGGCCACAACGAGCACGATGTCGACCGTATGCACGATCTCGTGAATGAGCTCAGCGAGCAGAAGGGCCACGCCCTCAAGCTGAAGCGCCCCGCCGAGCGACAGCGCAATGGCCGCGCAGGCCGTGGAGAGTGCCGAGACGGTGAACAGCACCGGCAGCGCCGGGGTGGCCCAGAAGGCGTGGGCCTTCAGTGTGGAGAGCATGACGCCGGTGTACACCATGATGCCGAAGCCCGCCACCCCGGCCACGCCGAGCATGATCGGGCGGACGCCCTCAAGAGCGGCGGCCAAACCGAAGGTCCACTCCCAACCGAGCACGTACAGGTAGCTGGCCCACCACACGAAGCCGAAGATCATGGCAACGGACAGGAGCACCGCGCCCCACTTGATGATGGCGGTCTTGGTGGTGAACACGCGCCAGAACACCGGCGGCTGTCCCAGCTCGAAGACGAGGAAGAAGCAGCCTAGGGCCAGCGCCGCCAGGGCGAAGAACACCGGAGCGAAGAACAGCGGGCCCGAGCCCGGAGCAATGATCAGATCGAACAGGGCGGACAGGAAGAAGATGCCGCCGCCCAAGCCGCCGAGGAACAGGTAGATGACAATGGGGGCCTCCCAGTAATGGTGCTTCATCGCGCACCACCTCCCATCTCAGGAATGTAGTAGATCTGCGGGTCGGTTCCCAGCTCGGTGAACAAACGCTCGGTGTGCGTGGTGTTGATGAGCCTCGACACCTCGCTTTCCGGATCGTCGATGTCGCCGAAGATGCGAGCCCGCTGGTGGCAGGTGGCCACGCAGTAGGGCTCGGCGGCGGGGTCGAGCGCTCGGCGATCGCGACAGAACGTGCACTTGCGCACGTACTGGTCGAAGCGGGGCACCATGTGGGACACGTCGCGCATGCCGTAGGGGCAGGCGTTCACGCACACCTTGCAGCCCATGCACTTCGAGTAATCGACCCATACGGTGCCGTCGTCGTCCTGCTGGCTGGCACCCGTGGGGCAGCACGGCACGCACTCGGGGTTGGCGCAGTGCATGCACTGGGTCGGCGTCCAGGTGCGATACACCTCCGGGAACGTGCCCTTGACGCCCTCGGTGTACACGGGGTTGTAGATGATGTCGAGGGGGAGGTCGTTCCAGGTGCGGCACGCGACGGTACACGACTGGCACCCGATGCAGCGGCTCTGGTCGACAACCATGACGTAACGGGTCATAACTTAGGCTCCTTCCTCTTCCTCGGCGACACGGGCGGCCGCGGCCTCTTCGTTGACGATCGGGTTGTACTCCATGTCGTAGTGAGTCCCCGTCGACTCGTCCACCAAATGTCCCGTGGCACCGTCGTAGAGCCAGCCGTAGTAGGCGTCGTGGAAGGCGCCGGTCTCGGGGTCGACGAGCCAGCCGGAGGCGGGATCGTACACGTAGGGCTTGTCCGCGAGCTGCGCGTAGCCGCCCTCGGCGTTCCACGTCAGCTGCTCGGGCACCTCGAACGGAGCTTCGGCGCCGGGATAGCAGCGCACGCCGCCGAGGAAGGAGACCTCCTCGCGATCCATGGTGTAAGACTTGCCGATCGCGTCGTCCACAAGCAGCTCGCTTGCCGAGTCGTAGCGCCAGCCGGTGTAGGCGTCGTGGTAGCCCTTCGTGCGCGGGTTCACGAGCCAGCCCGACTCGTCCAGGCGGAAGTGCGTGCCCTCCTGGTACAGCTGGCCGTTCTGCCACACCCGGTAGAAGCCCTCGGGAGCCTCTTCAACCTCGGGCGTCTCGAACGGCACGTGCGGACGGGCCATCTTCTGATCGCTCGGCATGACCGTCACACCCGGTTCGGTGGCATTGCCGGGAATGGACCACTGGGCATCGGCGGGCTTGTAATCGCGATCCAGCTCGGTGCACTTGTACACGCGGCACATCAGGCCGCGGTTGGCCCAGCTGCCGCCCATCGGGTCGCAGTCCTCGACGTCTACCGACGTCAGAACGTTCACGTTCGACTCGAGGCAGCCGAAGGGGTTCGAGAGATCGGCCGAGCCGTCGCGCTCGGGGAACCACCAGCCGCGCGGCGCGAACACCACGCGCGGGTCGAGCTCGGGGCTCACGTTGGCGCGCATCTTGATGCGGCCGCGGCGCGTCTCGATCCAGCACCAGTCGCCCTCGGCGATGCCGAGCTTCTCGGCCAGCGCGGGGTTGATGGTGAAGTACGGATCGGGGTACAGGTAGCGAATGCCGGGCATCTGGAAGTGCTCGGAGTGATGGAAGGGCATGAAGCCGCCGCCCGTGGTGAGCACGATGGGGTACTTCTCGGCCACCTCGGGGTCGTCCACCTCGTTCTCGGAGCAGCCCAAATAGGTGGGCATGCCGGGGTACCCTAGCTCGCGCAGGATGGAGGAGTCGCACTCCACCTTGCCCGAGGGCGTCCAGAAGCCGCCGTTGGCGATGAACTTGTTCTGGTGCAGCGGCGGATAGTACATGCGGTAGTTGTCCACGAACTCGTCGTAGCAGCTGATGGGAAGCCCCAGAGGCTCGAGGATGTGGTAGTAGGCCTCCTCCTCGGTCTTCCACGGCCACATTTCCTCGGGCTGACCGCACGCGATGCCGAGCTTGCGCCAGAACGTCATGTCGGTGTGGCGGTCGTAGAGAGGCTGCATGGCGCGCTTGCCGCCGAGGATGGAATCGGTGGCGCCGTAGTGCGTCACGATGGTGGGGCGCTCCAGCGCGCCGGCCGCCGGGAACACGTAGTCGGAAAGCAGCGCCGTGGGCGTCATCCAGTAGTCGACCGTCACGAGGAACTCGCACTGCTTCAAAGCCTGAAGCGTCATCTTCGAATCGCCGTAGGAGTTGATCGGGTTGGTGGCGTTCACGATGAGCGCGCGAACCTGGTAGGGGTCGCCGGTGATGATGGCCTTGAACACGCTCGGGCCGTGGGCCTCGCAGAACCACTCGGTCGGAAGCGTCTTGCCCCAGGTGCGGCGCGCATTGTCGGAAATGAGCTGATAGCCCGGCCAGCTCGTCAGCTTGAACTTGTCGGAGCCGATCTGCTTGGCCTTCTGCTCCTCAGGGAGGCACTCGTTCGCCTCCATCTCCTCATCGGTGAGGTAGTTCAGGGCAGGCCCGGGCATGCCGTCGCCGCCAGGAACGTCCAAGTTGCCGCACACCGCGCGCATGAGCGCGAGCGTGAGGCTCGTCGTGGTGGAGGCGGTGCCCAGCTGGTCCCACGTGCAGCCCCACTGGATGCAGCCGGGGGTGTTGGTGGCGTACATGCGGGCCGCCGCGCGAATCTGCTCGGGGGAAAGCCAGGTCAGCGGCGCCGCCCACTCGGGCGTGTAGTCGCGCACGTGCTCCTTCAGGGCATCGAAGTCCTGGCACCAGTCGCGCACGAAGGCGAAGTCGTACAGACCCTCCCAGATGATGGTGCGCAGCAGCGCCAGCGCCAGCGCCGAGTCGGAGCCGGGACGCAGAGGGAGCCACAGATCGGCCTTCGAGGCCGTCTCGGAGAAGCGCGGATCGACGCAGATGATCTTCATACCGTTCTTCTGCAGGTCGGTGTAGCCGCGCATGGCGCCCAGAGACGACGCACCGGGGTTCATGCCCCAGAGCATGACCACCTTCGCCGAACCCAGGTCGGTCTCGAAGGGCGACCAACCGGCCACGCAGGTCTCGGCCATGAAGGTGGGGATCCAGCACAGAAGCGCGTTATGGAACCCGTTGGGGCTGCCGAACTGGTTCAGGAAGCGGCGGCGCGCCCAGTCGTCGGTGCGCGTCGTGCCGCCGGCGGTGGCCACGGCCTCGGCGCCGGATTCGGCCTTGATCTGGTTCAGGCGCTCGGCCACCTCCGCGATGGCCTGGTCGTACGGGATCTTCTCCCATTTTCCCTCGCCTTTGGCCCCCACGCGCTTGAGCGCATGGTTGATGCGGGCGGGATGGTTCAGATGCAGAAGGGCGCTGTTGCCGCGGCAGCAGAGGCCGCCTTGGTTCGCGTAGTTCGGGTCGCCCTCGATCTTGATCACCTCCCCGTCCTTCACATAGGCGAGGACGCCGCAGTTCGCATGGCAGAAGTAGCACAGCGACTTGCGCATCTCGACGCCGGGGGCGTGGATGTCAATCTCGTTCCCCATCGATAACTCTCCTCTTCTCGTCTCCTGTCGATCGCACCTCGGAAACCGCCGAGGCGCACAGGGCCACAAGGACCCAGGCCAGCCTGTCCGCGAGAGCGCTGCCGCCGCGGCGCCGCCCTCGCTGGCGTTCGATTTTCGAACACCGAAAGCCTTGCACTAATAGTAGACCTTACCTATATTAGATGCAATCTAATACTTGGTTGCATCTGCTACAAAAATGACCATCGGCCGCAACCTTTTGCTGCATCTCATCCAAAAAGAGAGGGGCGACCCGAAGGCCATCCCTCTCTTGAGCGATATGCCAGCCGCTCCCCTACGCCATAGGCGGCGCGAATCTCCTCTTGTCTTCTGGCCGAAATGATTGATTTGGTCTATTATTGTATCGATCGCAATATTCCACGATATTGAAAGGCCCTTTATGTGGCACGTGTGCAACCCGAAGTCCGATGACGATTTGAAGCAATGCGCCGAGCTGGGCAAGTCCCTCTCGCGCATGTCGCAGCCCACCATCCTCACCGTGCTGGCCTCATCCGCCGAGCCCCTGCACGGCTACGTCATCGTCCAGAAGGCGGCGGCCTCCCCCATGTTCGGCGGCAAGAAGCCCGATCCGGCGGGCATCTACCGCACGCTGAAGAAGATGGAGGAGCAGGGATTCGTCACCTCCGAATGGGACACGCCCTCCTCCGGCGCCGCCAAGCGCCTGTTCTCGCTCACGCCCGAGGGCCGTGCGGCCCTGCACCGCTGGATCGATGCCCTAGCCTGCTACATGGCCACCATCCAGGAGCTGCGCGAGGAGGCGGCCGACGCTTTGGGCATCCCCGTGCCGCCCCGGCCCGTCTGCGGCGGACACGAGTAACGGGCGCCATCGTGCCAGATCCCGTTTCCATCAGGCAACCACGCGTCTCCAAAACGCCCCAGCGCCTCCTCTCCGGGCGCGCCATCGCCGCGGCGCTCGGCCCTAGGCCCGTCATCGTCGTCGGCACCGCGCGCGACGGCCGGGCGAACTTCGCGCCCGCGGCTTTCTGCACGCCGCTGTCCTACGAGCCGCCCCTTGTGGCCCTGGGACTGAAATCGACATCCTGGAGCGGCAAGGCCATCGAGGTGACGGGGCACTGCACCCTGTCGACCGTGGGCGCCGAGGCGGCCGAGGCCGTGCTCTGGTGCGGCTCGCACTCGGGGCGCGATACCGATAAGAGCGAGGGCTTCCTGTGCGCTTGGACAGAAGGAGGGCACGCACTCCCCTATCCTCAGAACGCCCTCAGCGTTATGGAAGCGCGCGTTCGCTCTGTCACCGATGCCGGCGACCATCGTCTCTTCATCCTGGAGATCACCGAGGCCGCCACGCGCCTTCCCAAAACCGAGGAGGGCCGCCTCGCCACTGAACCGAGCCTCCTGTGCCTAGAGCACTCTGTCTTCGCCTGCGCCAGGCAGATTTCTTAGGTACTCTTCCACGTTCACATACTCCACTTCGCCCTCGTTGAAGGACTTGCCGCGATACAGCACGCGCTTGGCCACGATGGGGCCGAAGCGGTGCTCGGTCTGGGCGCACTTCCCGTCTTCCACGAGGAAGCGGTACTGCTGGGGCGCGGCCTTCGCACTGTGCTTTACCTCGTATATCTCGCAGTGCGCCGCGTCTGGATCAAACGCCACCATGTCGAACTCGCCGACGGGAAACTGCAGCACGAAGATTTGCTTGCGCGGGAAGGCCAGGGCCGTCTCGAGCAGCACAAGATCCTCCATCATACGTCTCATGATCTCGCTGCGAATGCGCTCGAGAACGCGGTTGCGCTCGACAAGGGACAAATCGGAAAACTCGTCGTCGGCAAGCAGACTCTCGACGAGCGCCTCGGCCTGAGCATAGCGCAGCCCCGGCTGGGAGATAATCGTACGGAAACGACGGTCATTCAGATTCTCCATACTGACCACGCTCACGCTCGCCACCAAATCAAGCAGGGCCAAATACTCCCGAATCTCGGCGACATGACCCTCTGAAAGCTCAACCGTGCGCTCGGCCGCGTCCCGAATCTCCAGCAAATCCCGCAGCCGACGCGTGATCGCCTCAATGTCAACGCGATCCAGAATATCCGTGGGCTCTTTTCGATCCTGCCGCAGATTTCGAGCTGAGAGCGCGAGATCATGCGATTTGAAATCGCGACTCAGCACATCAAGAGTAAAACGGTGATTCACGTCCTCCACCACTCGGTTGATGGCACTGGTCAACTCATCGGAATCATAAAGCTCCTGAAGGCTCCGGAAATGCCCTCCGTCTTGGTAGCACTTCAACGAATGCTGGATGTTGCGCGCAATGGCGCTGTCGATGTACTCGTCGGTGCTTCCCTTCGATGCGAACGTGGATTGCTCGTTGTAGTTGCGGCCGCCCAGACTCATAGTGCCACCGTAGCGCAGGTATTCGTCCACGCCCTCAACACCGAGCACCTCCTCGAACTCGCGATAAGGTATGAACGTCGTACGCAACAGCGTGCATCGGTCGTAAAGCTGCTCACTTTCCGCGAAAACGAAACCGAGGGAATCGGTGCCCGAGAGCACCAGGTGCATACCGCGCGTCGCGAACACATCGGAGAACAGAGCGGCGCCCTCGACGAAATCGGAGAGCAGCGTCACCTCGTCGACAAATACCGTGCGATAGCCCCTCTCGGCAAGCTTGCGGAGGTCGCGATTGACCTGGGCCAACGTATCGAAAGGGGTCACCTGCATGAACGCCGCACGCGCAAGCTCGTCGGAGGAAAGGTCGAGAATCGCCTGACGAATGAGGGTGGTCTTCCCCGTGCGACGAAGCCCGCACAACACGAGCACCTTATCGCGGGGCTCCCTCTCTAAGAAAGCGCGGAGCTTCCCGTAGAGGGCGCGCTTCTTAAAGCTCGCAACGGGCGCCGCGAACTCACGGAGTTCGTCTCCGACGAGTACAGAGCCTTCGAAGGCCTCCACACGGGGAGGCACCTCCCGCTGCCCGCCCTTGACAAGCTCTTGCTCAAGGCGCTTGCGGAGAGCAAGTTGCTCTCTCAGGCTCTCCACCTCATCGCGAGGCACATAAAGCTCGCGCCGTTTTCCATCCTCTTTCACGCGAAGATACCAATACTCGCGTCCCTTGACGGTCTTCTTGGTCAGAGAGCCCGTCGGCAGACTCGCAATTTGCCGAATAAGCTCTTCTCGTTTTGCCTGTTCATCAGCCATACCGACACTCCATTCGAAAAGTTATACCCACTTATACCACATTTGGGTATAAATGGGTATAACTTAAAACTCGCGCCTCAGATCTCTCCTAGGTTGCGCAGGGTATCCGGACCGACAGCGCGCAGGGCCGCCTCGCAGGGCTCGATCGCGTAGTTCGGCTGGGTGATGACCGGGTCGGGCATCAGGGCCACGCGCTCGACCGCAAGCGGATGATCAGCGAGGTCATCGTAGATGCCGAAGCCCAAGGCCCGCTGGGGACACGCCTCCACGCATATCGGGCCCAAACCGGCGGCGACGCGGTCGTGGCACCCGTCGCACTTCTCGATGTGCGCGCTCGCCTCGTTGAAGCGCGGGGCGTGATACGGGCACGACAGAGCGCATACCTGGCACCCCGTGCACCGCTCGACATCGACCCTCACGAACCCGAAATCGTCCTTGGCAATGGCATCGGAGGTGCAGAAGCGCAAGCAAACGGGATTCGTGCAGTGGTTGCACGACATAGAAACGTAGAAGGCGAACACATCGTGCTCCCATGCCCCCTCGTCGTTCTGAGTCCAGATTCCGCCGGCGTACTCGTGCACGGTGCGAAACGCCGGGCCCACCCCGAGGTCGTGGTAGTCCCGGCAGGCCATCTCGCAGGTCTTGCAACCGGTGCAGCGCCGCTGGTCGAACGAGAAGCCGAACTGATGATGCGAATCGCCCAAAGCGCCCGTTCCCACGACGGACGCAGACGTCGCCTTCGCGCGCGTCATCGCGCCTCCTCTCCTCGGCCCGCCTCAGCCTCACGCAGCGCCGCTTCCGCCCGTTCGGCGTCGGTCAGGTGGCGCAGACGCACCAGACACGAGTTGTGCGGATTGCCGTGCGACCACGCCGTCGGCTCGTCGGAGGAGACCGTGTTGGCGCACCCACCCCAATCGAGGCGATCGCCCTGCATGTCCGCATCGTGCCACGCGCCCTCCGGCAGCGCCACCACGCCCGGCATGATGCGCGGCGTCACCCGCGCCCGGCACACAAGGGCGCCCCGATCGTTTTCGACGACCACCAAAGCGCCCGAGGCGATTTGGAGCCGCTCGGCATCGACGGGGTTCACCGACAAGCGCCTGGGCACCACGACCGCAAGCTCGGGTACGTTGGAAAATGACGAATGCGCGCTCTGGCGCCCGTGATAGCTGATCATTTGGAAGGGATAGGGGCCGGCAAGTGCCGCCTCGGCGCCCTCGGGCGCGGCGATGTACGCCGGGATCGGGCTTGCCGGCAGACTCGGATCGTCCGCCAAAAGCTCCGCGACCTTTTGATCGTATATCTCGACCTTCCCCGAAGGCGTGGGCAGAGGATGCGCTTCCGGATCTCGTCGGAAATCGGCGTAGGCGACCGCCTCCCCCTCGTAGGGACGCCGCACGACCCCCTGCTCGGCCAGTTCGGCACGCACGCCCTCGGCGTCGTCGGCAAAGCAGCTCTCGCGCAGCCGCAGCTCGTCCATCTCGCCCAACGTGGCGACGCCTTCGCAGAAGGCCTCCTCCACCCCGAGTCTGCGCGCGAGCTCGCGGGCCACCTCCCATGCGCACCGACGATCGAGCGCATCGCCGCCCCACGACGCAGCCGAGATGACGCCGCGGACGCCGTCGGAGTTTCCCGACGAAACGAGCACATCGCGCTCGGCCTGGGCCACATCGGGCAGCACGATGTCGGCGTAGCGCATAGAATCGGTCATCATCACGTCGATGCCCACGATGAACTCGCACAGGCTCTCATCGGCGAGGATCTCGTGGGTTCGGTTGATGTCGGCGTGCTGGTTGGTGAGCGCGTTGCCCGCATGATTGATGATGAGCTTCACCGGCGAGGGCAACCGGTCGACGCCGCGCACGCCGTCGGAAGCCGCAAGCTCGCTCCCCCGCTCGACCGCGCGCGACCAAAGAAACACCGGGATGGCCGCCTTTACCGGGTTCTCCCCCACCGGATCGTCGGGAAGCACGGGCCTAAAGAGCCGCTCGCGCGCCCCGCTGTTCGTGCCGGGAAGACCGAAATTGCCCGTGAGCAGGGCAAGCAGACAGATTGCCCGCGCCGATTGCTCTCCGAAGGCCGTGCGTTGCGGGCCCCAGCCTTGCATGATGAACGCCCGCTTCGCACCGGCGAGCTCGCGGGCGAACGAAACGATGCGGGCCGAGGGGCATCCCGTGATGCGGGCAGCCCACTGCGGCGTCTTCGCCACACCGTCCGGCCCTTCCCCCAGCACGTAGGCGCGATAGCTCTCCAAGGCGGGCGCACCCGCAGGCATCGTCGCGCCGTCGTATCCGACGCAGTACCGGTGCAAAAATTCCTCATCGGTGTGCCCCTCGGTGATGAGCACCCAGGCAACGCCGGCCACAAAGGCCGCGTCGGTACCCGGGCGAAGGGGGATCCACGCATCGCCCTCGCCCGTTACCGCGTCGCTCTGGCACGGATCGATCGCGATTACCCTGAAAGGGCGCCCCTCCCTCGCGGCCTCCTCGCGCGTCTGCACGAGACGGTACGCGCCGCTTGCCCCGCCCATGCGCGTGAGCGCCGGGTTGGCGCCGAAGAGCACCACCAAATCGGCCCGGGACGCTTCGGAAAGCAGCGACCCAGTGTAGTAGCCGTCGTCGCCAAAGAGCGACGTGCACGCCGTCTGCAGCTGCATGCAGCTGTAGTCGCCGTAGATGCCCAAATGTCCGCCGTAGCAGTTCATCAGTCGCTCGAACGGCGAACCGGAACCCGACCATATCGCCGTCGCGTAGGGAAGCAGCACCGCCTCGTTGCCCCATCGAGCGACCGTATCCCTGATGCGCTCGGCAATCTCGTCGAGAGCCTCATCCCAACCGATGGGTTCGAACCGGCCCGATCCTCGAGGCCCCACCCGGCGCAGCGGTTCGTTCAAGCGATCGGAGCTGCCCAGCCAGTAGCGCAAGGCCCGGCCGCGCAGACACGCGCGCAGCTGCGGGTTGCCGGGCTCCTCAGGGCGGCAATCGGTCTCCGTCCAGAGAATCTCGCCGTCGCGCACTTGAAGGCGCAGCGCGCAACGGGATCCGCAGTTCACCGAGCAGGTCTGCCACACCTCGTGCACCCCGACCCGACCGGACGACCACCCCTCGCGCCTCACCATGAAAGCTCCCCCAGCTCGTCGAGGGCCGCGTCCTCCAGCTCGAGCAGGTGCTTGAGGGCACGCTGCACCGCCCGCTCTTCCACTGCCTCGCCGAACATCGACACGAGCACGGCGTACAAGTCGTCGGCCACCTCCTGCACGCAGATCATTCCCTGGGGCGTGAGCTTGAACAGGATGCCACGCGCATCGCGCTCGTCGGGCACGCGCACCAAATAGCCCTGCTCCTCCAGACGCACCGAGGCCGTAGTCACATAGGCCCGCCCCGTTCGCAGGAAGGCCACCATATCGCGAGCGCGCAGCATCCTCGCCGCTGTACGGCGCTTGGGATAGAGCTCCAGCAAAAAGCGGAAATCAGTGAGCGATAGCGACGTCGCCTTCTTGACGGCCGTCTGAACCGCATAATGGAGCATGGCCGTCGCCGCCAGCCCGCGTCGGGCATCAAACGCCTCGGACGCCTCCCCCGCAAGGGGCCTGCGCGCGTAGCAGCTACCCGGCATCGAAAACGCGCGGCGCAGCAGATCAGCCAAAACAGCGCGCTCCTCTTCGGAAAGGTCATCCACGCACAGCGCGAAGAATGCATTCAGACGCTCAGTCAACCGTGCCGCTCTCTCGCGCCCGGCCCGCGTCAGCTCGATGCAGCCATCATCGCAGACCCTAAGAAGATCCCGATCCGCCAGAACGCCCACCGCTTCGTCGACATCGGCCGGCTTCAGCACCAACAGCCGCGCGGCGCGCATCGGGAGCACCCGTTCGGATTCAGGCAAGGTCAGCTGCGCCAGAAGACGAAACTGAAGCGGGGTCATCTGCTTGGGGAGAAGCTTAGTCACGCCTCGGGTCGCCTTGGCGATCACGGCGCACCACAAGGTGACGATATGGGCCTTCGCATAGTCCACGTCCCGCCCCTTTCCGCCTCTGCGTCCGATCGGCGCGCAAAAAAAGCGCCTGCACCTGCGACATTATAGCGTACGCAGGAACAGGCGCTAAGCGAGGGGGCCTTCTTTAGGCTACCGAGGCCAACGTATTCGGCGAAGCGGCTTGAACGACCCCGAGCAGACCGCCGGCGAGATCGGCCAGAAGGCCATAATAGGTCGCCCCCTCCTTGTGCAGCGCCGCTGCAAATTGCCCGAACCACGGAACCAAATCGGCCTCGACGAACGACTTCAGCAAAGCTGCCTCCTCCGCCTTTGCAAGGCCGTTCGAGGTCGCCCGCTGCGCGAGCGCGCTGCAGTAGAGGAGCTCGATACCGATATGGTCGGCATACTGGTTGTTCTCGTTCGACACCTCGAGCCCCGCATCGCGAAGGCGCTCCTGCATGCGAAACGTCGGCTCGCCGAACCCGTTCGTCACACCTTCCTGCACATAAAACGACTCCCAGGGTGCCACTGCCGGCTCCGGCGGCCCGATGAACAGGCGCGCGTACTCAACCGAGACATCGCGCACGCGCTCGTCGCGCGGCGTGCCTTCGTCCGCGGCGGCCCAGGCGAACAGCCCGTCCAAAGCGCACGTCACTTCTTCGCTTCCGAAATCGGGGAAGGCGGCCCAAAATGTCCGGCCGAGTCCCGCATCGGACGTTTGGCTCATCGGGGCGAGAAATGAGTTCCCCGCGAAGGCCAGCGCCCGGGCCAGCTCATGCGCGGCCGCCTCCTCGCACCCGTAGGGCCTCTCGTGCTCCAAGGCGTACTCCATGACGCACTCCCTTCCTCTCCTTAGTCCTATTTCTCGCGGCGATCCACGATCAGCTTGCTCGCGAGCACCATGAACGCCAAGATCACCAGGGAAATCACGCCGGCGACCACGAGGATCTCGATCGGCGTGGGCGCATACGAGCTCAGCACCGCAAACGACGCCGTGCCGGTCGCGTGCGCCGCCTCACTCGAGCCGGAGATAATGCCCGGCGCGCCCATCACGTTGGGAACGATGAAAGCGGTGAACAGAAGCCAGATGCGCTTGCAGAACACGCCCACGACGATGAGCACGCAGGCCACGTTGACGAGCACGGCGCTCTGGCGGTTCTTCGCGAACACGAGGATGCAGAACGGAACCACCAAACCGCAGATGATCTCGAACCAGAAGAAAGGAGCGGTAGGACCGGTCGTCAGCAACGCCAAAGTCTCCGCTCCGGCCGCTCCGGGATAAGCCATAGTGAGCACTTCGCAGAAGATGAAGAACGCGTCCACCGCCACGCACGTGCACAGAAGGCCGGCGAGCATCGCCATGAGCTCGCGGGAGGTATCGTAGATGCCGGCCTTCTTCAGAATGCCGAGCACCACAAGCAGAAGCGCGAGGCCCGAATCCATAGCGCTCGCCACGAAAATGGGAGCCATGATAGCCGTGTACCAGCCCTCTTTGGCCGCTTCCAGACCGAAGATCCACGCGGTCACCGAGTGCACCAGAATGGCGCAGGGAAGCGCGAAGCGCGACACGATGGACACGGCATGCTGGTTGCCGCGCGTCATGAACACGAGATAGAGCACGTTGATGATGAGGTAGCAGGTAATGACGCACACGTCCCACAGAAGCGGGGAGGTCGGATTGGGGCCGGTCAGAATGCGCCACACGCGCTGAATGCCGCCCAAATCGATGAGCACGAACATGCCCGCCGCGCAGATGCACACCGTGGAGAGGATGATGGCGGGAAGCGCCACCGCCTTGAACTTCGTGATGTGGAATACGCTCGCCGAGGAGGCCACGATGAGGCCGCCGGCGGAAAGACCCACGAAGAACATGAAGTTGGTGATGTAGAGGCCCCACGAGGTGCCGTTGTTCATGCCCGTCACCGTCAGGCCGAAGATGAGCTGGTACACCCAGCACCCCACGCCCACGGCCACCACCACGGCCAGGATGGCCGCCAGGACTTTGTATCGCTTGATCAGTTCCATGAGAGCCTCCTATTCGAAGTAGTGAACGGACGGACGGGTGCCCTGGCCTTCCAGGAGCGTCCACGCCTTGCGGTTCAGAATGGTCTGGGAAATCTCGCTGTCCGGATCGTCCAAGTCGCCGAAGATGCGCGCATGGGCCGGGCAGCACACGACGCACATGGGCTCCTCGCCGCGGTCGGTGCGCTCCTTGCACAAGGTGCACTTCTCGGCCACGCCCTTGGGACGCACCGGCACCTCGGCATCGCCGTAGTTGGCGCCCGTCACGCGCACCGGCGTCTGCCAGTTGAAGTTGCGCGCGTTGTAGGGGCAGGCGGCCATGCACATGCGGCAGCCGATGCACTTGTCGTAGTCGATCTCCACGCGGCCCTTGTCGTCCTTGTAGGTGGCGCCGGTGGGGCACACGCGCTGGCACGCCGCGTTCTGGCAGTGCTGGCAGGCCACGGGCAGAAACGTGCGCGTCACGTTGGGATAGGTGCCGAGCGCGCCGTCCACAACGTCACAGTCCTCGGTGAGCACGCGGTTCCAGAGCATCCCCTCGGGCACGTTGTTCTGCATCTTGCACGACAGGGCGCAGGTGTGGCAACCGACGCAGCGGTCGAGGTTGATGGCAATGGCTAGTCTGGTCATGATGTCCCTCCCTTACGCTTTCTCGATCTCGACGAGCGTGTCGGAGAACGGAATCACCGGACCGCACATGAGGTCGTAGCCGCGCTCGATCATCGTGTTGTTCGTGACGTTCTGCAGGTTGCCCGCGACGGTGTAGTCGGCCGTGGTCGCCTCGTAGATGCGCACCGAGCCGGGACGGATGGCGTTGTTCGCGGCCGCGTGCACCTTAAATTCGCCGCGATCGTTGAACACGCGCACCGTATCGCCCGTCTCAAGGCCGCGGCTGGCCATATCGGCCGGGTTCAGCATGACGAGGGGCTCGTACATCAGCTGGAGCCAGTCTGAATCGTAGAACTGGTTGTGGATGCGGAAGCGCGTGCGCGTGTTGGTGAGCTGGAGCGGGAACTGCGCGCGCAAAGACTCGTCGGCGATCTCGGTGCAGGGCTCCCACTGGGGCAGCTGCTGGTCGAAGGGGACCATGCCGTCGTAGTACAGCTCCATGCGGCCCGTCGGCGTCGGGAACACCTGATCGGGCACGACCTCGCGGATGACCTCGCGATCGGGCACGGGCCACACGGCGCCGTTCTCCGAGATCTTCTCCACCGTGAGCTCCGACACCCACGGCTCAGTCGAGGTGGACAGAATCGCGTTGCAGCGATCGACCGAGCTTTCGGGGATGCCGGCCTTAAGACCGAGGCGGCTCGCCAACTCGCGCTGGATCCACAGGTCGGTGCGCGCCTCGAAGAGCGGGTCGATGATCTTCTCCTGGATGACGATCTGGCTGTAGCCCGCCTTCACATTGCCGAACGGCTCGTCGTACTCGAAGCGCGACGTGCACGGCAGGATGTAGTCGGACCACTTCGCGCCCTCGGTGAAGTAGGGATCCATGGTCACGATGAAGTCGAGCGTGTCGGCCCAGTCGCAGGTCACGTTCATGTTGGCCAGATGCTGCGCCACGATGTCGCCGCAGAAGATGGCCGCATGGCAGTTGCTCTCCTTGTAGGGCATGTCGTAGATGCTCACTTCAGATGCGGCGGCAGCCCAGTCCTCCGGCATCGCCCACGCGCCAAGTGCCGGGGCGTAGCTGTTGTAGGACTGACCCACGTAGACGCCCACGCCCGTGCCCGGCTTGCCCACATTGCCCGTGATGGCCACGAGCACCGCGGCGGCGTGCCCGGCGATATCGGCGTTGGTCATCTTGTCGTTGCCGCCCCAGCCAAGCGCCAGCGACGAGGGGCCCTCGGCGTACTCCTCGGCCAGGCTGGCGATGCGCTCGGCGGGAATGCCCGTGATCTCGGCCGCCCAATCGATCGTGTAGGGCTTCTGTCCCTCTACGAGCTTATCCCACACCGTAACCGCGCTGCGGCCGCGCACCTGAGCGGCGCCGGAGAGCGCCGGCGCGGCGCATTGGGTGTGGTGGACCGGCGCGCCGGTTACCGGATCGATGACGAAATAGGGGTTCTGCTCGGGCGTCTCCGGCTCGGCAGCGGCTGCCGCATCGACCGGGGCGATCTCCTCATGATCGCGGATGAGCAGGCCCGTCTCGGCGTCGACGAGGAACGGCATCGTCGAGTGCTGCGCCATGAACTCCTCGTCGGTAAGACCGTTGTCGATGATGTGCGAGATCATGCCCAAAAACAGCGCCGCATCGGTGCCCGGCTCAATGGGAATCCACTCGTCGGATTTCGAGGCGGTCGTGGAATAGTGCGGGTCGACCGTCACCATGTGCGCGCCGGCTTCTTTGGCGTCGAAGAACGTGAACACGTTGGGCAGGCTCGACTCGCAGTAGTTCGATCCCACCGTGAGCACGAGCTTGGAACGCTGCCAATCGCGCGCCTCGGGGGCGCACATCGCGTACCCCGCGCCAAAGCCCATGGCCGGGTCGAGCCCGTTGCCGGTGCCCACGTCGATGCCGTCGAAGCCCCCGTTCTGCGCGCCCAGCATGGGAGCCAGAAAGCCGAAGTCGGCCTCGGCGGTGGCGAGCACCATGATGGAGTCGCGGCCGTAGGAATCCTGCGTGGTCTTGATAAGCTCGGCGATCTCGTCGAGCGCCTCGTCCCAGCTGATCGGCTCGAACTGACCGCTCCCGCGCTCGCCGACGCGCTTGAGCGGCGTCTGCACGCGGCCCTTCCCGTAGATGTGCGCGACCTCCGAGATGCCCTTCAGGCAGATGGTCTGGAAGTCGGGGTTGCCCACGCCGTTGGGCTGCACCTTCACCATGCGCCCGTCGCGCACCGTGCACGCCAGCGAGCACATGCCCCCGCAGTGGCTCTGGTGGTAGGTGCGCGCCACATGCTCCTCTGGTGCGGCCTCGGCGGTGGCCGGCGCGAGCCAGCCGTCGACAGACGCCATGCCCGCCACACCGGCGAGCCCCGCAACGCCGGCCGCGGCGCCGGCGGTCTTCAGGAATCCGCGGCGCGTCAGCTGCCCGCGCGTGCTTGAAGACTCGGTCATCTCTCCTCCTTGCTCTCGTTTTCAAACGGGTTTTGAAACCGCGCAAAAGTATAGGAGCGAAACCGGTGAAATTCTAGGAAACAAGTTTCTCGCTTATAGGATCTGACCTGGTGTTTTGTAAAAAATTATAGGTATTTTGGTAAACAAAACAAGCGCAGCCTTCGCTTCGAGCGCAATTGCTTTGCTCGCTAACCCGCGAAGTGTTGACCGAGGACGGCTCGGTGGGATTCCCCACCCACCGTGCAGATTCACCCGGACACCGCCTCCTCCCTCGGCCTGTCCGATGGGCAGTGGGTATGGCTGGAAGGCCCGGTGGGAGACATGGGACGCACCGCACGAGCCAAGCGCTCCTGCTCGACTACCGTTGGTGCACCGGCTGCCACTCCTGCGAGCGCTACGCCAAGCGATAAGTTGTCGCCCTTCCAGCCCCCTCGACCTTCAGCATTTCACCCTCCACCATCGCGGAGAGAAGATTCCCGGCGCTGCTGCGAGAGACACCGAGCAGCTTCTCGATTTCTCCTCGCGTGGCAAAGGTACTCCTGCTTATATATTCCAACACTCGATCCTGCGCTGACAAACCAGAGAGAGATCCCCGGCCCCCAATGCTTGAAGCGACAAGAAAAGCATCCGTCTCGGCATTATCGCCGCCGCCTTGCATGCCATTAGGCGAGGAGCCCGAACCGGCTCGTTCCCGCACAGCAAAAGGGAATTCCAGCTCGACATAGTCTGGGGACAAGTTTTCTCGGAAGATCGGATTGGGCGCATCCGCCCATGAACAGCCCTGCCTCATCACATCGAATCCCGATCCCGCGCGTTCGCCGACGCCGATAAGGTTGAACATCGTCATGAGCGCAGGGTTTCGCTGGCTCGATATGCCGCCGACTTGAGCAACCTTCGGATCGATGCGAACCGTTCCGGGATTGATGAACACGAGTCGGTTTAACTCCCTTGACACCACCGTGCTCGCCTCTCCGTAATAGTCGGCATGAACGAGAGTATTTGCAAGCGCTTCGCGATATGCCTTATGCAAAGGGGTGTCATCAACCCTCACCCCTCCCTCAAGATCAAAAGGCCTCTTCGAAAGCACAATGATCCTCGGCAGAACGATCCGCCAGAAATCGAAGATATTTCCGCTCCACTCGCCATCGTTGGTGACCACCCTGTCATCCCAGCGGGCGTCACCCAATACTTCCCGGTACTCCATGAAGTAAAGCGGGTACTCGCGCACGATCTCGTACTCGTAGCCAAACATGAGCAGACCGGCCCGAGTCGGATGAAGTCGATCATCGTCAGCGCTTCGGCCGATAGCGCCTATCCTCAAGAGGAAATCATCGTTCTCCAGATCGAGCCAAGGATGCTGGGGGCGAACCGTGCGCAGCGCGTTTCGATAGCGTCGCACCGTTTCAGGGCATATGGCATCCTTCTCCAGATGGGGCAGCACGGCTCTGTCTTGAACGCCGTCGCTGTTATCCCTCAGCATTGCGCTGACTTCTCGCTGCGTGCAGCGGTAATCGCCCTCGCCGTTTCTCCTGAATGTCCTCATCAAGGGATTTGCGTCAAGAAACACCGGCCGCGCATCATGGCTCGCGCGCGGAACGCGAATCACTATGACGCTCAGCCCATCTTTCTCTTCGACGGACACATCGCTGTTAGTAAGAAGATTGGCACTCACCTTTGCGGGATTGTTGACCGCATCCCAGAATAACTTCACGAGATTATCCGGATTGGGCACGCCAACCACCTTAAGGCCGCTTCTCGTCTCTTCCACTCCAAGAACGATACAGCCGCCGTCGGTGTTAGCAAAAGCGGAATACGTTTCCCACAAGCTCTTCGGCAAACTGACTTGGGCGCTTTTTGCCTCCAATCTGTTGCCTTCACGATAAGCAAGCAGCGAGTCTATTGAAGCGGTCACAGCACCCGCCCTTCTCCTGATCAAGTTTTCACGATTTTCTAAGTTGCTTTACGCACAATCACGGATGCCCTCAGTTTCTACCAGTTTTTCTACCAATTTCTACCAACATCTTAGATTGCTACCATATTCTACCACAATCCGACCAGTTTCTACCAACTCCCTCGTCCCTGAACAAGTGAATAGATGGCGTGCCCCCTGTCGTCCCTTGAGCGCCTTTTAAGGTCTTGCCGCTACCCGATCTCGCCCGATCGAACCTTGTCGCGCAGAAGCCAGCTGACGGCGATGTAGACAACCATAGTGAGCGGCGCGACCACGAGGAAGGGCACCCCTACCATCCCGGTGGCGTACAGCACGCTGCCCACCACCGTCACGAACGCGATGGTGCCCACGCCGCGCCAGTGCACCGCCTTCTCGGGAGCCTCCATATCGATGCCCACCTTGCCGATGCCCATCTTGCCGCGCACAAGGTAGTAATCGGTGATGAGCAGGATGCACCACGACGAGGTGAGAATAGAGCCGTAGCTCATGAATGCGTTCACCTGATCGAGGATGTTGCCCAGGATGAAGGCGAGGCCGATGGCGTTCGCCCCCACGACCGCGGCCGCCCAGGGAAGCTTGCGGCCGAAGAGCGAATGAACGAGGTTCGACACGGCGTTGGCGCCTCCGATGGAGTTCGATGTCTCCACCTTCATCTGGGACAGGCAGATGATGGCGAGCCCCACCCCGCCGGCCGCGAGCACGAGCGACACGCCCGGATTGGTGACGGCGGCATTGGCGGCCAAAAGCGGATCCATGCCCTGGGCGCTGAAGTAGGCCACCGATTTGTCGAAGCCGTAGTACACCACGAGGGCGCCGCAAACATACGTGATGATGGCGAACAGGCTGCCCGTGGCGGCAACGGGCGCGATATCACGCTCCTTGCGGGCGAACCGCGTGAAATCGGCGGCGAACAGGGCCATGAGGCCGCTGGTCATGATGGCGTAGTTCACCGAATAGGCGAAGCCCTCCAAAGGCTGCACGCCGGGAATGAGGATGCCGTGGGTGGCTGCGTCGACAAGCTGCCCGTCGGCGGCGATGAGGTAGATGACGTAGCCCATGACGCAGAACAGCGCCACCACGAACACGGCATTCATGCGGGCGATGACCTTCGTGCCGAACAGGGCCATGACCACCCACACGCACGAGATGCCGGTGAACAGCGCCCAGCGAGCCGCATCGCCCTCCCATCCGAAGGCGAACAGAATGGCGTTGCCGAGCTGCACCGTGCCCACGGCCAGCACGCCCACAATCACGAAGATCCAGATGAGGGAGCCCGCCGCCGAACCCTTCTTCCCGAAGATGTAGTAGCGGGACACCACGTTGTTGGAAAGTCCCTCGCGATAGCAGATCTTGCCTACCAGATACGTGAGAAAGAAGGACAGGACGAAGGTGATGGCCACGGTGACGCCGCCCATCTGGCAGCCGGCGTAGAAGGCGACGATGCCACCGCCCATGAGCTTCGAAAGGCTCGACACCACGCCCGACAAGATGGCGGCGATATCGGGCCAGGCCAAGCGCTCCGATGCCGGCACGCGCTCGAAGAGCGATACCTGCTCGGTGACCGATCCCCTCTTCCCGCGACGATCCGAGCCCTCAGTCCCTCCCCGACCCTGAGGGCTCGGATCGTCGCCCTTGCCGCCGGTCATCGACGGCGCGCGTCCACGACCGGTCCGCGCCACCTCCGTCGTCGTCTTCCCCTTCACCTGCTCCTCGTTTCCGCCCATGATCGCTCAATCCCCCTAACGTGTCTTGAGGCTTATCCCTTCCCGGAAGCGCCCATCCCTCGCAAAACGGGCGCTTCCGGGAAGGGAGCTGGAACGCTCCAGCTCCCCTTCGCGACACGCGACTAGGCGCTCGGCGGCTTGGGGGCCGAAGGCGCCGCCGGGGGCTTCGGGGCGCCGGGGGCCGCCGGGGGCTTCGGGGCGCCCGGAGCACCGGGAGCCTTCGGTGCGGCGGGGGCACCGGGGACGGGTTTTGAGCCGTTAAGATAGGGCGTGAAATCGCAGCCGCAGAACGGGCAGGCCTTCAACTCGATCCCGCCGACCATCTCGATCGCCTTGCCGCATTCGGGGCACTGGGCAGGGCCCGCCGAGGCCACATCTGCTGGTCTGAAGCACATGGTGGTTCTCCTTCTCTCGGATGCGCCGCGCCCGCGGCGCATCTCCCAACAACACATCATTCACGCAAGCGGCACGCCTCCTGCGGAACAACCGAAACAGCTAGGGCTTGGAGGACGCCCCAGCGAGGGCGCCGTGCCCGCAGCGTAGCGAGCACGGCAACTTCAAGGGACTCCCTAGTAGATACCCACGTTCGCCATGATGATCATGACCACGAGGGCGCACATGCCGGCACCAATGGAGATGGCGGCGATGTGCTTGTAAGAGTTCTTGTGGTTCAGGCCCATGGCGGCGAGCATGCCGAACATGGCGCCGGAGTTGGGCAGCGCGCCGCCGATCGTGGCCGACGTGGCGATGATCTTCGCCAGAGCCGCCGGATCGACGCCCGTGGCCAGGTACGGCTCGAGGAAGTTCTGGGCGATGATGCCCACCGCGCCCGAGCCGGAGCCCATGATGCCGCCGAGGGCCGCGGCCATCGTGGCAGCGGACACATAGGTGCCGCCGGGCATGTTGAAGATGGCCTCGTAGATAACCGTGAAGCCCACCGAGGCGGCGGCCACCGTGCCCACGCCCACCGCAGCAGAGGTGAACACGGCCGGGCCCACGCCGGCCACGGCGCCCTTGCCGAGTGCGTCGCGGATGGAGGGCACGTACTTGAAGAAGCAGACGATAGAGGCGATGATGCCGGCCAGCATGCCGATGTACACGACGTTCTTCATGCCAGTGGCGGAAAGGCCGATGATGACGGCGATCAGGATGATGAGCGGCAGCAGGGCCAGGCCCAGGCCCGGGATGTTCTTATCCTCTTCCACGGCCACATCGTCGGCGTCGGCCACAAAGTGCTCGCCTTTGGCCTCAGCGCGCTTCAGGGCGAACTTGATGTAGACGCAGCTCACCGCAATAGCGATGATGGAGCCCACGATGCCCATGATGGGGGCGGCGGTGAGCGACACGCCGCAACCATTGGCGGCGTTGATCCAGGCCACGGCCGGCACGCCGGGGATCATGGCCATGGTGAACGAGCAGGCGCCCAGCGTCCATGCGGCGCAGAACAGGTGCCACGGGATGTTGCACTCGCGGAACATCGGGCGGGCCAGCGGGATGAGGGCGAACATGGCCACGAACATCGAGATGCCGGCGTAGGTGAGCAGAGCGCCCACAGCCGAGATGCCCAGCAGCACGAAGTACGGGCTCTTCGTTCCCACCTTGGCCATGATGGCCTGGGCGATGGCCTTGGCGGCGCCCGACTTGTCCATGAACTCGCCCATGATGGCGCCGCCCATGAAGATCATCAAGTTGCCGCGGATGAAGCCGGCCAAGCCGGTGGCGTAGGATGTTTCGGTGCCCACCATGGTATTCATGATGTCCATGCCGTTGGTGAGCGCGATGATGATGGCCGTGACGATGGACGTGATGAGCACGTTCCAGCCGCGCATGGCCGCGATGACGAAGAAGACGAGACCGGCAACGATGCCGATAACTCCGATCCACTCCATTTCTTTCCCCTTTCAAATTAACGAACGATTTCCCCTAAGTTCACTTGCAGGTCCTCCACACCCGGAAGTAAACGTAGACGATAGCAAAAGGGCGGCGGGGTGCAGGCACGGGCCGCCGCCCGAGTTGGCTTTGTCGCACGAACGACGTCGGCGTCTCCTACGCCATGTCGTTGCGCGTGGCGCGCATGAGCTCGATGACGGAGCCGTGCTTCATCTTCAGCTCGTCGCGGCCGATGGTTCCCTCGTCGAAGACCTTCAGATCCTCTTCGCTTTCGAACATGGTGCCCAAGTCGCCGCGCTGCTGGTTGAGCGCGATGGCCTCGTCCACGTCGTAGGGAAGCAGCGGGGTCTTCTCGCGGGGGTTCCAGATGATGAAAGCCGGGTTGGTGGCATCCGGCGCGGGCATGCCCTCGCAGTAGCGCACATCGCCGTACTTCTCGATGAGCTCGTCGAGCGGACCGAAGTCGAAGGCGCGCAGAGGGCAGCTCATGGTGCAGGCCGGCTGCATGCCCTCAGACAGGCGGTCGACGCACATGGTGCACTTGCTCATCTTGGCCGTCGGCTCATCGGTCGCGAACTTCGGCGCGCCATAGGGGCACGCGTCGTAGCACTTGCGGCAGCCGGTGCACTTGTCCTGGTCTACCAGAACGGCCCCGAACTCGTCCTCCTTGTACAGGGCACCGCTCTCGCACACCGCCACGCAGGCGGGGTTCTCGCAATGGGCGCAGGAGAACGCCAGCGAGTGCAGACGGATGGCCGGGAACGTGCCCGACTCCCACTCGTAGACGGTCATCCACTTCTCGGCGCCGGGATCGATATCGTTCCAGTCCTTGCAGGCGATGCTGCAGGCCTGGCAGGCGTAGCAGCGGTTCATATCGAAAAAGAATCCGTACTGGGTCATAGTTCCTCCTCTCGGATACAATCGGCTAGGCGTTCTCAACGGCGGTCACGGGATCGGCTCCGATGGCTGCAGCCTCTTCGGCCGCCTCGGCCCGGGCGCAAGCCGCCTCCAGGGCCACGGCCGCGGCGTCGCGGTCGCCCTGGGCACGGGCGAGGCGGTCGCGGCATGCCACGGCCACCGACGCGCCGCGGGCGCCGCCGCGCTCGGCCTCGCCGCCGAAGCCCTCGGCGTCGCCGTCGGCGATCTTCTCAACCTCGACGAGACCGGCGATGATGAGCGCGCCCAAGATGTGGGGCAGGTGCCCGTCGTCGAGCAGGATGTTCGGCGTGCCGCGCATATCCTGGCCGAATACGTTCATCTCGGACGTCTCGCCGTTGGTCTGGTACCAGCCGCCATGGTGCACGGCAGCGGTGCCCGGCATGCAGCGGTTGGTGACGTAGGCGGTCAGCACCGTCTCGCCCCGATCGCTGTACACGCGGCAGATGTCGCCGTCCTTGATGCCGCGGGCCTTGGCGTCCACGCCGGAGATCCACACGGCGTGGCGATAGACGTCCTCGCGCATGAAGGGGTTGTTGTCGTTGCTGGAATGCTGGCGGTACACCGACACCGGGGTCACGAGGGAGAGCGGGTACTTCTTCACCTTCGGGTTGTAGAAGCCGTCGTTGGAGGCGGTGGAGATGTCGCCTTCCACGTAGCTCGGGCTCCACACCGGCATCGGGTCGATGCGACCGCGCCAACGGCTCTCGGTCATATCGTGGGTCTTCACGAAATTCGAGGCGAACTCGATCTTCTTCGTGGGGGTGTTGAACGGGCTTTCCCCCTTGTCGAGCGCCGACTTGAACGGGTAGTAGGGCTCATCGATCTCGGTGCGGATGACCGGTTTGGCGTTGAACTCCTCCCAAGTGGGGCGATGGTCGTAGCCGAGGTAGGCCATGATCGTAGCGTTGTCGGCCCACTTCTCGAAGGCCTCCTTGTAGATGGCCTCCTGGGCGTCGACCCACTGCTCCACCGGCACGTCCTTCATGCGGGGGTTGTAGCCCTCCACCACCTCGTCGCCGAGGCGCTTGGCGATCTCGGTCCACACCCATTCCTTGGAGCGCACCTCACCCGGGAAGTCCAGGCCGCGGCCGCAGAAGGTGAAGTAGTTGCGCATGCCATTGGGGCCGCTCACGAAGCGCTGGTGGCCGTACATGTACTCGTCCATGCCCTCGAACTGCCACACGGGCGCCGGCAGGATAATGTCGCACAGTTCGGCAGTGGGCTGGTTCATGTGCCACTGGAAGCCCCAGTTGAACTCGGTGTTCGCCATACCAGCGAAGCGCTTGTTCACGTTGGAGTGGTTGTTGCCGTAGTTGTTCTCGAAGATGATCATCTGAATGTTCGGCAAGGGGCTGTCGTTGGTGGGGCTGCCGATGAGATGGCGGAACTCCTCCTCGCTGATCTTGCCGCTCCAGTAGTCGTCCTGGCGCGCGAGAATCTCGGTGAGGCAGTTGTTGTTGAACAGCACCGGCACCTGGTAATCGCCCGGGTTGCGGCCGAAATCAGCGCGCGGGGCCGGCACACGGCCCGGCGTGGGCAGACAAGCGCCCGACTCGCAGCCGCCGTGGCAGGCGATGTTGCCGGTCATGGCCTGCAAAAGCATCGACGCCGACGCCGAGTAGTCGCCCATGTGGCGCTTCGCGCAGGAGTAGAAGTACTGGAGGTGCACCGGCTTCTCGGTGCCGTACAGGCGGGCGAACTCGCGGATGGTGTCGGCGGGCACCGCGGTGATGGGGGCGGCCCACTCCGGCGTCTTCTTGATGCCGTCTTCGCCCTCGCCCATCACGTAGGCGCGCCATTCCTCATAGCCTTCCGCGTCGACCCACTCGTCGATGAACTCGTGATCGACCAGATCCTCCTCGAAGAGCACCTGCGCCACGGCCAGCATCATGGCCAGGTCAGTGCCGGGGCGAATCGGAATCCACTGATCGGCCAGAAGCTCGGCCGACTGCGTGTAGCGCGGATCGATGACGATGGTCTTGCAGCCGTACTCGTGGGCAAGGTGCATGTAGTAGGACGTCGGGCCGAACCAGGCGACCACCGGATCCATGCCCCACATGACGAAGAGCTTGGAGTTGAACAGGTCGGGCGCCTCGAAACCGGGCATGGAGTTCTGCAGGCCGCGGGTGACCTTGGTGAGGTCAACACCGAGGTGCAGCATCTCGCCGGCGGCATGGCCCGAGGTGGAGTGCTCGCCCCAGGCGCCGAAGCCCGCCTCCCACCAGGGGGCCAGCGGGAAGCCGTTCTTCTCGAAGCTGGGGTACTGGGAATGGAAGATGCCGTAGGGGCCGTACTTCTCCTTGATCTCGATCATCTTCTCGGCGATGGTGTCGAGCGCCTCTTCCCAGCTGATCTGCACGAAGTAGCCGCGGCCGGGGCCCTTTTCGCCCACGCGCTTCATGGGATGCAGAAGGCGCGTGTCGGCATGGAGCTCCTTCTTCCAGGAATGGCCCATGGCGCAGGGGCGCATCTGCACGTTGCCCTTCCATGTGTTCTCCCAGCCGCAATCCTCGCGGCTGTCGTTGGGGTTGACAGAGTCGTCGGGCTCAACGGCGATGAGCTTCTCGTCCTTCACGTGGCACTTCAGCACACAGGCCGAGTCCCAGCACCCGTTGGCCGGGCACGACGTGTAGAAGATGCGCTCGCCCTCGCGACGCTTCCGGCTGGCCTCGATGATCCCTTGTTTGTCCATCGATTCCTCCTCTTCTCTTCTCCTTGTTTCCAAGAAGGCACTGAAAAGATCTGCTGAAAAGAGGGTTCGCCCAACCCATTCCGCTTCGGCAGATTCCGTGCCTTTTGCCTCATCATAGGAAGGAATGGCTTATTGTTAGTTCGTCAGTCACCGATTCGCCGTCGTGATTCCTTGTAGGGGATGCAAAGGATCGTTTACATGGAGGTTTTTCTTACAGGCCCCGTCAAAAATCGCTCCAACTTTTTGATTAAAGGCTCTGGACGGATGCCCTTCAGGCGGGTTTAATGATTATCTGTATGGGTAAATTCAGCCGAGCGGAAGCGAGCGGGGTCTGAGCTGGATCGATGCCAAGCGATGCGGAATGTCACCGCCGACGAGGAGGGTTCATGCTGTTCGACGATATCGAGGTTCTGCTCGTTCTTTCGAAGGCGAGGAGTCTCTCGCAGGCAGCCGGCCAGCTGTACATGTCGCGCCCCGGCCTGTCGCAAAAAATTGCCGCCATCGAGAAACAGCTCGGCACGTCGCTCATCAACCGGACCTCCACCGGCATTTCCCTCACGCAAGCGGGCAAGGTGGCCGTGAAATTCGCTCAGAATATGGCCGACATGGAGCGCGTCATGGCTTCCCAGATCGCCGCTATCGACGAGCATTTCCCGGCCAACATCACCGTGGGGATGAGCTACGCCGACGGAGTGACCCTCCTCCCGCGTCTCGTGGCGCTCTACGTGCGCGAGAATCCCGAGGCTCGGGTGCACCTGGACGCCGGCTACGAGCCCGAGCTCGTTCAAAAGCTCAAGGACGGCGAGCTCGACTTCGCCATTCTCGAGAACCAGCCGACCGAGCCGGGCATCGTGACCGAGGTGCTCGGCTACAAGCGCCTTGTCTTCCTGGCGCCCGACAAGGCTCCCTACAACCAGGCGGTCGGATCGGTTCCCATAGAGACGCTGCTGAAGTGGCCCATGATCGTCTACGAGTGGCATTCCGGACGCCATATGGTGGGCAACCGCCACTTCCGGGAACGCTACGGGCTCTCGCTGCGCGATCACAACATGGTGGGCTGCTTCGACACCCACGAGGCCATGGTGGAAGGCGTGAAGGCGGGGCTCGGCTGGGCGACGCTGCCCGAGTGCATAGCCAGTCGCTACCGCAACGAACCGGGCATCATCCGCTTCAAGGTGGCCACCGACACCATGTGGTATCCCGTGTCTCTCACCTGGCCCTCCAGCTGTTCTCCCAGCGACGAGGCGCGCGATTTCGCCAACTTCGTCCGCGAGAACATCCCCGAGGGCTACTTCGCCAACAGCACCGAGGCGCAGCTGCGCTCCTAGCAAAAGACCGGCGGCATTTTACGCAAGCAAAGCGGGCCCCTCACGGTGAGGGGCCCGCTTTCTATTCCCGTGGCGGGAAGAAGGCTGTGCCTGGAAGGATTATGCCAGGGCGTACTTTGCGGCGTTGGTGCCGGCGTTGCGGCCGAAGGTCATGCAGTCGGCGATGGCGTTGCCGCCCAGGCGGTTCTCGCCGTGGATGCCGCCAGTGCACTCGCCTGCGGCGTACAAGCCGGGAATCGGCTCGCCGTCGGCGTTGCAGGCCTCGGATTCCACATTCACGCGGATGCCGCCCATGGTGTGGTGCACGGTGGGCACCTTGCGGCAGGCGTACCAGGGGCCCTCGGTCATGGCCGCATCGGCGGTGTTGTCGGCCACGAAGCCGAACTCGTCGGTGCCGCCTTCCACCACGGCGTTGTAGGCGTCGATGGAAGCCTGCAGGTTCGCGGCGTCCACGCCCATCTCGCCGGCCAGGGCCTCCACGGTATCGCCAGCGACGATGTGGCCCAGAGCCAGCATGTTGTTGATGGTGGCGCCGTTGGCGTCCGGCTCGTCGGGATCGGGGTAGCGCAGGGTGTTCACGACGATCCAGTAGGTGCCGTCGGGCTGGGCGAAGATGTTCTTGCACAGCACGTCGCGCTCGGCGCCTGCGCCCAGGGCAAGCGCCATGCCCTCGCCCTGGGCGCAGGGCTTGATATTGGTGCAGCCGATGGCGTCGTCGGTGAACGTGACCGTCATGGCGTAGGGGGCGTTGCGGCCCGTCACCTCTGCCGTGTAGGTGCCCGCCTTCCAGGGAGCGGAGCTCGCGAGCCGCTCGGCGCGGGTGCGGGGGGCGCAGCCGGCCAGGCCGAAGCTGGCGAGTCCTCCCCAAATGCCGAGCACGGCCGCCCCTTTGCAGAAGGTTCGACGAGAGATGCCATTGAGCGGAACAAAGTCAGACGCGCGCGTCATGATAAGCCTCCTTCTAACGCACTACCGAAAAGGAACCGGGAGTCGCTTGAAGAACCATCCTTCCGAGTTGCTGGATCGTCCAAGTGGCTCGAACGATTACCGGACAAGTAGACTTTAGCGCGCCGTGCGGGAGCAACAGCAAGTCAACAAGGTGCTGCAATCTCTATGCGCGAGCGATGTAAGAAGTTTGAAACCCTGTCGTCATTCCGTCAATTTGACCACCGTTTTGTCAGCTCTCGCCGAGTGAAGGAATGCTATGCCAGCCGCACGGCCAGGCACGCGGCCTCGCGCCCCAGCTGCCGGGCCAGGGCGAACCCGATCTCGTCGGCCTTCACCGAGCGCCAGCGGGGCTGCCCGGTCTCGTCGAGCCCCGCGAAGCCCGTGGCCACCACGCCGCCGGACAAGGGCGCGCCCGCGGTGCGCGGGTGCACGGAGAGCATTCCCTGAGTGGCGAACCAGCTGTCCAGAGCAGCGAGCGTTCCCTCTCCCCCGCAGTTGTTGAGCCCGGCCGTGGACATGGCGCCGCCCACCTTGCCGGTCAGCACGTTCTCCACCATATGGAAGGGGCGCGTGCGGTCCATGAAGTTCTTCATCCGGGCGCTCACCGTGCCGAAGTAGTCCGGCGAGGCGAGCAGAACCACGTCGGCGTCCCGTAGCTTCTCGTAGAGATCGTTCATGTCGTCTTCGAGCGTGCAGCTCGTCTGGGCGAGGCAGCGGTTGCAGCCGACGCAGAACCCGATATCGAGCTTCGAGAGCTCCACCAGCTCGCAGCTTACCGGCACCTCCAGCGCCGATGCCTGCTCGGCCGCCCCGTCGAGGGCCGCCTGCAGAAGCGCCGCCGTCCCCTTCCCGGCCCGATGGCTCCCATTGATTCCCAGCACTTTCATAGCGTCCTCCTCGTCTCAACAACGTTCGATTCGAGAGGAGACGCGGGGTGCCTTGACCGAGCGAGTTCCGCAGCGACTGAAACAGGACTAAATGTCCTGTTTCACCAAGCGAGGACTGTCTGAGCGAATCAAGGCACCGCGCGGCTCCCCCGCGGCGATTTTCTACCTAGAAAGAGAAAAGGGAGCCCCGGCCTTGTGGGCTGCGGGGCTCCAGATAGCAGGTTCGGTTTTGCCGACCCTCTCTTACATATTGTGGAAGGCGTACTTCTCCGGGTTTTCCTTCACGTCGGCGCGGTTCTTCGGATTCATCTTCAGCGTGCCCATGATGCCGTCGTTAGTGTTGGAGGCCAGCACCTGGTTGCGGTTCTCCATCTTGATGCAGTTCTCGAAGCTGGTGCCGTCCAGCGAGCACTGCAGGGCCTCCTTGGTGAGGCGCAGACCGAAGGGCGCGGTCTCGCGGCACATCTCCTCGGCCATGGCCACGGCGGTCTCCAGCACGTCGTCGTCGGCCACCACGCGGTTGGCGAAGCCCCACTCGTAAAGCTTCTGGGCGTCGAAGCGGGCCGGGTTCATGAGGATCTCGCAGGCGCGGGCATAGCCGACGATCTTCGGGAGGAAGAAGGAGCCGCCCATGTCGGTGCCGGTGTAGCCGATGGACAGGTAGCCGGCGTTCATCTTGTAGGACTCGCCGAGCACGCGCATGTCGCAGGCGCAGGAGATGGACAGGCCACCGCCCACGGCAAAGCCCTTCAGGGCGCCGATGATGGGCTGCTCGCAGCGGCGCATGTTGATGATCTGGTCGGAGCACATGCGCTGCATGATGTAGAAGTCGCGCTGGATGCGGCCCATGTCCTCGGGCGGATCGAGGGCGAGGTCGTTCAGGTTGAAGCCGGCGCAGAAGGAGCGGCCCTCGCCGGTCAGCACGATGACGCGGCAGTCCTTGTCCATGCGCACCTTGATGAGGAAGTCGTTGAACTCGGCCATCTGGGCGTAGGACATGGCGTTCAGGTTGTCCGCGTCGTTGAAGGAGCAGATGTAGACCGAGCCGCGCTGCTCGATCTTCAGCTTCTCGTAGTCGTAGGTGAACTCGGGCAGATGGTAGGCCTCCTGGTAGACACTCATGGATGAACCCCTTTCGCACTTAATTACTCAAGTTTTACTTTTTCGCCCATTGGAATTTTGTTCCGCCTGACTTGCTTCTGATTCTTAAGGATGGAATGGCAGTTTTCCACGGACAAAATTTAAATATTGTTTCTTTTATTACCCAATTTCTCAACATTGTTGGTCTGCAATCAATTTCGCATCGCTTAGACCTATTGAATCATCAATTATTCCGATTATCTTTTCTCAATTCTGGCTTCCTGTCCGAGAAATACCTTTGTATGCTGAAAGCATGAATTTCTTCTGGGTATCGACGGAAGCACTCGATTACCGGGGTGCCGCCAGCGGGCGGCCGGGCGCTTCCGTGGCAAAAGGGTTTTAGGTTCTTTAGAAAGGAAGGCCTATGATCACCGATCTCAAGATCAACGAGGAGAAGAAGAAAGAGTATTACGAGAAGGGGTACTGGACGCGCGAAACCATCCGTGACGTCTGGGAGCGCCAGGCGCGGGCGCACGCCGGCGAAGAGTACGTCGCCGACGACCAGGGCTGTCGCATGACCTACGGCGAGGTGGACGACGCGGCGGCCCGCCTGGCGGCGTGGCTCGTGGATGCGGGCATCGAGCCGGGCGATGTGGTCACCCTGCAGTTTCCCAACTGGGCCGAGTTCACCATCGCGTACGTGGCCTGCTTCAAGGCCGGCGCCGTCATCCAGTCGCTCGCCCGCAACTTCAACGGGGCCGACCTCACCTACGCCATGAACCTGGTGGAGAGCCGCGCCTACATCGGGCCCACCTCCTTCCACGGCGTCGATTACGAGCAGCAGATCCTCGATATCGCCGGCGACATCCCCACGCTCAAGGTCATCGCGCTCGTCGACAAGAAGGCCCCCAAGCACTCGGATCTGCCCACCGTGGCCGAGATCGTCAAGACCACCGAGCCCTTGGCCGAGAAGGTGCCCGTCGAATCCGACCAGGTGGCGTGCCTGCTCTCCACCTCCGGCACCACGGGCAAGCCCAAGGAGGTCATGCTCACCCACAACAACATCCTGTTCTCCGAGCGCGTCTTCGTCGAGGGCCTCGAGCGCACCTCCGACGACGTCATGTGGATGCCCGCGCCCCTGAACCACGCCGTCGGCTTCTTCCACGGCCTCATCGCGCCGATGCTGCTCGGCGGCCGCTCCGTGCTCATGCAGGACTTCGCCGTGAAGGACGCCGTCGACCTCATCAACGCCGAGGGCGCCACCTGGTCCATGTGCTCCACCCCGTTCATCTACGACATCGTGAAGTACCTGGATGCCCACCCTGACGAATCGCTGCCCACCTACGTGCTGCACTCCTGCGGCGGCGCGCCGGTGCCCGGGGCGCTCATCGAGCGCGCCCACAACCACGGCATCCTGCTCTGCGAGATCTTCGGCTCTACGGAGAGCTGCCCGCACGTCTTCGTGCCGCCGAGCAAGTGCGTGGAGTGGAACGGCGACTGGTCCGGCATCCCCTTCCCCGGCATCGAGGTGCGCTACATCGACGAGCAGGGAAAAGATGTCGCCCCGGGCGTCCAGGGAGAGCACATCTCCCGCGGCCCGCACCAGTTCGTCGGCTACCTGAACGAGCCGGAGCGCACCGACCGCGCGCTCACCGACGACGGCTGGTGGTTCTCGGGCGATTTGGGCTACATGGACGAGGACGGCCGTATCCGCATCAACGGGCGGCGCAAGGAGATCATCATCCGCGGCGGCGAGAACCTGTCGGCCCGCGAGATCGACGACAACCTGGTGGGCTGCCCGGGCGTGGGCGAGTCGGCCACCATCGGCATGCCCGACGATCGGCTCGGCGAGCGCATCTGCACCTTCGTGGCGCCGCTCGGCAACGCACTGCCGACCCTGGAGTCGGTCACGGCCTACCTGGAGGGCGCGGGCGTGCCCAAGCGCCTGTGGCCCGAGCGCATCGAGATCATCGACGAGATTCCCAAGACCCTCATGGGCAAGGTGCGCCGCAACGTGCTCACCGACGAGCTCGCCTGCCGCATGGCCTAGGGCCTCGATGATAAGCTGATGCGATATCAATAGGGCATTCCTATGAATGCCCTATTCGTTACTATGGCAATTTCGGCGCCATCATTTGTATGATGGTAGCCATAAGGTTAGGCCGCCTGGGGACTGATAGCGGCCGATCAGGGAGCAGAAGGGGCTGACATGATCGACGACCTGAAAATCAACGATGAGCTGAAAGGGCGCTGGTACGCCGAGGGGTATTGGACACCAGACACCATCGCCGACATCTGGCAGCGCGCAGCCGTTGCGCATCCCGACCGCGAGTACGTCTGCGACGACACGGGTAGCCGCCTCACCTACGGGGAGGTTGACGACAAGTCCGGGCGAATCGCCGCGTGGCTCATCGCGAAGGGCGTGGGCCCCGGAGATGTGGTCACGCTGCAATTTCCCACCTGGGCCGAGTTCTGCATCGCCTATGTGGCCGTACTGAAGGTCGGCGGCGTGGTGCACCCGGTGCCGCGCAACTACAACGACGTGGATCTGGAGTACGCCATGAACCTCGTCGGCACGCGCGCCTTCATCTCCCCCACCTTCTCCCATAACACCGACTACGAGGCGCAGATCCTCTCCGTGCGCGACGCCGTGCCCACGCTTGCCGCCATCGCCGTGCTGGACAAGCAGGCGCCGAGCCATTCCGACCTGCCCACCTTCGACGATATCTACCGTCGCTTCGAGCCCGTGCTCGAGCCCGTCGCGGTGTCCGCCGACTCGGTGGCCTGCATCCTGCCCACCTCGGGCACCACGGGCAAGCCGAAGCAATCGATGCTCACCCACAACAACATCCTGTTCTCCGAGCGCGCCTTCACCGGCGAGCTCGGCCGCACCGAAGCCGACGTCATGTTCATGCCGTCGCCCTTGAACCACGCCACCGGCTTCTTCCACGGGCTCATCTCCCCGCTTCTGCTCGGCGGCCGCGCGGTGCTGCAGCAGGACTTTCGTCCACGGGAGGCCATCGCGCTCATGAACGCCGAGGGCGTCACCTGGTCCATGTCGGCCACCCCGTTCATCTACGACATGCTGAACGTGCTGGACGCCGAGGAAGGCCTGGCCTTCGACACGCTTCGCCTGTTCTGCTGCGGCGGCGCGCCTCTGCCCCCGGCGCTCATCGAGCGCGCGGCCCGCTACGACGTGCTGCTCTGCGAGATCTACGGCTCCACGGAAAGCTGCCCGCATGTGTTCGTGCCGCCGGAGAAGTGCGCCGAATGGGACGGCGCCTGGTCCGGCGTGCCCTTCGCGGGCATCGAGGTCAAGGTCATCGACGAGAACGGCCAGGAGGTGCCCCGGGGCGCCCAAGGCGAGGAGATCTCACGCGGGCCCCACATGTTCGTCGGCTACCTGAACGAGCGCGACCGCACCGACCGCGCCCTCACCGACGACGGCTGGTTTTTCAGCGGCGACCTGTGCTATATGGACGAGGAGGGCCGCATCCGCATCAACGGGCGCAAGAAGGAGGTCATCATCCGCGGCGGCGAGAATATCTCGGCCCGCGAGATCGATGACGACCTCATAGGCGCCCCCGGCCTGGCGAATTCCGCCACCATCGGCATGCCCGACGCGCGCCTCGGCGAGCGCATCTGCACCTTCGTCGTGCCCGCCGATCCCGCAGCGCCTCCCACCCAGGACGAGCTCATCGCCTACCTGAAAGAGCGCCACGTGGCCAAGCGCCTGTGGCCCGAACGCATCGAGCTCATCGATGAGATCCCCGTCACCGCTACCGGCAAGGTGAAGCGCTTCATCCTCGCGCAGATTCTGAAGGAGCGAATGGAAGCGGAATGAGTCTTCCTTTTTCGTTCGAGTAGGGCGCTGATGGAAGGTGTGCCTCCACGCGCAGTTCCGCAGCGAACGAAAGTGCCCAGTGGGCGCTTTCGCCGAGCGAGGACTGTTTGAGCATGGAGGTATACCTTCCATCAGCGCCCGGACAAGCATCAAAAAAGCCCGAGCGCCCCTGATCGCGCTCGGGCTTTCTCATAGAATTTTCTTCTAATCTACCGATACTCCCGGTCGAGCTCCTTGGCGATGGTCATGCGCTGGATCTGGTTCGATCCCTCGAAAATCTGGAAGATCTTGGCGTCGCGCATGAGCTTCTCCACCGGGTACTCCTCGGAGTAGCCGTAGCCGCCGAGCACCTGCACGGCGTTGCTCACCACCTCCTGCATGGCGTCGGTGACAAAGGTCTTCACGATGGCGCCGTCCTTGCGCACCATCTCGCCGGCGTCCATCTGGCGCATGCAGTTGTTCACGAGAACGCGCGCCGCCTCGGTCTTGATGGCCATGTCGGCCAGCATCTGCTGCACCATCTCGAAATCGATGAGGCGCTTCCCGAACTGCTTGCGCTGCTTGGCGTAGGCCACGGCCTCGTCGAGGGCGCGCTGCATGATGCCCACGGCGAGCGTCGAGATGAAGGCGCGGGAGAGGTTCAGCGCGTTCAGCGCGATGGACATGCCGCACCCGACTTCCCCGATGACGGCGCTTCTCGGTACGCGCACGTTCTCGAGGACGACCTCGGTGGTGTCCGACAGGCGGAAGCCCATCTTGTGCTCCTTGGCGCCAGCAGTAAGGCCCGGGGTGTCGCCGTCTACGAGAAAGCCCGTGATGCCGTGGGCGCTGGCCTCCGGGTCGGTTTTGGCGAACACCACGTAGATATCGGAGATAGAGCCGTTGGTGATGAAGGTCTTCGTGCCGTTCAGAACGTACTCGTCGCCGTCGAGCACCGCCGTGGTGCGCATGGCGGCCACATCAGATCCGGCATTGGCCTCGGTGAGGCAGAAGGCGGCGAACCCGCCCGCCTCGGTCTTTTCCACGAAATGGCGCGCCTGCTCCTCGGTGCCGTTCAGAAGGATGTTGCGGAAGGCGACGAAGTTCGTGACGAAGGTGTCGGCGTAGGCGGCGTCCACCCAGGCCAGCTCCTCGAACATCATGGCGCAGGTCTCGTAGGTGAGGCCCATGCCGCCGAACTGCTCGGGGATCTCCACCATGTGCAGCCCCAGATCGAAGCCCCACTGGTACAGCTCGCGGGGGCACTCCCCCGCCTTGTCGGCGGCGGCCACGTGAGGCATGACCTCGTTGCGGGCGACGTCGCGCACGAGCTGCACCAGCTCGCGCTGCTCCTCGGTGTAAGTGATGGCCATAGGTTTCCTCTCTACTCAAGCCCCGCGGGGCGCTTGCATTCGGCTTCTATCGCGTATCCGGCGGCGCGGCGCCGGGCCTAGCGGTTCTCCTGCAGGATGCCCTCGTCGAAGGCATAGCGCAGCTGGGCGTTCACCGAGCGAACGGCACCGTCGTGCAGCTCGGGCCGCACGTCGTTGTACACAGCCTCCACTAAGGCCTCGGCATCGGCGGGGATGCCGCTGCGAACCGCGGACACCACCTGCTGCAGCCGCTGGAGGCGGTGACGGTGCGCCTGCTCGATGCGCTCGGAGGGGTTCTCGATCACCGGCCCGTGGCCCGTCAGCAGGCGCTCCACGCCGCGCTCGGCCACCAGGCGCCCGAGCACGTCCAAACTCGCCAGATAGTCGCCCATGCGCCCGTCGGGCCAGCAGACCATCGTGGGGCTCTGGGCGAACACCACATCCCCCGTCACCACGAGCGCGCCCTCTTCCACAAGAAAGCCCACCGAATCGCTGGAGTGGCCGGGCAGCGGCACGACCTCGATGGCCAGCGACACTCCGGGCAATTCAAGGGGCCCAGGGCCCAGCGTGCCCGACGCCACGCCCAGCACCGGCGCGCCGAAGACCCGACCCGCCTCCTCGGCGCACTCGGCGTGGTCGAAATGATCGTGGGTTACCGCCACGGCGGCCACGGTGAGGCCGCGCCGAGCGCAGGCCTCGGCGATGCGCCCGATGCAGGCGGCGTCGTCGGGACCCGGATCCACTACCACGCAGGCCCCGTCGTTCGGAGCGGCGAGAATCCAGCTGTTGGTGCCGTGATAGGTGAGCGGCGTGGCGTTGGGATGTCGCACGCACTGGGCGAAAGGCCCCACCATGGCCTCGTTGTCCGGAGGCGTGAAGCGCGCACTCATGTCTCGCTCACCTCGCAGCCGAGCACCACCTCGCCGCACGCCCGCGCCACCGGATGCGGCCGCACGTGCCCGTCGAAGGGAGTGTTCCACGCCTCGTCCACCGAGGTCGCTGCCACGATGGAGGTGAGATTGGAGATAGTCGGGGGCACGAGCTTGAGCAGCCCTGCATCGAAACGCATGAGCGCCTCGCCCGGGGCGATCCAGGCCGCCTCCACGGCCTCGCTCGTGCGGCCGTCGGCGTGCTGCCCCTCGGGCAGCCGCGCCAGGAAGAAATAGGTATCGTAACGCCGTGCCTCGCTTTCGGGAGTGACCCAATGGCTGCGCAGGCGCATAAGATCGCTGCGCAGCACGAGTCCCCGCTCGCGCAAAAATTCCCCGAAGGAGATCTGCCGCGTGGCCACGGCCTCGCGCTCGCAGGCCCAATGGTCGCCGCGCTCGTCGATGGGCGCGGCGCCACCGGGGGCGGAGGCCAAAAGCACGCCGCTTTCCTCAAACACTTCCCGGGCCGCCGCCGTGATGATGCCGCGGGCCTCGGGCTCGGTGCAGCTCATGAGGCGGGCCCACTGCTCCGGAGAGGGCCCGGCCCAGGGCACGGCGCATTCCACATCTCGGGCGTCCATGCCGCCGCCGGGGAACACCACAGCGTCCGGCGTGAAGGCCATGGTGGAGGCGCGGCGCAGCATGAAGACGTCCACCGGGGCCGCGTCCACGGTCTCCTCGATGGGCGCTCCCCCCGCCAGCGGGCTCTCGAAACGGCGGTAGTGCGGCTTGCCCTCGCTCACCAGCATGACCGTGGCGGCGCGGCGCGGGGCCACGGGCTCGCACGGCGCCCCGGCGAGATACGCCCGAGCCCGCTCCACCACGCCGGGCTGGTCGTCCACGGAGTACTCCACATAGGCGCCGGGGGAAAGCGGCTCGCGGATGCTCTGGACGCGCCGTCTCTCCGTCGCGCCCGCCACATTCGCCGCCACCTCGGCCGCACGACTCGTCTTGCCCGCGCTCTCGCTCATTTTTCCGCTCCTGCCAACAGCTCGGCGATGTCCCTCACGGGCACATCGGAATCTGCCGATACCATACCATCAGCGAGCATGGTCAGGCAGAACGGGCACGAAGTCGCCAAAAGATCGGGATCGGTGTCAAGCGCCTGGGCGCAGCGCGCCTCGTTGATGCGGGCTCCGGCGCTCTCCTCGAGCCACATGCGGCCGCCGCCGGCCCCGCAGCAGAAGCTCGCACGGCGGTTGCGCTCCATCTCCACCACGCTGCCGCCGGCGGCGCGAACCACCGCGCGCGGCGCCTCGTAGACGTCCTGGTAGCGGCCCAAGTAGCACGAGTCGTGGAAGCACACGCGCCCGAGCGCCTCCGGCGAGCGCACCAGGCGCCCCTCCTCCACCAGCCGAGCCAGAAGCTCGCTGTGGTGGATCACCTCGAAATGGCCGCCCAGCTGAGGGTAGTCCCGGGCCAGGGCCTGATAGCAGTGAGGGCACTGCACGATGATCTTCTTGACCCCGTAGGCCTGAAGCGTGGCGATGTTCTCGCTGGCCAGCATGAAGTAGACGAACTCGTTGCCCATCCTCCGCGCCGCGTCCCCGCAGCACTTCTCCTCGTTGCCCAGGATGGCGAAGCTCACACCCGCCTCCGCGAGCAGCGACACCAACGCCGCGGACACCTTGCGATTGCGTGCGTCGAAGGCCCCGGAGCAGCCGGGCCAGTAGAGGTACTCGGCATCGGGGGCCTCGGCGATGGTGGGCACATCCAGCCCCTCGGCCCACTTGGCGCGGGTCTGCCAGCCTAAGCCCCACGGGTTGCCGTTGTTCTCCAGGTTGCGGAAGGTGGCCTGGGCCTCCGGCGGGAACGCGCTTTCCATGGACACCTGGTAGGTGCGCATCTTCACCACCTTCGGCACGTGCTCCACGAAGGCCGGGCACGCCTCCATGCAGGCGCCGCAGGTGGTGCAGGCCCACAGGGTCTCGGGGGCGATGACCGCGCCCACGAGCGGGCGATCGACGATGGCGCGCTCGGCGTCGGCGAGATCGGCGTTCTCAAGGAGCGCCTCGGCCTTCGGCAACGCGGGGACTGCCTTCGACGCCTTCTCACTCTCGGCCGCATCCGCCGCGTTCCGCTCCTGGGCCGCCGCCTCCTTCTGCAGGCGGTAAATGATGGGCCCCCGCTGCTCCAGCTCGGCGCCCAAGTCCTGGATGAACGCCTTGGGGCTCAGGGGCTTGCCCGTGGCATAGGCGGGGCAGAGATCCTGGCAGCGGTTGCAGCGCACGCAGGCCTGGGTGTCGAAGAGATCCTTCCACGTGAGCTCCTCCAAGCGGCCGCAGCCGAAGGAGAGCAGGCCCTCGTCCTCCATGTCGATGAAGGGCAGCTCGCCCTTGGGTTTCAGGTCGCGCCAGTAGACGCCGGCGGGCACGAGCAGCACGTGGACGAGCTTGGAATAGGTCCAGTAGGCGATGAGCCCGAAGGCGAGGGCCATATGGAACCACCACAGCACGCGATGGGCAAGCTCGATCTGCCCCTGGTCCCAGCTAGCGAACAGTCCCGCGAAGAGGCTCCCCACGGGTGACCAGGCGCCCCAAGGGTCGCCGGTGCCGGCGATGCGCAGGCCTTCCAGCACGAATCCCGTGACGCCGATGGCGAGCAGCAGGCCCAAAACGACGATGTCGCCGGGCCTGGTGTCAAGCGCGCGGTTCGCGATGCGGCGCACGATGCAGGCCACCATGGCGATGCAGAAAGCGGCGCCGGCGATGTCGACGGCGAGCGAGAGAAAGTACAGGTAGAAGTTGCCTTGGACGAGAGGGAGCCCCAAATCGGCCTGGGCGGCCACGGTGGCGGTAGCGATAAGCAGGATGACCATGGCGACGTACATGGCTCCATGCACGAGCCCGGGCCCGCGCCGCTCGGCCACCTTCACCTGCAGAAGGGCGTCGCGCACCGCGCCACGCAGACGCTCGCCGCGCCTATCGGAGCGATTCTCGGGCTCGCCGATCTTCCACAGGCGCCAGCGCCGCACGAAGAAGACAACGGCCACGGCCAGCGCCGCGATGAAGCAGGGGTAGATCAGCCAGTGGCCCGTGATGTTCCACAGAACCTCGCGTGCCGGCACCTCGCCCATGACGCACCTCCCCTATTTGCGCTCGCGGACGGCCGCCTCCAGCAGCGGCACCGCCTCGAAGAGATCCGCGACGATGCCGTAGTCGGCGCCGGCGAAGATCTCCGCCTCGGGATCCTTGTTGATGGCCACGACGCACTTCGAGGCACCCATGCCGGCCATGTGCTGGATGGAGCCGGAAATGCCGCAGGCGATGTACAGCGAGGGCGCCACGGTCTTGCCCGTCTGGCCCACCTGGTACTGGATGTCGACCCAGCCCTCGTCCACGGCCGGGCGCGAGGCGCCCACGGCGGCCCCCAGGGCATCGGCCAGAGACTCGATGACCGCGAAGCCCTCAGGCCCCTTGCAGCCGCGGCCGCCGGCCACGACGATGTCCGCCTCGGCCAGATCGACACGCTCGGAGGCGGCGCGGGCCACGGACTGCACGATGCGGGCGAGGTCGGCTGCGTCGGCCGGGGTCGCGACGACCTCGACGGTGCGGGAGGCGTCGGCCTCGGGCACCGGAAGCGCCTTCGGGCGCACCGTGGCCACCACGGTGGGGGCGGCTGCGGTTGCGCGCTCGATCACCTTGGCGGTGTAGGGCAGGCGCGTGAAGACGACCTCGTCGCCGGCCTCGATATCCACCACGTCCGAGAACAGCGGCGCATCCAGGGCCTCGGCCAGAAGAGGGGCCGCCACGCGAGATTCGGCGCCGTCGGCGAGCAATACCACGGCCGGGGCGCTCTCGGCGGCCAGCCGGGCCAGCGTGCGGGCCACGGCCTCGGGGGCCGGTGCGGCCTCGCTTTCCACAATCACCACGCGGTCGGCACCCCACGAGGCGAGCGCCTTGGCGTGGCCTGCGGCGGACGCGCCCCACACGATGGCGACCACTTGAGCGGCCGCCTGGTCGGCCAGCGCCCGGGCGCCCCCCAGCATCTCGGCATTTACCTGGCGCAGCGCCTCATCGGCGCCGTTGACCCCTACCCACATATCAGCCATGAGAAAACCTTTCTCTCAAATCCTGCGCGAACGTTGGAAGCGAATGAGTGGCGAGCTAGAGAACCTTCGCCTCCTCGGCCAGAAGGCGCACCGTCTCGGCCACGGCCACAGGCGCCTCGCCCGCGACGATGCGGCCGCCGCAGCGGCCCGGCTTCAGCTCCCGGGAGACGACGGTCACCGTTGTCGGTTTGGACGCCGCGGCGAAGTCGGCCACGGGACGCACCTCGGCGCCACGGCGCCGCGCCTGCATGACATCGCGCACCGAGGGGTAGCGCGGCTCGGCTAGTCCCTGCTGGGCGGCCACGACGGCGGGCAGAGGAAGCCGCGCGGTCTCCACGCCGTCGTCCACCTCGCATTCCGCGACGATAGTGCCGCCTTCCACGGAAAGACCCGTGGCCATGTTCGCCAAAGGGAGCCTCATGATGGCCGCCATGCGCCCCATGACCTGGGCCGCCGCCGTATCTCCCGACTTCCAGCCGCCCATGACGAGGTCGGCGCCCATCGTGGAGGCCGCCTCGGCGAGCAGGGCCGCGGCCTGGGCGGCGTCGCGGGCCGTCCACTGCTCGTCCTCGATGAGCACGGCCGCATCGGCGCCCATGGCCAGCCCGTGGCGCACGGCCGCGAGGCAATCCTGAGAGCCAAGCGTCAGCAAGGTAACGGTGCCACCCAACTCTTCTTTCAGCTGCACAGCGCGCTCCACGGCGAACTCGCTGTAGGGATCGATGACCATGGTCTGGCCCATTAGCTCCACCTCTCCGGCCCCGTCAAGCGCTATGACGGCCTCGGTGTCCACCACCTGCTTCACGCAAACGACGATGTTCATCTCATCCCTTTCACCCGTATACGGTCTCTTAAGGGTAATTTTACGGAAGGTCCTTTACGCGCAACACCACTACTCCCCCGCTTTTGTCCGCACTATACGGACGTATCTTTCTATCTGTCCCAAAATGCACAAAGCCCCGATCGTCCGCAATGGGACAGATCAGGGCTTTCTGGGAGTTATTGGAAGTTCTTATGCCCTTATAAGGGACGTTCTGTCCCTGGGGGCGCGGCTTGCGCCCGCAACCAATGGCCGCTAGAGCGCGGCTCGGCCGAGCGACCGGATCTACTGGGCCGCGTGCAGCTCGGCGTAGCGCTTGACGAGGGCCTCGTTCACGCAGGGCGGCACGAACTGGGACACATCCCCGCCGAGAGAGGCGATCTCGCGCACGATGGAAGACGACAGGTACATGTGCTGCGGCGTCGACATGATGAAAAGCGTCTCCAGCTCCTTATCCAGCTGATAGTTGAGCGCCGTCATCTGGAACTCGTACTCGAAGTCGGTGATGGCGCGCAATCCCTTCACCACGGCCTGGGCGCCCATGCGACGGGCGAAGTCGACGAGCAGCTCGTCGAAAGGCTCGACGCGCACGTTGGGCAAATCACGCGTGACCTCCTTCACAAGGGCCACTCGCTCCTCGAGGGAGAAGAGCGGCTTTTTCTTTGCGGAGACAGCCACGGCAACGATGACCTCGTCGACAAGCTGGGCGGCACGGCTGATAACGTCGAGATGTCCGGCGGTGATGGGGTCGAAGGTGCCGGGGGTAAGCGCACGTTTCACGGCGGCTCCCTTTCTCTTAACGGCGGCCGCGCAAGGCGGCTCGAACGACTTGGCTCCGACGCGCGGGGGCATCGGATGGCAGCGGCACCGACGCGCGGGCGCGCCAGATGCTCCTTGGAAGTTTACACGATGCGCAGCGCCTCTTCTCCCAGGATTCGAAAAAGGGCCGGCGCACCGCTCGAGAGCCATTGTAGAAAAGACCGCTGTGGCATTATATAGACATATTCGAAAATCTGTCCCATTAATTTGTCTAAAATACGATCAATCTTACCAATACTTGTCCAATAGCATCCCAATTCATCGGATTCATTGATAGAATAGTCCCAGAGAAGAGATACCACTTGAATCATTGGAAGAATAGAGGCGGCCATGCAAGTACACGTCATCCATGAAATCGACTGCTCCGTCGAGCGGATCGATCCCGCCGTCGTCGAGGCCTTCCTCGACACCGAGCTCTCCGACGATCCCATGCTCGCCGACTCCATCTGCGCCATGGCCGACGCCATGAGCGCCGAGCTGCATCCGCGCGGGGTCTACAAGCTGTTCAACCCCGCCATCTGCACCCTGCCGCCGAAGTACACCGAACCGGCCATCAAGCTCGTGGGCACGCTCGCGGTGCTCTACGGCAGCGCCGCCTACGAGCGCATGAGCGAGGCGGAGCACACGGCCATGGCGGTCTCCACCATCGGCACCGACGAGGAGATCGCACGCCTTCGCGAGCGCCTCGTGAAAAGCGACATGGACGCGCTGCTCTTCGACGCTTGCCTGGAAGCCATGGCCTCCTTGGCCGCGGACAAGCTCGCCGAGGCCGTCGCCGACGACGCCCACGAGCGCGGCCTGCACCGCGGCAGCACCTTGGAGACCGGCGTCGAGGACTTCCCCCTCACCATGAACACGACGCTCGCCTTCTTCACCCAGACCGAGAAGCGCCTGAGGCTCACCGCCGCCGAGGACGGCACGCCGTCGGATCGCTGGAGCACCTGGGGCGTCATCGGCCTGTACAACGAGACCCAGAAGAAGCGCCGCGGCTGCGCCTACTGCCACAACGTGCGCACCTGCACCATCCGCAAGATCGGCATGACCTGCCACGGCCGCCGCACCCGCAAGAAGGCAAAGCCCACCCCTTCCGCTGACCAGCAGTAATCGACCTCACGAACCTTAAAGGGCACCGACAGGTGCCCTTTTTCTGCATCTCATTTCACTGGTTCAAAGCACTCGGGATGCTGCTCGCCGCCCTCTGCGCGCGCTCCGGAAGGTGCTGATCGACGACCTCTGCGCGCCCTCCGGAGAACGCGGCCGTTAAGAAATAGCTTCCACTTCAGCAGCAGCGATGCCGGGACGGTACCGACTGATGTGCGTCATCTTCGCTATTTCTTTTGCCGCGTTCGCAGGAGGAAAAAGCGCGCAGCGGGCGGCGAGCAGCACCTTCCGGAGCGCTTCCCCCAGGTCGATTCCAAGCACAAGAAAAGGGACCCGCTTGCGCAGGCCCCTTCCATCAAAGCTGTATCGCCGTCGCGATTTAGATGGTCCAGAGGTAATCCGGATCCTCGGCAGCCTTGGCGTACTCCTTGAGGATGCCGCGGCCGGAGATGTGCACCATGATCTCGACGGTGCCGCCGCCGATCTGGAAGCCGCGGCAGTCGAGCATGAGGCGGGAGACGCGGGTCTCGTCGGTGAAGCCGAGGCCGCCCATGAGCTGCAGGGCGCGGGAGCAGCAGTCGGTGAGCGCCGGGGCGCCGTAGCGCTTCAGCATGGCGGCGTCGTTGTTCACCGGAATGCCGTTGTCCATCTTCCAGCAGGTGCGGTACAGGAAGTTACGGGTGTTGGTGAGCTCGATCTGCATCTCGACGATATGCTCCTGCACGAGCTGGAAGGTCTTGATGCCCTTGCCGAACTGCTGGCGCTCGTTGGTCCAGGCGCAGGCGTCGTCCATGGCGGCCTGGGCCTCGCCGAGCAGCTCCGCCAGAAGCACGCAGCGCTCCCACTCGAAGTTCTTCATGAGCTGCAGGAAGCCCTTGCCCTCGATGCCGAGCAGCGCCGACTCGTCAACCACGACGTCGTCGAAGATGACCTTGGAGAAGGGCATGATCTGCATGCCGATCTTGTTCAACGGCTCGATGGTCACGCCCTTGGCGTTGGCCGGCACGAGGTACATGGACATCTGCTTGTTCTCGGGAGAGGGATCCTCGTTCTTGCAGACCACGATGAAGCCGTCGGAGTTCTCACCGGAGGTCACCCAGGTCTTGGTACCGTTGATGTGGATCTTGCCGTCCTTCTTGGTGGCCGTCGTCGTCATGTACTGGTTGGCGGAGCCGGCCTCGGGCTCGGAGATGGCCAGGCAGTACGGCGGGTAGCCGTTCTCCTTGTAGTAGTCGACGGCGTACTGGATCTGCTCGGGAGTGCCGAACTCGACCATGTCGAACATGATGAGCAGGTTGGGAGCCATGGGGATGTTGCCGCCGCAGTGGTTCAGCTCTTCGATGATCATGGCCATGGTCTGATGGTCGACGGGCTTTCCACCGTACTCCTCGGGCAGGCCGTACATTCCCCAACCGTCGTCGACCCACGCCTTGGCGATCTCGGGGGCGATGCCGCGGTTCTTATAGCCGGCGGCGATGGCCTCCTCGGTCAGGTGCTTCTTGCCCCACTCGCGGATGCCGCGCTTGATCTCGAGCTGCTGCTGGGAATAGCTGAAATCCATTTCTTCCTCCTTTAAGGAACGTTGCCTTTATTCAAAACGCCTGCGCGTTTGAACCAAATTGAGAGAGCGGGCGCCGCGCCGTTTCAACCCAGCGCCCGTAACCGGGGATAAGCCCGTTTAGATGGCCATGGAGGCCTGGTAGCCGCCCTTGACGGCCTCGAGGGTGCGGTACACCTTGCCGTCGGGGGTGGTAGCGTCGCCGATGAGCTTCGCGTGCGGCCACACCTTCACGATCTCGTCGTACAGGTCGGTGTTCTGCTCCACGCCGAGGGAGGTCAGCACGGTGTCGCACTCGATGAGCTGCTCCTCGCCGGTCTCGACGTTCTTCACCTTGGCGCCCTTCTTGGTCACCTCGATGAGTTCGGTCAAGGGCATCAGGTGCACGCCCTTCTTCTTGAGCAGGTTGATGGTGGGGTTCTTGTCGATGATGCCGATGCCGTTGCCAAGCTTCTTGGCCGGATCGATCACCCAGATCTCGCGGCCGTCGCACATGGCCTCGGCCACTTCCAGGCCGGCGAAGCCACCGCCCACGACCACCACGCGCTTGCCCACGATGGCGGTCGGGCCGCTCTTCATGTTCAGGCCCATGCGCATGAACCCGACGGTGCCGCCCTGGGCCTTGATGGCCGCCACGGCCGCCTTCCAGATCATGCCCTTGCCCTCGGGGACGATGCCGTTGCACATGGCCTTGATGTCCTCGGACTTCACGACGTTCTTGCCGTCGATGCCGGGCACGTCGATGGGGATGATGCCGCCGCCGGGCGAGACGATGACCTGGTCGGGGTTCAGGGCGCGCAGGGTGTCCACGTCGACCTTGGTGTTCAGCTTGATCTCGATGTTGGGATGAAGCTTCATCTCCTCGTTCCAGTAGGAGACCAAAGGCTCGATGTTGGCGTTGAGCACCTGGGCCATGGTCAGCAGGCCGGCGAGCTTGTCGGACTTCTCCAGCACGGTCACCTTGTGCCCGCGCTCGGCCGCCACGCGGGCCGCCTCCAGGCCGCCAGGACCCGCGCCCACGACGGCGATGTGCTGCTTCTCGGTGGCGGGCTTGTCCTGGGGCAGGCCCACTTCCACGCCCTCCCACACGTTCGCGTTCACCGAGCACTGGCAGGGCTTGCCGATGAAGATGTTGTCCAGGCAGCGGGAGCACACGATGCAGGGGCGCACCTGCTCCGGACGGCCCTCCTCCACCTTGCGGGCGGTGTCGGGATCGGCGATGAACTGGCGCGCCATGCCGACCGCGTCGCCGTAGCCCTCGGTGACGACCTTCTCGCACATATCGAGCGTATTGATGCGGGTGCCGGGGAATACCGGCTTGGAGGTGACGGTCTTCACCTGCTTCGCGAGGTCGATGAACTCGCCCTCGGGCACGATCTGGTTGGCCACGGGACGGGGCGCCTCGTGGAAGCCGGCCTGCACGGACCAGGCGTCAACGCCGTGGGCCTCGATGATCGGGATGAGCTCGAGGGTGTCGGCGATGCGGTTGCCGTCGGGCATGAGGTCGTCGGCGGAGATGCGCACGAGAATCGGCATGTCGTCGCCGCAGGTCTTGTGAATCTCGTCGATGATCTCGCAGAGGAAGCGGGCGCGGTTCTCGGCCGATCCGCCGTACTCGTCGGTGCGGTGGTTGGAGTACTTGGAAAGGAAGCGCATCACCATGTAACCGATGCCCGCGTGGATCTCGATAATGTCGATGCCGGCATCCTTGCAGCGGCGGGCGGCCTGGCCGTACTGCTTGACGACCTCGGCGATCTCCTCTTTGGTGTACTCGCGCTCGGGCATGCCCACGAACGGGCCGGAGGGCACGTCCTTGGAAGGAGCGTAGGACAAAAGCGGATCATCGCCAGAGGCACGCCACTCGTAGCACAGCTGCAGCTGGGCGGCCACCTTGGATCCGTGCTTGTGGCACACCTCGGCGATGCGCTGGAAGCCGGGAATGAACTCATCGTCCCAGCATCCGCAGGCGCCGGTGGTCGTGTGGTACTTCGGCTCGGTGCCGAAGCAGTCGCACACATAGCACGACCCGATCTCGATCAGGCCGGCATGGCCCTTTGCGCGCTGCTCGTAAAAGTCCACCAAGTCATCGGTCACGTGGTAGTTGTCCACCTTCTCGATAGTCATCGGCAGCATCACGAAACGGTTGCGCAGTTCGACATTGCCGATCTTAAACGGCTCCACCAGTTTCTGGTACTTCGCCACGGCTAAACTCCTTTCAATTACTTCCCCACAGGTTTCAAGGGTATTAGGTATGATTTCAAGCTTTTGACCATGTTGCCTTCTCATGATCCTCACATTTGGAAATCTCTACCCAATTTGACTTGCTTTGTCCGCCTTTCAAAGCGCCGACCGAGCTGAAGTCTCCTCGTGACTCTTATTCTACGAAGATTGCTTTGCTTTACGATGGACAGATTTATCTATCTGTGTAGTACTTCATAGGCAAATCTTCGTCATCCATAGGCATTTGCCGCATAAGTGGCCGTTTTGACCCCGTTAAATAGGCGCAACTAACCGAGTCATTGGCATTTCCATTGCACATTTCGATTTATCTGTCCCATATTTCTTCGAAAGATCCTATAATGGGCGCAGCGGAAGAGAACTGAAGGAGGAACCCATGAACGCGCTTTCCACCATGCTGCTCATCTCCGACGCCTTCGTGGAGCTGTGCGACGAGATGCCCTTGCGCAAGGTGTCTATCAGCGACATCGTCGAGCGCACGGGGAAGAACCGCAAGACCTTCTACTACCACTTCGAGAACAAGGACCGCCTCATCATCTGGATCTTCCGCTACGACATGGGCCAGTGCCTAAAGCAGCATTTCTCCGAGTCAGTGCTCCTCTACGACGACGATCCGGAGGATCCCACCTCGCGATTCCCCTACTATATTACCCAGAAGTCCGGCGTGCGCTCGCTCGACCACGCCGAGTTCTTCCAGTGCTTCGCCGAGGTGCTGGAGGGACGCCGCAACTTCTACCGCCAGGCGCTCGTGGACAACGGCCCCTACTCGCTGCGCAACTACCTGTACGCGCTGTACCTTGAGGCCATGAAGCGGGACATCGACATCATTTTGTCCAACCGCTACCTGCCGAAGGACAACATCGACTTTCTGGCCGAGTTCTACACCTGCGCCTTCCTCTACTACTACATCCGCCGCTGCGACGCCCGCGGCGTCGAGTCCATCGGCGGTCAGGCCGGCCCCTTCGCCAACATCATCCACAGCTCCCTCGAAAACGAGATCAAGGAAGCCCAGATGCGGAGGAATTTGTAGCTCGCCGGAGCACCCTCGAAGGCGTGCCGCCCTTCCACAATCCCTTCCATAGCTTTTGCCTATTTTCCATTGGAAATTTTCGGGCGGTTTCTATTGGACGAACCTCAAGACGGGCTGTCAAACTGTTCATCAGGGTATACGCGCCCGCGCGCGATGGCACGGGCACACGATCACGAGGAGGCTTTATGGGCAAGTTGACCGACGAGGAGTTCCGCGATTTCCTGAAGACCTGCCGCGAGCTGGCGGAAGGCCCCTTCGAGGAAATGCAGCGCGAGGTGGAGGTCACCAACAAGTTCCCGCAGGAGTTCATCGACCTGGCCCGCGAGAACAACCTGTACCGCTACGCGCTGCCCGAACAGTACGGCGGATGGGGCTTCACCGAGAAGGAGATCCTGCAGGTGCAGGAGGAGTTCTCGCGCGGCCCGGGCGGCATGCGCATGCACCTGCACTACGCCGCCGACCTGAACTGGCGCATCCTGGACGACTACGGCTGCGACGAGCTGAAGGCCGCCTACATGGACAAGTTCGCCGACAAGACCATCTTCACCTGCTTCGCGCTCACCGAGCAGACCGGCGGCACCGGCGCCGACGTGCACACCACGGCCGTGAAGGACGCGGATGGGAATTACATTCTGAACGGCGAGAAGTGGCTCATCTCCCATACCGACGTGGCCCAGTTCGCCTACGTCATCGCCGTGACCGACCCGGACAAGGAGGGCGACGAGCGCCTCTCCGCCTTCTTCGTGCCCATGGACGCCGAGGGCTTCGAGCTCGTGGACATGCCGCATATGATGGGCTGCCGCGGCGCGGGGCACGCTGGCTTCAAAATGACCGACGTGAAGCTCGAGCCGAAGTACCTGCTCGGCTGCGAGGGCCAGGGCATGGAAGTGGCCATGCACTCGCTGGCCATCTCCCGCGTGCACATCGCCGACTCGAACCTCGGCATGTGCCAGCGCATGCTGGAGATGTCGCTGGCCCGGGCGCGCGACCGCGTGACCTTCGGCAAGACCATCAACACGCGCCAGGCCATCAAGATGAAGCTGGCCGACATGGCCTGCGCCACCCACGCCCTGCGCTGCATGATCATCGATTTCGCCGAGGACTACGACCGCGACCCGCACAACCCCTACATCGCCGAGAAGGCGGCCATGTGCAAGCTGTTCTCCATCGAGGCGGTAAAGAAGGTCTCCGACGAGATGCTGGAGATCTTCGGCGGCGACGGCTACTTCGAGGACAGTCCTTACGGCCCCACCGAGCGCCTCTATCGCGACTGCCGGGCTCTCTGGCTGGAGGAGGGCTCCCCCACCATCCAGCGCATCACCATCGCCCGCGAGCTGGAGCGCCACGACGGCGTCGTGGAATACCCCGCCCTCGACTGGATCGCCGGTACCGACCTGTAGGCACCGATCGGCAGCCACCCCCTCACGAGTAAGGCCCTGCGACGCAAATCGCAGGGCCTTTTTATGCACGGCTTTTCCGCAGACAGGTGCAGCCTACCCGAAGCGGTACTCCACGCCCATGGTGGGCTGGGGGTTCTCCCACTTCCTCACGATGGTGCCCTCGCAAGCGATGCGGCAGGTGCCGCACTCCAGGCAGCCGGCGTAGTCGAAGCTCGTCGCGCCGTCCTCGTCGATCTTGTAGAGGGCCGCGGGGCATACCCGCACGAGCTTCTTGAACTCCTCGATGTCCGGATCCTCCACAAGCTCGATGTGGGCGCTCTCCTCGTCCACCTCGTACTTGTTCACGGCGATCAGCTCGTCAACGTTCACGGTAATCGGTGCGATCTGGCTCACAGCGCGCTCACCGCCTTCCTCACCTCGTTGGCGGTCTTGAAAAGCCCGCGCTTCTTGATAATGGGCATGATGCGGCGGCGCAGGGGCTCCTGCGGGCGCCCGTCCACGCTGAACATGGCGTTGAACACCTCCGCCGCCATGGTCGGGTAGTCGTTGAACATCGCGTCCCACTCCTCCATGACGTGGGGCCACTTGCGGAAGGTCTTAAGGTCCTTGATGACGAAGGAGTCCTCCATGCGGCGCGCATATCCGGAAAGCCCCGCCGCGCTCGCATCTCCCGCGTCGATGGCCTCGACGGCCGCCTCGGCGGCCATGCGCCCGCTCGCCACGGCGAAGTCCATGCCGCGCACCTGATAGCCCATGTTCATGCAGAGGCCGGCTGCCTCGCCGGCCAGAAGCGCCCCGTCGAACACGTACTGGGGTACCATGTCGTAGCCGCCCTCGGGCACCATGTGCCCGGAGTGCTCGACCATCTTGGCTCCCCGGATGATGGGCGCCACCGCCGGATGGCCCTTGAAGTCCTCAAGCATCTGGTAGACCGGCGTGTCGTTTCCGCCGCCGGCCGCCGTGGAGATGGTGGCCACGAGTCCCAGCGAGATGGAGTCCCTGTTGGTGTACAAAAAGCCGCCGCCCACCTTGCCGTGGGTGCAGTCGCCGACGAACAGCATCGCGGCGCCCTCGCCCTCGGGCAGAAGGAACCGGTCCTCGATCACGCCCGCGGGCAGCTCGAACACCTCCTTGATGCCGACGGCCATCTGGCAGGGCGCGGGCCGCGCGTTCCCGAGGCAGCGCTCGGACAGAAGCGTGTTTGTGCCCTCGGCCACGATGACGACCTGAGATGTGATCTCGTCCTCGCCGGCGCGGATGCCGACGACTTTGCCGGACTCGTCCTTCAAAAGCTCCTCCACGGCGATGCCGCAGATGTACTCGGCGCCGGCGCCCTCGGCCTTCTCGGCCAACCACTGGTCGAAGGGGCCTCGCAGCACTGAGTAGGAGTCCTTGCCCTCCTCGGCGAGCACGGGGCTCGTGAAGTCGATGGTCATCTCGGAGTCGCTGTTCAGCATGGCGATCCGCTCGTGGGTGATCTTGCGCTCCAGGGGCGCCTCGGACTCGAAGTCCGGGAACACCTCCTTCAGCGAGTGGCTGTAGATGCGCCCGCCGGTCATGTTCTTGGCGCCGGCGTAGTTGCCGCGCTCCACCACGAGCACGCTCTTGCCGGCCGAGGCCGCCACGTAGGCCGCCACCGCGCCCGCGCACCCGCTGCCGACAACAATGATGTCGAAATCTGCGTCAGACACGCTTCTCTCCTTTCAGATTCACGCTCGATCCCAAGGGCGGGAGGCCGGCGACCATGGCCGCGTCGGCGCCTCCCGCCCTCAATCGAGAAGGCCTACAGGGCCGCCGTCAGGGCCGGCAGCACATCTTTGATGTCGCCCACCAGACCGTAGTCGCACTGCTTGAAGACGGGGGCGTTCTTGTCCTTGTTGATGGCGAACACAGCTCCGGAGCGGTTGCAGCCCACCATGTGCTGCATCTGGCCGGAAATACCGCAGGCCACATACACCTTCGGCGTGAGCGTGAGGCCGGAGACGCCCACGTAGGTGCTCTGGGGCATCCAGTCGACGCCCTCGGTCAAGGGACGGGAGCAGGCCAGACCGCCGTCGATCTTGTCGGCCAGCGCGCGGGCCAAGTCGAGCTCGGACTCCTCGGCGAACCCGCGGCCGCAGGCCACGACGGCCTCGGCCTTGAACAGATCGGCGCCGCCCTTCTCGCGCTCGCGGGAGGACACCAGGCGCAGCGAACGGGCCGGCGCGATCCAGGCCACGGTCTCGGCCACGGCGCTGCCCGCAGGCTCGGCGTCGGCGAAGGTGCCAGGGGCCACCGTGTAGAAGGCCACATCTCCCGTGGCCTTGCGCACGCGCTCGCCCACGCCGCCGAAGTAGAGGCTCAGAGCGCCCCCGTCCTCGAAAGCCGTCACATCGGTGATGGCGGCGGCCCCCGCAGCAGCGGCCAAACGTCCCAGCACCGACTTCACATGGCGGGTCGGCTCGGCGAGCACCACAGCGGGCTGCTCTTTCTCGTAGACGGACTGAATGGTGAGGTAGGCATCGTCGGCCACGGCGCCCTCGGGCACCTCAACGATATAGGCGGCATCGGCGACGTTCTCCGGAGCCTCGCCGAAGGCTACGAGCGCCACCTCGTCGGCAAGAGTGCGGGCGCCGGCTGCCAGCTCGCGGGCGGCCTCGGGATGCTCGGCAATAACCAGTGCTTTCATGTTCATGTCTCCTTATCGGGTCGTGGAATTCGAAACGTGGGGAGGGACGCCTACAGGGCCGCCTTGAGCGCCGCGGCAAACGCCTCGATGGCGCCGTCGGCCGAAGCGTCAGCCACATTGCAGGCGCGCTCGGCGGCCTCGGGAGCCGCACAGGAGACGACCTCGACGGCGCTCACGGGAGCTACGGGAGCGCCCTTCACATCCATGGGCTTCTTGCCAGCCGCCAGAATGTCCTTCATGCCGGGGATGCGCGGCGTGGCGACATCGGGCGTCACGGCGATGACGGCCGGCAGCGGAACCTCCACTTCCTCCACCACGTCCTCGAGCGTGCGCTCGACGACCATCGAGTCGCCCTCGGCCTTGATGGCCGTCACCGCGTTCACGGAAGGAACTCCAAGACGGGCGGCCAGCTGCACATCGACCTGCTGGGCGTATTCATCGGCAGAGCCGTCGCCGCACAGGATGAGATCGAAGCCCCCCTCGCCCACGATCGCGGCCAGCTCCTCGGCCGTGCCGGCGGTATCGAGAGCGGCCAGCGCGTCGTCGGCGACCATGACCAGATCGTCGACCCCGCGGGCGAGCACGTTCTTCTTCAGCTTGGAGTCGTCGATGGAGGCCGCCCCCACCGTCACGGCGGTCACCGTGGAGCCGGGGTTGGCAGCAGCCAGCTGGGCCGCCGCCTCAAGCGCGTTCAAGTCGTAGGTCGACACCGTCCCCTTCGCCTTGGAGAAGTCCAGGGTGCCATCGGAGGCCACCTGGATGTCCTGATCGTCGGGAACCACCTTGAATGCCACTGCGATCTTCACTTCTGCACCTTTCTCTTCAAGAACTTCTCTCACGTATCGGTTCGTTTCAAGCGGAGCGCCTCGCTGCAGCCGATAGCGCTCCGTTGGTGCCATAGTGCCGCGGCTCGCTTTGGCCGTCATCGCCAAAACCCCGTGAAAGCATCGTTACTCAAAATGTAGTGATGCCCCTTAAGCTGGGTATTCCCCATATACCGCGCCCCTTGCGATGCCCTCGAAAGCCGCCCCGCCTACCATAGATTTCGATGCGAGGGACGCATCATCTGGCAATCAGTTCTCAAGAATCTAGGAGGAACCAATGGCTGACTACTTTGGCACCGACACCGTCGTATCCGAGCTGCGCGATGACGGCTTGCTCATCATCCGCATCAACCGCCCCGAGGTGGCCAACGCCCTGAACGGGGTGACCTCCGCGGCCATGGAGAACATCATGAACCACGCCGAGACCGACAAGGCGGTGCGCGCCATCGTCGTGACCGGCACTGGCAAGGTGTTCTGCGCCGGCGAGGATCTCTCCGAGCTCTCCGAGGGCGGCGAATGCCAGACGGTCACCGAGCACGGCTTCGGCGGCCTCACTGCGCGCTTGTGCTCCAAGCCGGTCATCTGCGCCTGCAACGGCTCGGCGGCCGGCGGCGGCATGGAGATCGCGCTTTCCTGCGACATGGTGGTAGCCGCCGAGAACGCGAAGTTCGGCTGCACCGAGGTGGGACTCGGCATCATCGCCTCCACCGGCGGCATCGTGCGCCTCGCCCGCGACATCAACCGCAAGGACTGCATGGAGCTTCTGCTCACCGGCAAGAAGATCAAGGCCCCCGAGGCTAAGGCGCTCGGCCTCATCAACTACGTGGTGCCCGCCGAAGAGGTGCTCGACCGCGCCATCGAGCTGGCCGAGGAGTGCCTGAAGAACGCGCCTCTGGCCCTGAAGTGGACGAAGTTCATCGTGCATGCCGCCGACCAGATGTCCGAGGAGGACGCCATGCGCTTCTCCGATGCGGCCTACCGCTTCCTGGAGAAGACTGAGGATGGCATCGAGGGCCCGGCCGCCTTCGTCGAAAAGCGCGCCCCCCACTGGACCGGCCGATAGGCGAACTGCTCCATAGGTATTCAGCACATGAAGAGCCCGCCACCGAGGCGGGCTCTTCTGCCGCTTAGAGGCTGGCGCTCCTTGCTTCCCAGACTACGCATCCCAAGCCCTCTCTCGAATCCGTGCGGCAAGATCGCCATGCACCAAGGGGGTCTCCCCCCCTGCTGCCGAAGCCCCGCATAAGCAGGAAGAGCCCATCACTCAGAGGGGCTCTTCCATTCTCGAAATTTAAGATCTTCTGCCGATAGCTGGAACCCTGAGAACCAACGCTCTATCTATCGTCGATGCCGCTCGTCTCGGCGAGGGACTTGCCCCGGGTCTCGGGCGCCAAGAAGTACGACAGAACGAGCCCGAGCAGCACGAGCCCCGCCGCCACGAGCATCACCGGTCCCACGCCCCAGGCATCTAAGGCGAGAGGCGTCCCGTAGGTGGCCGCGATGGTGCCGATGCGCGAGAAGCCGATGGCGATGCCGACGGCCGTCGCGCGCACCTCGGTGGGAAAGAGCTCGTTGGGGTACAGCCACTGCAGGATGCCCGGGCCGCCACTGAAAAACGCGTAAAGCCCGAATGCGAGAATGATCACCGTCACCGGCGCCGTGGGCCACAGCCCCAGCACGAGCAGACCCGCCGCCATGAGCGCGAAGCTCATGAGCAGCAAGGGGCGCCGCCCCATGGAATTCAGCCAGAACATGGCCGGAATGCTTCCCACCAGGAAGAACAGGCTCACAGCGCTCTCGCCCAGAATGGCCTCATGGCCCTCCCCCAACCCGAAGGCGGTCATGATCTCGGGACCGAAGGTGTAGATGGCGTACATGGGCACCACCTGGCACAGGATGAACACCCCGAGGAAGATCATGCGCTTGAGGTACTCGCCATGCAAAAGCGTCGCCAGCGGCGTCTTGTCCGTCGGCTTTACGGGCGCAAGCTCCACATCGGGGCCGAACACGCGATCCATCACGGCCCGCGCCTCGGCATGGCGCCCCTTGCTCGCCAGCCACAAGGGGGACTCGGGAATATCGTGCCGTCCTACGAGGAGAACCACGCAGGGCACCACGGCGCTGCCGAGCATCCATTTCCAGCCGTCCTCCACGCCGTAGAGCCCGTAGCCCACCACGGCGGCCACGGTGGCGCCCAGATACCACGCCGCCGACACCATTCCCATGGAGATCGACCGATGCTCCTTGGGCGTGAACTCGGCGATGAGCGACGTGGCGATGGGATAGTCGGCGCCGACGAACACGCCGATGAAGAACCGGGCGGCCACGAGCTGCCAGGCCTCGGCAACGAATACGCTCAGAAGCGAGAACAGCCCGATCGCCACCAAATCGATGATGAACATCTTCTTGCGACCGATGGCGTCGGTAAGGTAGCCCCCCGTGATGGTTCCCACGAAGATGCCGACGAGCACCGACGCGCCTATGGCCGCGCTCCAGACATCGGTCAGCCCGAAAGCCGGCACGATCTGGGTGAGCGCCACGCCGATGAGCGACAGCACGTAGCCGTCGAGGAAGGAGCCGCCCGACGAGAAGAACGTGATCTTGCGCAGAAACGGCGTCATGGCCACATCGTCCATGGTCCTTTTCGCCGTTTGACGCACCTTGCGGGCCATATCTCCGCTGATCTCCTTCGCCGCAGCGGTTGCCGGCGGGCTCGCCACCTGAGTCATCGCCTTCACATCGCTCGCCATGGCGCGCCCCCCTATTCCCACTCGGCGAGGCAGAAGTTCAGAAACGGCCGGGCCGCCCCATCGTCCGCGTCCACCACGCGGAAGCGGGCCTCGCCCTCGCCCATCTTCCACACCTGGGTGCAAAGGCGCGTGCCCGGCAGCACCGGAGAAGTGAAGCGGCACTTGAAGCGGCGCAGGCGCTCGGGCTGCCCGGGGATGAGCAGCGCGATGAGGTGGCGCATGGCGATGCCGGCCGTGCAGACACCGTGGTTGATGGGGCGCGCCAGCCCGGTCTGCTCGGTGTAGGCCCAATCGATGTGCTGCTGGTGCCAGTCGCCCATGAGCCGGTAGATGAGGGGCCACTGATAGCCGCACACCTCCTCGTAGGCGAGATCCGGCTCGCGGTCGGGATACTCGACGACGTCCTTCGGGGGCCTCTCGCCGCCAAAGCCGCCGTCGTAGATGCAGCAGTCGTAGGTCTCCACGGTGCACAGATGCACGCCGTCGGCGGAATAGGACTTCCCCACCTGTTTGGAGAGCGACCCGCGGCCCTCCCCGCGATCCCAGATGGCCTCCTGCACGACATAGGTCTCCACATGATCGTTCATCTTAAAGGGCGCATGGAAGTGAGCATCGATGCCGTAGTGCAGCGATCCGCTGTAGTCGAAGCCGTAGTCCAGCGTGGTCGTCACCTCCTCGTTCACCGTCAGCGGCACGCCGAAGATGGGCAGCACCTTGAGCCGCGGGTTCTCGGCATCGTGCTCGTTCACGTACTCCAGATCGGTCTTTCCGTCCCAGTCGGCGCCGCAGCCGAGCGCGCAGATCTCCAAGTCCTTGAAGGTGTAGTCCCGAACGAACGGGCCGAACGTCCTGCCGACGATTTCCGTTGAGATGGCCATGCTGTATCCTCCTCGTTAATGGGCTTCATATCTAATCAAGGGAGCAGAGCAGCTTCTTCTCCACTTTTCCGACGCTCGTATGGGGCAGCTCGTCCACGATCTCCATCAAGGTCGGCACTTTGAAATCGGCTAAGCGGCAAGCGGCGAAGCGCGTGATCTCCTCGACGGTGGCCGCCTGTCCCTGCACCAGCACGACAAAGGCCTTCACCGCCTGGTCGCGCACCGGGTCGTCCACGCCGATGACGGCGCATTCGGCTACGGCCGGGTGCATCAAGAGCGCGTCTTCCACCTCGGTGGCCGACACGTTCTCACCGCCTCGCTTGATCATGTTGCATTTTCGATCGACGAAATAGAACCAGCCTTCCTCATCGCGGTAGCCTTTGTCGCCGCTGAGGTACCAGCCCTCCCCATTCACGGTTCTCGCCGTGGCCTCGGGATCGTCGTAGTAGCCCTTCATGAGACTGATGCCGGGAATACCCCTCACGGCGATCTCCCCTACCGTCCCCGGCGGCACCGCCCGTCCCGTCTCGTCCAGGATCTCCGCCTCGTAGCCAAGGCCCGGCCGCCCCACGCTCGGCCAACGGCGCGGGCCATAGGGCAAGTCGGTGAGCGCCCAGCAGATGGACTCCGTCGCGCCGTAGCAGTTCTGCAAACGCACGGAGAAGCGGCGCTCGAAGGCCTCCTTCTCCTCATCGGTGATGGGTAGGTAGTACTGCACCGACCGGACGCAGTGCTCTCGCTCGGCGGCGTCGCACGGCTGCATCATGAGGGTGCGGGCCATCATCGCCACGAGCTGGATGGCCGTGGCTCCATGCTCGCGCACCTGGCGCCAGAAGTTGCGCGCGCTGTACTTCTCCAGCACGACGAGGCTGGCGCCCGCCGCGAGCACGGGCATGAGGGCCGCCAGCTGGAAGTTCGAGTGGAAGGCGGGCATGGTGGTAAGCATGCGGTCCTCAGGCCCCAAGGCGCACTGCCAATCGCCGTAGTGGCCGGCGAAGAGCATGTTCGCATGGGTGATCTCCACACCCTTGGGGCACGAGGTGGTGCCGGAGGTGAAGATGATCATGGCCGTGTCCTGGCCGTCCAGATCGCACCGCTCGTCCAGCACGTCAGCGCACGCATCTACCCCGGCGTCGAAGTCCACGGCACCGGCGACGAGCCCCTCCCCACCGCTGTGGCAGACGAACACGCGCTCCATAGGATAGACGCGCCTCTTTCCACAGGTGTTGTTCGGGCACGGGGGCATGGCGTCGGCGAAATAGTAGCCCTGGCAATCCGGCTCGCAGATGACGGTGCGGATGGCGCAGCGGTCGAACTGGAAGGCGCACTCGCCGAAGACGAGCTGCATGTTGATGGGCACCGCCACTGCCCCGATCTTCGCCAAGGCGAAGGTGGCCGACACGTACTCTGGCGAGTTGTACAGCTGGATGGCCACGTTGTCGCCTTTTTTCACCCCGGCCAACCGCAGGAAGTTCGCCGTGCGGTTCACCAAGCGGTCGAATTCGCCGTAGGTGAACGAGCAGCGGTGGCCGGCCCGATCCTCGCAGGTCAGAAAAAGATGATCGCCGCGGCTTGCGGACAGCTCGTTCCACAAATCGCGGAGATTCTCATTGCCTACGACGGTCGCCATGGCGTTCGTTCCTTCCCTCGAACTTGTCAGTGGGAGGAAGGCCCGCCCTTCCCCAGCGGGCCTTCCCTGCGCATAGTTGGCGCGATGCGCTCGCGCGGACGGCACGGCTACTCAGCGCACTTCACAATGCCATCAGCCGCGAATCGGGCGATCTGCTCATCGCTGTAGCCGAGCTTGGTCAGCACGTCTACCGTGTCGCCGCCCTGAGCGGGCATGGGGCGCCAAATGCGACCGGGGTTGTTCTGGAACTTCGGGAAGACGCCAAGTCCATGGAAGGTCTCCCCGTCGGCCGTCTCCCAATCGGCCCAGGTGTCGCGCAGGCGCAAATGCTCCTCCTCGACCAAATCCTCCATGTCGTTGATGACCTGGGCGGCAATGCGATGGGCGGCAAAGTCCTCTTCAATCTCGTACTTGGAATGGGCCAGGCAATACTCCTCGAAGGCGCGCTGGATCTCCTCGGCGTGGGGATTCGACAGCCACAGCCCGCTCGTGTCCTCGGGAATCTCCGGCGTGCCCCACAGATGCCCCAAGCCGATGGTCTCGAGGAAATACTTGTTCTGGTCGACGCCATAAAGGCACACGCCCAAAAAGCCGTCCTTGCAGGCGAACTCGCCAATGCCGCAGAGATTCTGGTTGCGCGCACCGGGGCGAGGCCACTTGATGCCCTCGTTCAAGTAGTCCACCAGGTAGTACTGGCCGATAGCCAAAAGCGTCTCGTACATAGCCAAATCGATGGACTCGCCCTTCCCCGACTTCTCAGCCTTATACAGGGCGGCCAGAGCCGAGCTTGCGATCATGAGCGTGTTGAAGTAGTCGCCGGCATAGGGCCCCGGCAGCATCGGCTGCTCCTCGGTACCGTTCTGCATGATGATCCCGGCATAGGCCATAACCGTCAGATCGTAGGCCGCGCGCTTGACCATCTTGGGATCGCCCGTCTGGCCGAAGCCGGACACGTGCACGATGACGAGCTTCGGGTTCACGGCCCACAGCACTTCGTCGGTCAGCCCCTTGCGAGCCCACGTGCCTCCCTTCGACGCCTCCATGAAGATGTCAGCGTCGCGGATCATGTTGAGGAATATCTCGCGACCCTCCTCAGAGAAGTAGTTCAGAGCCACGGAACGCTGGTTGCGGCGCTCGGCCTGCTTGATATAGGCCGTGTCGCGAATGGTGTCGCCAGCGCCGGTGTTCTCGAGCCAGGTGACATCCGCGCCCCAGTCGGCCATGAGGTCGGCGGCCTTGGGACAAGCCAGCTCAACAGCGGCATAGACCACCTTCACGCCATCAAGCGGACCGTAAGAGGGTTTCTCGGTAGGGATAGCCATTGTTTCTCTCCTTAAATCGCGTTTCTCTCAATACCTCGCTGGTTCGCCCAAGGAAGTTAGGCCTTGTAAGCCTTGCAGGCGCCCTTGGAGGTGGCCAAAATCATCATCTCGTCGGTGCCACCAGAGACGCGGTCGACGCGCAGATCGCGCCAGATGCGGTTGATGCGGTGCTCGGAGGCCACGGCGATGCCGCCCATCACCTGCATGGCGTCGTCGGTCACCTCGAAGGAGGCGTTGGCGCAGTAGTACTTGCACATGGCGGCCATGGCCGGGTCGAAGTCGCCGCCGTTGTTGTCGGCCATCCAGGCGGCCTCGTACAGCATGTTACGCATGTTGGTCAGCTTGATGCACATCTCGGTGATCTTCAGCGAGTTCAGCTGGAATCGGCTGATGGGCTTGCCGAAGGCGATGCGGGTGTTGGCGTGCTTCATGGCGTCCTCGAAGGAGCAGATGGCGGTGCCGTAGTCGCAGGCGCCCACGAGCCAACGCTCGAAGTTGAAGTCGGACACGCCGCGCATAAATCCGTTGCCCTCCTTGCCGAAGATGTCGGACTCCTCCAGCTCCACGTTGTCCAGGTACACCTCGCAGCAGCTGTCCATGCGAAGCCCCAGCTTCGGCAGCGGGGAGAGCTTCACGCCCGGCTTGGACATATCGACGAAGAATTCGGTGAACTGCGACTCGTCATCGGCGTTCTTGGCCATGATGACCAGGTACTTCACGCCGGCGGACGAGGTGATGAAGGTCTTGGTGCCGTTCAGGTAGATTTTGCCGTTCTCGCGCTTGTACGTGGTGGCCAGCGCCCCCACATCCGAGCCTGCGCCCGGCTCGGTGCAGGCGGAGTTCCAGATCTGCTCGCCGGAGCCGAGCGTGCTCATGACGGCGTCGATCTGCTCTTGGGTTCCCTCGCGGATAATGGTCTCGAAGCTGGGCAGCTGGTAGAGCACGTAGGTGGGCGCACCGTAGCGGCCGAGCACCTCGTAAACGGCCATCAGCGTCACGCAGGGCTGCTCCAGGCCCAGGCCGCCGTGGGACTCGGGCAGCATGATCTGGTCGAAGCCCAGCTCGCACAGGCCCGCCACCCAGCGCAGGGGGTAGACGTGCTTCTCGTCGCACTCGTGGAAGTAGGTCTCCCAGTTCTCGCTCTCCATGTACTCGCGGTAGCTGTCGACGATAAGCTCCTGCTCGTCGGTGAGTTTGAAGTCCATTCTTCTGTCTCCTTTCAAAGGGTGCTTTGCAAAGGGAACGCGCCCTGCGCGCCCCCGGATTGCCAATAACTAGGCGAGGCCCAAGGTCTCGCGGTAAAAGGTGGCGCCGTGTTCCAGCACGTCGTTGGCCGCATCGAGCATCTTGGTGTAGTGCAAGAAGGCGTGGATAACGCCCTCGAACAGCTCGAAGCGGAAGGGGGTGCCGTACTGCTCGCAGATGGCGGCCAGGGTGGCCGAGTCGTCGCGCAGCGGGTCAAACTCGGCGGCGGCGATGTAGCAAGCAGGCACATCATGGGTCAGGTCGTTCAAAAACAGGTTCGCGTAGGGCTCCGCCGCAAGGGCCGCGGGATCCTCGGCGTACAGGTTCAGGTAGAACTGCCAGTCCTCCTCGGTGAGGCCGTCCCACGGACCGCCCAGGAGCCGCATGGAGGAAGAGTCGGTCAGGCCGAACCACCCGTAGAACAGAAGCAGGCACTTCACGAAGTCGGCGCCGCCCATCTCCTCGCGCAGATACAGCGTGGCGGCCAGGCCCAGGTGCGCGCCGCCGGAGTCGCCGGCAAAGGCCAGGCGGTCGCCGTCGATGCCCCAGGCCTTCCCCGCCTCGTGCAGGTGCGCGGCCACCGCCGCCGCCTCGCGCACGGCGGAGGGGTACTTCGCCTCCGGGGACAGCCGGTAATCCACGGCCACCACCGGCACGCCGGCGCGCTTCGCCAAGATGCGGCAGATGCGGTCGTGGGTGTCCAAGTTGCCGAGGACGAACCCGCCGCCGTGGACGTAGACGATGGCCGGCGCCGTCGCGCCCTCGGCGATTTCGCAGGGGTAGTAGCGCCGCACGCCGATGGCGCCGAAGGAGCCTTCCACCGCATCGTCGACCACACGATCCATCTCAGGGGCTCCCTCGTTCCACCAGGCGCGGCCGGCCACGTAGTTCTCGCGCATCTGAGCGAAGCCGGCGCTTGTGTCGTTGGCGTCCCCGGCCAGCTCGTCCTCCTTCGCGAGGACGGCGGCCATCTGCGGGCTGATGCGGGCGAGCACGTCAATCTTGTTCGGCATAATAGGATCTCCTTGTCCTTTCCCGAATCCTGCGGTCTTTCCGATTTCCTCGCGTCGCTAGATGGTGGCCTCGCCGCCGGCGATCTCGGTCGCCTCGGCCTCCTCGGTCTTATCGACGGACTCGGCGCCGAAGTGCTTCTTGATGGTGCGGAGCAACATGACGAGGCAGATGCAGCCGATGACGCCGAACATGATCTCGAAACCGAAGATGCTCGTGTAGGCATCGATGCCCTGGGCGTCGATGAGGCCGCCGTACCAGGTGTGGATGAACACGTCGGGCATGAAGCCGACCACGGACAGCACGCCGGCGGCCGTGCCGAAGATGCGCATGGGGATCTTGATCTCCGAGAGCGGAGAGCTTCCGATGGAGAAGGCGCCGTAGGTGGTGAACCCGAACACGACGACCAGGATGGCGGCGACCATGGCCGCGCCCGGATCATGCGGGAAGACGATGAAGCCGAGCAGCACCGCGATGGACAGGATGAAGGCGCCCAGGATGACCTTGGAGGGGCTCTTCAGCTTCGTGGCCAGCCAACCGACCACAGGGCCGGCGATGAGGCCGATGCCGTAGGTGCGGATGAGGCCCACGACGTTCACGAGATTGCCGTCGGCGTTGAAGCACTGGGTGAGGTAGGGCGTGGTATAGGTAGCGCCCTGGTACACGGCGTAGACGCAGAAGTAGGCGACGCAGGCCCAGATGACGCCGGGGTGCTTGATGGCCTCGACGGCCTCCTTCAGGCTGAACAGCTTGGCGTTCTTGTCGATCTCGCCCTTGAAGTCGGGGATGAGGAAGATGGAGGCCACACCGAGCACGGCGATGACCACGGCCAGGAAGATGAGCATGACCTGCACGCCCTGGGCGACATTGGCGATGGCGGCGATGATGCCGGCGTTGATGAGGCCGATGACCAGTCCGGTCACGCCGTAGATGGAGTAGCTGATGCCGATCTTCGAGGCGTACTCGTCCTCCTCGCAGCACAGGCGGATCACCTTGAAGCGGGTGCCCCACCACACGAGGATGGAGGTGATGCCCATGGCTACGAACAGCACGAGGCAGATCTCCACCGACGGCAGCATGGCGTAGATGCCCACGAGCACCGCCGTGGCGAGGAAGCCCACGGTGGCCAGCGTGCGCATGCGGAACTTGTCGGCCACGATACCGGAGGGCAGATAGCAGATCATGGCCGCGATGCCGTAGGCCGACACCATAAGCCCCAGATCGGCGTTCGTGCAGCCGAGCGCCTGCATCAGCGGATCGTAGAACACATTCTTAAGGTACATGGGCGCGTAGATGATGGACGAGCCCATGGAGATGAGCACGACGAGTGCCCACTTGTGAAGCGACGTGAGATCCTTGTACGTCACTTCCCCTTTGCCCTTTGCAAGCAACGACATGGCAAAGCTTCCTTTCTCTCCGATTCGGCCCGGCCTTCCCGCCGGACCGCTTGCCCTGCGCGAGACAATTCCGCGCAATCGATCGATCTGGAATGCATTCTGCCGCTCGAGGGGCGGCACGCCATCGCACGCGAAAGAGGAAAGGGAGGTTACGCATTTTCTTGCGAGGTGACGATTCCCGTCGAAAGAGCCTGAAAGGCATCGCAAAACCCCTGCGAAAAGCGAAGTACTCAAAAACTTGCGATCCCATTTTTCATTGACGATCTTTACACTTAGCGCTCGGATTTGATACCGTAGCGCCATGATCGACGCTACATCAGCTAGAGGGTCGAACGACACCGCAACCTGCGGGATGACAAAGGGGAGAGCACCTATGGAAGCAAGCCGCGCCGAATTCGAGTCGTCAGACGCTAGAGAAGGACTCGCCCCCTCCGCCCTCTTCGATAGGCCCTTGTTGAAATACGTGGGCTTTGCCCTGCTGCTCGCCTGGCACTACGTACTTTGGTTTGTGCCGAACTTCTTCTTCCACACCCAGCTGCTCGACAAGAGCGTGACGCTCAGCTGGGTAGCGAGCCTCCTGCTAACGGCGGTGTTCCTCTTCATTCTGGCGGGGCTTCTCGGCCGAAAGCGTCACTTAAGCGACCACCCGATCGTCTTGCCGGCGGCGATGATTGCGGCTTCTTCGGGCACGGTGGCCCTGGGATTTTTTCCCTTCCATCTCGCGCCCGCAGGCCTCTACCTCGTCGCGATCATCATCCTCAGCGTCTCCGAGGCCACGCTCTGGATACTCTGGGGAGAGCGCTACGCCTGCGTGAAGGCGAACTTCACTATCAACCACATCGGCACGGTCTTCGGCATCACGCTGTTCCTGTGCGTGTTCGTCGCCTCGCTCCTGCCTCCGATGATAACGGCGCCGGCGGCGGCCCTGCTCCCCCTGGCATCGGGAGCCCTTCTGGCCTTCGCCCGCAAGGACGAAAAGCGCGCCTTTCCCGTACTCCTGCCGCGCAGCGCTACAAGCAGCGGCTTCAAGAACATGCTCGGCGTTGGCTTCGTCACGCTGCTCGCCTGCGCCGCCTGCTATTTCCTCAGCTGCATCATCCCATGGGAAGTGCTGCCCACCGGCGAGGACTCCTTCACATTCGGCATTTTGGGCGGGGCTCTGTTCATTCTCGTCATCGCCGGCATCTACACGCTGTCGCGCAACCGCCTCAACATCTTCAAGATCTACCCGGCCCTGCTCATCGCCATCATGGTGGGCTTCTCGCTGTTCCTCTCCTCGACGTTCGCTTACTTCCCCGCCTTCATCGTCGGCATCGGCGTGCAATCGCTCTTCGAAGTGCTGCTCATCATGTACTTCGGCATCCTCACCACCAAAGGCTACGCGACCCCGGCGCTCACTTTCGCCATGGCCGGCGGCTTCGTGCGCCTGGGGCTCGCCGCGGGCAACTCGCTGGCGCTGTGGTACGAGAGTATGGCAGTGCCAGTGACCCAGGCCCTCACACCGCCGACCTGCCTGGCCTTCATGTGCCTGCTCGCCGTCGTGCTCGTGCCGCTCGTGCGCATGGAGTTCAGCATCGTGGCCCTCACCGCTGCGCCGCCCACGCGAAACGAGGTGGAGGAGATCTGCGCCGAAGCGGCAGCCGAGTTCGGCCTGTCGGCCCGCGAAGCGGAGATCCTGCTGCTCATCGCGCGCGGACACACGACCAACTCCATGGCGGAAAAGCTCGTCATCTCCCCTTACACCGTAAACACCCACATCCGCCACATCTACGACAAGATGCAGATCCACAAGCGCAGTGAGCTTCTGAACTACCTGAACATGCAGCGCTCAGATTTCTAGAGCACGACTCGATAGGCAGGAACCGATCCCTCCGTAGGGGCTGACCTTGGTCAGCCCTCCCCTGGCGAGTCGACCCCACTTGAGGAGGGGCGACCAAGGTCGCCCCCTACGGGATAATGCGATAACCTTTCGTGACAAATCCATAGCACACAAGATGAGGCATTGCCAATTCTGCTTATTCACTGTATATTTACAGCAAATTCTTAGGAGGTTACTATGCCGCAGATCAAGCCACTGTCCGAATTCAACCGGAACCAGAACGCCCTCATCGAGGATCTCAGCCACTCGGGCGAGCCCTTGTACCTCACGCGCAACGGCTCGGCTTGCGTCGTGGTGATGGACTCGGCCGCCTTCGATGCCGCCATGGCCTTCCGCAACGAGATTTACGAGCAGGAAATGCGCACCTACCGCGGCATGCTCAAAGGCATCCAGGAAATGCAGGAGGGCAAGCTTCACGACGCCCAGGACGTCATGGACGAGCTGCGGGCACTCAGGGGCTGGGAGTGATGGCCGCCGAAGGCATGCGCGTTCTCTTCACGGACTCTGTGCGCACGTTCATCCTGGAGAACGTTTTCAGTGAGCGGGTGGCGCTCGCCATCGATCGCCAAAGGGACATGCTCGCGCTCTTCCCGGAAATGGGCCGCGAGTACGACCCCGTCTACGATGCGGCGCGCCTCTCGGTTCCGTGCCGGTGGATCGCCATTCCCGACACCCCCTTCACCATCTATTACGTGATCGACTACGATGCCGACGAAGTGAGAGTGTTCTACATCGAGCACCAGCGCATGAACCCCATGGGAAGGTTCTCGTAGCGGAAGCCGTCTCGTAGGGGCTGACCTCGGTCAGCCCTCTGCTGGTGGAGCAACCTCGCTCGAGGAGGGGCGACCGAGGTCGCCCCCTACGAAATCATCCCCGAATCGGTGCGAGCTCGCATAGAGAAACGGAGCCCTCCGAACCGTTCGGGAACTTCCTTACTGCCCGGATTTTACCAGCTCTTCGGCCATCTCGCGGAGCTTGAACTTCTGCACCTTCATGGAGGGGGTCATGGGGAAATCGCCCACGAAGAAGACGCGCTTGGGCACCTTGTAGCGGGCGATGCGCGGGATGGCGTAGGCGCGCACGTCGTCCTCGGTCATATCCTCGAAGCCGGGGCGCACCCGGATGAACGCGCCGACGATCTCGCCGAGCTTCGCGTCGGGGATGCCCACCACCTGGGCGTCCAGCACGCCGGGCATGGTGAGCAGGAAGTTCTCCACCTCGAGCGGGTAGATGTTCTCGCCGCCGCGGATGATCATGTCCTTGATGCGGCCCGTGACGCGGAAATACCCGTCCTCGTCCACGGTGCCCATGTCGCCGGAGTGCAGAAAGCCGTTCTTATCGATGGCCTTGGCCGTCTCCTCGGGCATCTTGTAGTAGCCCTTCATGACGTTGTAGCCCTTGCAGCACAGCTCCCCGTGCTCCCCCGGCTCGCAGATGTGGCCGTCGTTCACATCGAGCACGCGCACTTCCACCGGCGGATGGGCCCGGCCCACGGTCTCGCACTTGTGGGGAATGTCATCGTCCACCGAGGTCTGGGTGAACACCGGGCTCGTCTCGGTGAGGCCGTAGCAGATGGTCACGTCCCGCATGTTCATGCGCTCCATGACCTCGCGCATGGTCTCCGGCGGGCAGGGGCTGCCGGCCATGATGCCCGTGCGCAGGTGCGACAAGTCGAAGGAGTCGAAGTCCGGATGGTTCAGCTCGGCGATGAACATGGTGGGCACGCCGTAGACCGCCGTCGCCTTCTCCTTGTCGAGGGCCTGAAGCACCAGCTCGGCATTGAACTCCTCAACGATGAGCATGGTGCAGCGGTGGGTGAGGCAGGCCATGACCCCCAGCACGCAGCCGAAGCAGTGGAAGAACGGCACCGGCAGGCACACACGGTCTTCGGCACCGAGCTTTTGGCCCTCGCCGATGTAGAAGCCGTTGTTCAGGATGTTGCGATGGGTGAGCATGACGCCCTTGGGGAAGCCCGTGGTGCCGCTCGTGTACTGCATCATGACCACGTCGTTGTTGTCGAACTGGCCCTGGGCCCATTCCAGGGAGCTGTCGGGCTTGTGCTGGCCGAGCAGCAGAAGCTCGGGTACGCTGTAGAAGCCGCGGTGCTTCTCGGGTCCCATGTAGATGAGGTTCTCCAGGAAGGGGTACGCCTCGGAATGGAGGAAGCCGCGCTGCACGTTCAGCGACTCGGGCACCAGATCGCGGATGATCTGCAGGTAGTCCACATCGCGGTAGGCGTCGATCACGCAAAGCGCCTTCATGTCCGACTGCTTCAGCACGTAGTCGAGCTCGTGGGACTTGTACACCGGGTTCACCGTGACCATGACCACGCCGATCTTCGCCGAGGCGTACATGAAGGTGAGCCAATCGGGGATGTTGCGCGCCCACACGCCCAAGTGGTCGCCCGGCTTCATGCCGATGGCCAAGAGGCCCTTGGCCAAGGCATCGGTGCGCTCGTCGAAGTCCTTGTAGGTCCAGCGCAGGTCGCGGTCCGGGTACACGACGAACTCGTGATCGGGATCGATCGCCACCTGCTGCTTCAGATAGGCGCCGATGGTCAGCTCCGAGTGCAGCGGATAATCGGGAGACCCGGGAACGGGAGCGTCAGTGGTCTTGTTCTCTTCGGTCATAGATCCCTCCCCCGCTTAGAACGGCGTGTAAACACAGGCCAAGAATTTAGCGTTTTGCCCATTATGGGCGCGCACCTGGTGGGGCACGATGGAATCGTAGTAGATGGACTCGCCGGGGCCGAGCACGTAGGTCTCATTGCCGTACTCGATCTCGATCTCACCCTCCATGCCGTAGAGCCACTCCTCCCCTTCATGGGAATCCAGCTTGTGCGTGGCCTCGCCGGTGGGGCTCACGGTGATGATGAACGGGTCCATATGACGGGAGGGACGGCCCGCCGCCAGGCTGAAGTAGGACAGGTCGCCGGCGTCCTTGGCGGTCTGGAGCGATTTCACGCGCTCCACTTCCTCCATCTGATCGGTGCTGATGTAGGCGGGCCCGTAGGTCTCGTCGTCATCCATGAGGGTGCCCAGGCGCACGCCGAGGGCGCGGGTGAGCTTGATCAGCGGCGCCAGGGACGGCGGCACCTCGCCGGCCTCCAGCTTCTCGATGACCGTCACGTCGCAACCGCAACGATCGGCCAGATCCTGGCAGGTCAGATGATGCGCCTCGCGCAGCGTGGTGATCTTGCGCCCGAGCTTGTTGTCCTCAGCCATAACGTGCCTCCTTGAAATTCGATATCGCACTATTTTACTTGAGGACGGAAAAGGGAAATAAAGAAGCCGATGAGATGTCCCATCGGCTTCGGTGAACGTAACGCCAGGCACGCTCTTCGGCAACGCCCTTAGAGAAGAGGCCTCCTTTAGCGCTTCTCGGCGAGCAGTCGGTTGAGCGCATTCAAGTAGGCCTTCGCCGAGCTGACGATGATGTCGCCATCGGCCCCGCGGCCCACGTACACCTCGCCACCGGCGGCCTTCACGCGCACGGTCACCTCGCCGAGCGCGTCGATGCCGCGGGTCACGGCGTTCACGGCGAACTCGGACAGGTCGTTGTCGACCTGCACGATCTGATCGATGGCCTTGTACACCGCATCGATCGGGCCGGCGCCCCAATCGCACACCGTCCGCACGTCGCCCTCGGGCCCGCGCAGGGTCACCGTGGCCGTGGGCTTCAAGGGGAAGCCGCAGCTGACCTGCACGCCCTCCAGCGTGTAGATGGCGCACTCCTCGCGATCGCGCTCGTTCACGAGCGCTTCCAGATCCTCGTCGTAGACTTCCTTCTTCTTGTCGGCCACATCGAGGAAGGCGTTGTAGAGGCGGTCGAGCTCCTCGCCCTCGTACTCGTAGCCGAGTTCCTCCAGGCGGTGCTTCAAGGCCGCATGTCCGCTGCGGGCCGTCAGCACGATCTGGCTCTGGCCCACGCCCACCTCGGCCGGATCGATGATCTCGTAGGTGTCGCGCTTCTTCAGCACGCCGTCCTGGTGGATGCCCGAGGAATGGGCGAAGGCGTTGGCGCCCACGATGGCCTTGTTGGCCTGCACGTTCATGCCGGTGATGGAGCTGACCAAGCGGCTCGCCTTGATGAACTCGCGGGTGTTGATGTCGGTGTGCGCATCGAGCTCCTCGCCGTGCATGCGCATGGCCATGACCACTTCCTCCATGGCCGTGTTGCCCGCGCGCTCGCCGAGGCCGTTGATGGTGCACTCGATCTGCGTGGCCCCGTTGCGCACGCCGGCCAGCGACAGCGCCGTGGCCATGCCCAAGTCGTTGTGGCAGTGCACCGACACGGTGACATCGTCGATGCCGGCCACGTTGTCCATGAGGTACTTGATGCGCGCGCCGAAGTCCTCCGGCAGCGAGTAGCCCGTGGTGTCCGGGATGTTCACCACCGTGGCCCCCGCCTTGATGACCGCCTCGATGACCCGTGCGAGGAACGCGAAATCCGACCGGCCCGCGTCCTCGGCGTAGAACTGCACGTCTTCCACGTACTTCTTGGCGTAGCTGACGGCATGCACCGCTCGTTCGATGCACTCGTCCTCGGTGATGCGCAGCTTGTCGCGCATGTGCGAGGGGGACACGCCGATGCCGGTGTGGATGCGGGGACGCTTCGCGAACTTCAGCGCATCGGCCGCCGAGTCGATGTCCTTGTCCACGGCGCGGGTCAGCGCGCACACCACGGCCGCGTCGCCGGCCAGCTCGGAGATGCGGCGCACCGACTCGAAGTCGCCGGGACTGGAGATGGGAAAGCCGGCCTCGATGACATCGACGTTCAGACGAAGAAGCTGGCGGGCGATGACGAGCTTCTCCTCCGTGTTCATGGAAGCGCCCGGCGATTGCTCGCCGTCGCGCAGCGTGGTATCGAAGATGTCGATCTTGCGTGTCATGCCATCCTTCTTTCTTCTTTTCTTCTTCCGACAGTTCGCGCCTGAGACGCGGACATAGTTGACCGAAAGCATCATAACAAAAACCAGCGGCACCCCCGTTAAAAGGCGCCGCTGGACACGGTTAAATCTTTCTATAGCCCGACATCGGAGCCGTCGATGGCCGCTACAGGGTGATCTTCCACAGGTTGCGCAGATCGATGGCCCCGCGCAGGCGGTCGAGCACCGCTTCGGACACGTCCCCCTCGACATTCATGTACACGAGCGCGCAGGACTCCTCCGGCCTGGTGCCGATCTGCATGGTGGTGATGTTGGCCGCGGCATCGCCCAGAATGGTGCCGATGACGCCGATGCGGCCGGGGGCGTCCACGTACTCGAACACAAGCGACGTGGTCGCCGGCGCGATGTCGATCTTGTAGCCCATGAGCGAGATGATGCGGGGCGTGTGCTCGGTGCCGAACAGGGTCGCCGCCACCTCCACCTCATCGGCCACGATGCGCACCGAGGAGGCGTACTCGCCGGCATCGCGCGCCGAGGCGGTGGTAACGGAAATGCCATGCTGGGAGGCCACCGACTCGGCGTTGGCCGCCGAGAAGGCCCCGAGGCGCCGGTAGGACAGGCCGCCGTCGAGCACCGCCGCGAGCAGCGGCGCCGGGTCGGCATCCGCCAAGCCGCCGGCCAGCTCCACCTTCAGGCTCTTCGGCGTATGCCCGAGGATCTGGCTGGCCATCGATCCCATCATCTTGCAGGCGTGCACGTAGGGACCGATGGCATCGAAGACCTCCGGGGGCAAGGGCGACAGGTTCACCGCCGTGGCCACCATACCGCCCTCCAGGCCCGCTTCCACGTACTCGGCGATCTGGGTGGAGGCGCGCCGCTGGGCCTCGTGGGTCATAGGCGACAGATGGGGCGTCAGAATGGCGTTTTCGAACTCGTGCAAGGGCGAGTCGGTGCAGGGCTCGGCCTCGAAGGAGTCCACGGCCACCGCGGCGATCTTGCCGGCGGCCACGAAATCGGCCAGGGCGTCCATGTTGAAGATGCCGCCGCGGGCAGCGTTCACGAGCACGACACCGTCCTTCATGGCAGCGAACTCGTCGGCGCCGAACATGCCCAGGGTACCCACCGTGCGGGGCAGGTGCACCGTGATGAAGTCGGCCTGGGCGAGCACCGGCGCCATGTCGTCGTAGAGGGTGACGCCCAGATGCAGGGCGCGCTCCGGCGAGCAGTAGGGGTCGTGCCCGATGAGGTTCATGCCGAAGGCCGCGGCCCGCTCCGCCACAAGACCCCCCACCCGGCCCAGGCCGAAGATGGCGAGCGTCTTGCCAAACAGCTCGCTGCCCATGAAGTCGGGACGGCGCCACTGGCCCGCGTGCATGGAGGCGCTCGCCTCGGGAATGTGGCGAGCGGCGGCGAGCAGGAGCGCCATAGTATGCTCGGCGGCCGAGATGACGTTCGAGTTCGGCGCGTTGCACACGATGACGCCGCGCTCGGAGGCGGCCTCGATGTCGATGTTGTCCACGGTCACACCCGCGCGCCCGATGATCTTCAGGTTCTCGGCGGCGTCCAGCAGAGCCGCGTCGACCACCGTGTTCGGATGCACGATGAGCGCGTCGTAGGGCGCGATGGCGGAGGCGAGCTCTTCGGGCGTGGGATCGATGAGCTTGTCCACCTCGTAGCCGTGCTCGGTGAGCGAATCGATGCCTTCCTGCACCAAGTCTTCCGTGACCAGGATCTTTTTCGTCATGAGCGCCACCTTCCGCATTCGTCGCCCTCGCCGGGCCTCTGTCTTGTCGCAGGGAGGCCGCCGCCTCCCCTTTTTGCCTGCTCGCTAGCCGTTGTTCTTCTCGAACTCGGCCATGAAGGCGACGAGCGCCTCGACACCGGCCTTCGGCATGGCGTTGTAGATGCTCGCGCGCATGCCGCCCACGGAGCGGTGGCCCTTGATGGACTCGATGCCATGGGACTTCGCCTCGGCCACGAACAGCGCATCCAGCTCATCGGAGCCCGTGACGAAGGGCACGTTCATGAGCGAGCGATCCTCCTTGCGGGCGGTGCCGCGGAACAGCTTGCTCTGATCGAGGTAATCGTAGAGGATGGCGGCCTTCTCCTTGTTGCGCTCGGCCATAGCGGACAGGCCGCCCATCTCCTTCAGCCACTTGAACACAAGGCCGCAGATGTAGATGCCGTAGGCCGGCGGGGTGTTCGACAGCGACTTCGCCTTCGCCTGGGTGGTGTAGCGCATGATGGTGGGCGTGAAGGGCAGCACTTCCTCGCGCACCAGATCGTCGCGCACGATGACGATGGTCACGCCGGCGGGGCCTATGTTCTTCTGCACGCCGCCGTAGATGAGACCGAACTTCGACACGTCCATGGGCTCGGAGAGGAACATCGAGCTCACATCAGTGACCAGCGGAATGTCACCGGTCTCGGGCAGCGTGTGGTACGTGGTGCCGTAGATGGTCTCGTTCTGGCAGATGTACACGTAGTCGGCCTCAGGGTCGAACTCGAGGCCGGCCACGTCGGGCACGTAGGAGAAGTTCTCGTCCTCGGAAGAGGCCACGCAGCGCGCCTCGCCGTAGAGCTTCGCCTCTTTCCAGGCCTTCTTCGACCAGGAGCCGGACACGATGTAGTCGGCCTTCTTGTTCTGCATGAGGTTCATCGGGACGGCCGCGAACTGCTGGGTGGCGCCGCCCTGCAGGAAAAGCACCTGGTAGTTGTCGGGAATCTGCAGAAGCTCGCGCAGGTCGGCCTCAGCCGTCTCGATGATGTTCGCGAAGGGCTTGGAGCGATGGCTCATCTCCATGACGGACATGCCGGTGCCGTCGTAGTCAAGCATCTCGGCGGCCGCCTGGCGCAGCACCTCCTCGGGAAGCACAGCAGGACCGGCGGAAAAGTTGTAGACCCTAGCCATGAGGCGATTCTCCTTCATCACGCGCCCGAAGCGTCTGCGGTGGTGCGCCCACGCGTCCCACAGGCGATACGCCCCGGGCAGCCGTCAGTTACCCGGCCATTGTAACCCCATATGCGAGTCGCGCCCTCAACATAAGAGCCGAGCGGTTCGGAGGCGAAGACCTCACGACCTTGCAAAGATTTTGCCGAAAATGGTCACAAAATCGAGTTTTGCTCTTTCCCTATCTTGGAATTGCTCGTTTTTCGTTAATTCCAACAGTCGATTAACCAGTTTCAAGCGCCAATTCGGGCGCGTCGGAGAGCATTTAACATATTCTCGAATTCAAAACTCGATTTTGTGACCAAAAAACGAAAAGTTTTTGTCCTGAGGAAAGGAAGCCTCATGTACTTCGACAACATGGTTCTCTATTACAAGCCTACCTGCCCCTTCTGCCACAAGGTACTCGCCTTCATGGAGCAGGAGGATATCGCCATGCCCATGCGCGACACCCTGGAGCCGGGCGTGAAAGACGACCTCATCCGCATCGCCGGCAAGGGCCAGGTGCCGTGCCTTATCGTGGACGGCGTGCCGATGTTCGAGTCCGACGACATCATTCGCTTCCTCGGCGACCTCATCTTGGAGCGCGAAGAGGGCTAGGCGGCTGCAACAGACGAAGCACAGGACGCGCCAGGGCCCGACCCGGCGCGTCCTGTTTTATGGAAGACTTCCTCAAAGATAGTGCGCCATTGACGCCTCGTCAGCGCTACACTGTTCTCACGCGAAAACGCGCAAGCGAGGACAAGGAGTCTCTATGACCAAGTTCACCAACGTCATCGTCCGCAAGCCGGGCAAGTCTCTGTGCAACGGCATCACGAGCGCCCCGGAGCTGGGCCAGCCCATCTACGAGCGCGCCGTGGAGGAGCACGACGACTACATCGCCGCCCTGAAGCAATGCGGCGTGGAAGTGACCGAGCTGCCGGCGCTGGAGGAATACCCAGACTCATGCTTCGTGGAGGACCCCGCGGTTATCACGCGCTGCGGCGCCATCATCACCAACCCCGGCGCCGATTCCCGCAACGGCGAGAAGGACGAGATCGAGCCGACCATCCGCCAGTTCTTCGACGACGAGCACGTCAAGCACATCGTCGCGCCGGGCACGCTGGACGGCGGCGACGTCATGATGGTGGGCGACCACTTCTACGTGGGTCGTTCCGCTCGCACCAACGAGGAGGGCATCCGCCAGTTCATCGAGATCCTCGAGGGCTGGGGGCTCGAGGGCTCCGAGGTGCCGCTGGAGGAGGTGCTGCACCTGAAGACCGGCGTGAACTACCTGGAGGACGGCAATATGCTCGTTTCCGGCGAGTTTATCGAGAAGCCGGATTTCGCCCAGTACAACAAGGTGGTCGTGCCCGAGGACGAGGCCTACGGCGCCAACTGCATCTGGGTCAACGGCACCGTCATCGTGCCCGAGGGCTACCCCACGGTGCTGAAAGCGGTGCAGGACCTCGGCTACAAGACGCTGGTGGTGGACACCTCCGAATACCGCAAGGTGGACGGCGGCCTGTCCTGCCTGTCGCTGCGCTTCTAAGCCGCTGCTCTTACCGAATGCCAGATGAGGCCCGCGAGCGATCGCGGGCCTCTTTACGTACCGGCTCAGCCTCGCCTCGTTCTTTAGGAAGAACGGCAGTCACCGCGCGCTACTCCACCGTACCGTAGACCTGGCCCCAAGCGTGGCCGACGATGGCGCTGTTCAGCTGGGTGCACAGGCGCTGGCGCGTGTAGTCGCCAGGCGGGAGCAGCGTGACGATGCGCAGAAGCTCGTCAGGCAAGTCGGCCGCCTCGGCAGCCACCACCACATCGAGCCGGCGCACCTTGGCGCCGACGGCCTCGGCGATAGCGGGGTCCAAGTCGCCGTATTGGGCGAACAGCGCGTCCACGACATCCTGCAGCGCCCCGTAATACTCGCTGCGCTCGCGATTGGTTCCGGTATGCTCACGGGCCATGACGGCCTCCTATCTATCCTTCATCGTAGAGGGCGACCTTGATCGCCCCTTCGCAGCCTCGAAGCTCTTCCAATTCCGTTCCACAGATGGGCCTGCCGCCGAGGGGCGACCAAGGTCGCCCCCTACGGATGGGGTTGCGGCCGTTAAGGAACGGATGACCTCAAACGCTTGCTTCGCGCTGCTTGGCGATTATAAGCGCTTCCAGGGCGGGCAGGTCGGTTTTCTCGAAATGGTACGGAACGATCTGCGGATCACGCGGGTTATCGGTGCCGGGGCGCTCGATGCGCAGGAAGTGGGCCTCCACCGACTCGTAGCCCGCGCGCATGAGCGCATAGGCGTAGCAGCTCGCCTGGAGACGGTGCTTCTCGTCGAGCTGCTCGGGCGTCTCGTCGTCGCGGCCGCCGGTCTTGTAGTCGATGAGGAAGGCCGCGCCGTCGCCGTTGTCGGCGAGGCCGTCGATCTCGCCTTCCAGGAAGAAGCCGCCCAAGGCCACGGTAAAGGGCACCTCGGCGCGGCGGTGCTCATAGGAGGCGAAACGGACGGCCTCGTCGCTTCCGAGCCAGCGGGTCAGCGCCCTGTACAGCCGTTCCTGCTGACCGGCCGAAAGGCTCTCTTTCTGAATTTGGGCCTCGATGGCCGCCTCGCCCGGGCAGAAGAGCGCCCCGCGCTCGCTCAGCTCGATGGCCTGCTGGGCCAGGCGGTGGAATGCCGTGCCCAGGGCCGTCGCACTCTCGGAGCCGGGAAGCGCGCCCCTGTCAGTTGAAGCGCGGTATTCGGAGGCGACCGCAGCTCCTTCCGAGTCGACAAGCACTAAGCCCTCGTCGGTATCGACGGCCGCCTCGTCGCTGTGGGGGTGCGCGCCGGAAAGCGACGTGTAGGAGTAGAGCCCCTCGCGCGCGAAGTTGCGCGGAACGAGCACCGGATCCTCGGGGTGCTCGCGCAGCGGAACCAGAAAGACAGGGGAAATGTCCGTCGCCGCAGTTTCGGAGACGATCCCCTCGTCGGCCCGTTGGCCCCGCGCCCCGTCGGATCCTCGGTCCTCCACTTTTTCTTCGCCGGCAAGAGCTCCCTCGCCCTCGCCCATCTCATCGTCTTGCATCTCGACGAGTAGCCGCTCTGCCGTCACTCTGGCCGGTGCGCGGCCGCCGAAGTCCACCATGGAGATACTGGCACCCTCGCCCATGGGCCATCCGAGCGCATCGAAGACGTCGCCGGTCACCCAGGTGTCCCCGTAGCCGTCCTCGGGTTTCGCGCTCACCCTCATGACCAGCTGCAACGAGCGGCTCGCGCGCGTGAGGGCAACGTACATGAGGCGCCGCGCCTCCTCGCGCTCCTGGACGGCGGAATAGGTTGCCAGTGCCGCGCCAAACCGCGCCGCCGGCAGCGTGCAGAAAGCGCGCTCGGCCTCGGCCGGCTCTTCCATCGGCACCGCGGGACCCTCCTCGTCCAGCGCCCGTGCCCAGCTGCGCAGCTTCGCCGCCGTCTTGTCCCACGAGCCATGGGGCATCCAAGCCGCAGCCACATAGGTGGCCTCGCCGATGTTCTCGACGAAGAAGGAGGGCGCGCTACCCCCCGGATAGCCGTCCTTCAACTCTGCCACAGCCACATGGGGAAACTCCAGGCCCTTGGAGGTATGCACGGTCATGATGCGCACGAAGTCGGCATCGAGGCACGTCAGTGCGCCGGGCGCCTCCTTGGCCAGGGCGATATAGTCGGAATAGCGCCGCGACACATCGGCGATGCCGCAGCCGTCGCGCTCGAGCCCCTCGACGATGACGCAGGCCTTGTTGAAGTTCCCTGCGCGCGCCATGCCGTTGGCTCCTTCAAGTTGGAGCCGATCCGCCAGGCCGCTGTCCGCGAAGAGACGCCGCAGGGCCGACGCCGCGCCCTCCCGCACCGCATGACGCACAAAGGAGCGCAGGCAGCGGCGCGTCAAAGCCAGGGCAGCGCGATCATCGGCGCCCAGGGGAAACGCGCCGTCCTCCTCACGCCCGAAGAAGCCGCGAGCGATGGACTGGCGGGGGTACCCGCTCTCGTCGCCGGCCGCCCAGGCGTCCGTCGTGGCAAGGGCGAGAAGGGCATCGTCGGATATCGCGAACAGCTCGGAGGCCAGCACCGGGTAGAGCGCCTCGGTGTCGTCGCGGTTCACGGCCACGCGCAACAACAGGGCCACCAGCTGGGCCTCCGGGCTCTGGCCGAAACCCGACCCGCCGGCCACGATGCTCTCGAGACCCGCCTCGCGCAGCGCCTCCTGATAGAGGGAGGCGCGGGTCATGCTGCCCAGCAGCAGAGCCATCTCCCCCGGGCGCGCCCCCGCGTCCCTCAGCTGGGCGAAGCGGTCGGCCACCTCGCGAGCGCAGCGCCTCGATGCCTCGTCGGATGACACGGTGGCGTGGCTCGCGTCGTTCTGGAAGACGCTCACGGCGATGCGGGCCGGGCCGTCGGGGCCAAACATCGGATCGACGGTCGCGTTCACCGCGCCGGCCGCCTCCAAATGCAGGAACTCATCACCGAACACCTGGGGTTGGCCGAAAATGGCATCCACGAGCGCCAGGACGTCGCCGTGACTGCGGAAGTTGTGGGGCAGCGAGGGAAACTGCGCGTCGGGAGAGAGGTTCCGCAGCCTGTCGCGGTACTCGAAGAACACGTTCACGTCGGCGCCGCGGAACCGGTAGATGCTCTGCTGCGCGTCGCCCACCGTGCACACGTTGGCGAAGCCCGGTTGCGCCAGAGCGCCGATGACGGCGACCTGCAGCTTGTCGGTATCCTGGAACTCATCGACCATGATGACCCTGAAGCGCTCGCGGTAGCGCGCCGAGAGCTCGGGGTGCTCGGCGAAGGCGTCCAGGCACCGACGCAGCAAATCTCCCTGATCGAGCCGGCCGCTCCCCTTCGCCCGGGCATAAGCGTCCTCCACTAGGCGCGCGAGCGTCACGGCGGCGGCAGCAACCCGCGCCCCCAGGGCCGCCCGGGCCTCGGAGAACACATCCGCATAGGCCTCGCGCCAGGCGGCGAATGCCTCGGCATCCGGCTTCTTGGCGCGGTACTTCTCCGAAGAGGGCGGAAAGCCCAGAAGTACGTCCAGGTACAGCTCCGCATCGAAGCGCGCACTCAGAAAGCCCTCGCCCGCATCGGCCGCAAGCCATCGCTCGGCCCCCTCGATGCCCTCCTCCAGAGCTGCGGCGAACGCCTCGTCGGTGGCGGTGGGCTTGTCCCATTCCCGCACCGCGCCCTGGATTTCCCGGGCCGCTTCCAGAACCAGCCGCATAAGCTGCTCCGGCGCGGCGGTCGGCTCCGCCACCCGCAGGCCGCCGAACCCCTCGGGCATCGCCCTCACCCGGGCCACCACTTCCTGGGCGTATTCAAGAAGCCCCTTGTCGAAAGGGCCGCGGCCCTTGAGCCCGAACTCGTCCACAACCGCGCGCAGCAGCGGATCGGCGCCCTCCTCGAGGTGGGCGAGCACCTGCTCTACGGCCTCAGCCCGAAGGTAGCTCGCCTCCGCCTCGTCGACCACCTCGAACGCGGGATCGATGCCCACCTCGAAGGCGTTCTCGCGCAGGATGCGGGCGGCCATGGAGCCGATGGTGCACACCCAGGCGTCGTCCACCTTCAACGACTCCTCGACCAGGCCTTCCTCGCGCAAAAGCCCGCGGATGCGGTCGCGCAGCTCGGCGGCCGCCTTCACCGTGAAGGTGATGGCGAGCACCTCGTCGACAGATCGCAGGCCGCCGGATTTCCCTTCGCCGGCGAGCAGCCCGTAGGCGATGCGGCGCGTCAGGGTGAACGTCTTCCCCGAGCCGGCGCCGGCGGCCACCATGAGGGGTCGATCGAAAGTGGTGATGGTCAGGCGCTGGCCCTCTTTGCAGCTATCGAGATTCACGCGAGCCTCCCGGGACAATCGTAGGCGGGACAGTACGTGCAGGCAGCCGGCGCGGACGGGCTCACAGGTATGGCCCCTTCGGAAAGCTCTGCCAGCCGCGCGGCCACCAACGCCTCGATGGCATCCAGGTAGGCCGAGAAGTTCATGGCCACTTCCGAGTTTTTCGAGGACAGGCCGCCCGCATCGTAAGCCGCGCCATCGTAGGCGCCGGCCAGAAGCTCCTTCGCGCCGCGCGCGCGGTAGCCCAGGTACAGCGCGCCCGCGCAGGCGAGGCCGAAGCCGGTGCGCGAAAGCGCCTGGGCGTAGATGAGCCCCTGCACGTGTTGCGGCAGAGACGGCTCGTCGCCCTCTTTCAGGCCTGATGCGTAGCCCTTGGATGCGCCCTTGTAATCCACGATCACGAAGCGCCCGCGCTCCGCGTCGACATCGACGCGATCGATGCGGCCCCGCAGGCGCACGCCGGCGTAGTCCACGGCATCGGAAACCTCGATGGCATGCTCGCAGAGGGCGGGCTCGTAGCCGGCGGGCATCTGCGCCTGCAGGCGCAGGCTGCGAACCAACTGCCGTTTGAGCTGCGCCAGCTGCTGCCGCTCCTCCCGGTTGGCCGCGACGAGGCGCGATCCCAGTCGCCGCTCGGACTGCACCCGCGCAAGCTCGTCCACGAGCGCCTCGAGCCGGGGCGCCAGGGCCTCGATATTCTCCGCACTCACACGGCGCACGCCCTCCCCGGCGAGACCGTCGTAGAAGTGGGCGAAGACCTCGTGGGCGAAATTGCCCAGCTCCCGCGGGCCAAACTCCTCATCGGGGCCCTCCGGTCGAAGGCAGGACTGCACGAACCAGCGGTAGGGGCACGAGAGGTACTGCTCGATAGCCGAGGGGGACAGCACGGGCAGTCCCTCGGGCGTGCGCGCGAGATAGCGTAGAAGCGGAAGGGTGCGCAAGCGGCCTCGCATCGGCACGGAAAGCTCCTCGCAGCTGGCAATGGGGCCGAACGCGACGCCGAGGACTTGGGGCAGCGCGCCCTCGCCGGCGCAGCGCGCCTCGGTCGCCAAGGGCTCGGGCAGCCCGAGGCGCGCGGCATCGGAGCGCTGCCACCGGGCCGCCAGCTCCCCGTCCCCTTCCACAAGGGCCCGGGAAGCCTCCGCTTGGGCCTGGGCACTTGCGAACTCCTCCAAGAGAAATGACGGGAACGACTCGTCCCCCCGCTCGTCGCGGCGGCTCACCCCCAGGACGAACCGGCGGCGCGCGGCCCCCCCAGCCGCCGCGAACCGCGACCGCTGGCGCCGAAGGGCCGAGGGCTCGCGGGGAAGGCCGAGCGCCTCGGCGAGGCCGTCCAGGGCCGAAAGGTCCTCGGAGATGCCGAAGGTGCGCGCACTGACGTCCGCCAGGACGACCGTGTCCCAGCTTTTCGGCGCCAGGGAATCCAGCACCGCCGTTCCCGCGATCTCGCACACCGGGCCCTCGCCATCCGACGAGCCCTCGATGCGCACCGTGGCGTCCGCGAGCATCGGCAGTAGCGCGCGGGAGGACGCCCCCAGCTCTTCCGCCGTCTGCACCAAGGCGCGGAGCCTGTCGAGGGCGGCGCGCTCGACGGCGCGCTCCAAAGCGCCCGGGAACGCAGAGCCCACGATGCCGGAGAGGGCCTCAAGCGCATCGGACGGAACGCTCTCTCCGCGGGCCATCGCCCGAACCACGCGGACGAGGGCCTCATAGGAGCGGCTTTCCGCCGCAAGGATACCGGCGGCGTCCTCGGCGAGAAGCAGGCGATCAGCCCTCAAGCGCCCGTTGATCTCCCGGGCTTTCCGGTCGTCGAGGCCCGAGAGCGGGTTGTAGGCGAAATCGGTGGCCGCCGCGAGCCAGTGGGGGCTCCCCTCCTCCAAGCGGCGCACGCATTCCCAGGCACGCCCGAGAGCCGTGGCGTCCCAGGGCACGGCCCCCCGCAACGCCACCTGAAAGCCGGCTGCGGCCAAGGACGCCCCCAAAACCCGCAGCAATCCCGCGGGATCGGCGCTCACAACCAGGGTGTTCTCCGCTTTGCCCCCATCGCGCGCTATCGTCTCAAGCAGAAGCTCCGGCATCGCCGCCGCTCCCGCAGCGATCAGTACGGACGGCTGCACGTCCCGGGGAAGGGGCGGCACCGTCGCAAGGTCGGCCGCGCCCTCCGCACGGGCGCCCAAAGCCGCAAGGAGGCTCCGAAGCCCCTCTGAGGCATCCAGAAAGTCGAGAACTGCCACCTCCATGACGGGAAGCCGGCCGGCAGCGACCATCGAAGCAAGACGGGCGGCCGCCGCGTCCGGCTCTATGAGGTTTCGTGCCGACAGATCGTCGTAATAGGAGCGGAGGCACGCGACGAGCTCGCGCTGCAAGGGGGCCAAGCCATCCCCATCGCGTCCGATCCCCTCGGCAAAGGCCGCCGCATGCTCGGCGGCGAAAGCGGCCAGCACCGACGGCGCACCAGGTGTCTCGGCAGCCCCGCAACCAGCGGCCGCCCGGGCCATCAGCACCTGGCGCTCGTCGGCCCTGACGAGCGCGCGCCCATCGCCCCACAGCTCCCACAGCTCCTCCACCAATCCCGCGGCCGTAAGGCGGCGCGTGCCGAAGGCGGCGCCGGCGCCCGCCTCGGTCGCGGCGGCCTTGGCGGCAGCATTCGCACGCTCGGTGGTGCGGTAGAGCTTGATGGGAACGGTCGTCGGCACGGGCATCCTCCTTGAAAAATCAGTTCCGACCATTCTAACGCGATCAGGACGCTTCGGTGTCCTCTTTATGTCCCTCCACAGCCCGAACTTCCCTCTGCTGGCACCGCGTTCGCACCGGATAGCCCCACGCAGCCGAAAATCAATCGGCCCGGACGAGTCGTCGCCACCGGCTCCGTAAGCATTTGGCAACGGATTGCCGCCCGCGCGGTGACCCGTGGGCCGTCGAGCGTCGACGGCCTCTTCCCGAGGCTACCATGACAAGGGAACGCGATGACACCCGGCGCAGACGCGCCCCGGAAGGCCAGCCCGTTCCCCTAACCGCAAGCGACAGGAGGCGCATGATGACGTATCAGGAACTGATTATCAAGCTCATCGAGATTCAGAAGCACATGATGCCCGACTTGGAGAAGTTCGAGCGCGAGGGCCGGCTGCCTCACGATCTTAAGGTCGCCAAGGCCGAGATCATCGAATGGGAGCACACCGTGGACGGCGACGGCGGCCTGGAAGAGGCCCCGGAGATCTGGCCCGTGGAGAAGTTCGCCCGGGCCCTGCGCGAGCACTACGACGACTTCAACGACTTCATGCGCCGCAACATCGCCGAGTACGAGGCCCTGGCGGCCCAGCTGCCCGAGGCCTACGCGCACCCGCTCGGCCAATAGGCACCGGAGTCGGGGCATGCCGTTGAAGTCCCGCTCGTGAGCGCCGACCACCATCGAGAGCCACCTCCCCGGGCGGCTCTCGTCGTCTGCTACCCCGCTCGCGCCTAGTAGGTACCGGCGATCTCCTGGGCCATGCGAGCGACGCCGCGGCGCGCCTCGAGGCGCTCGCGCTTGAAGTGCCACTGGCCGCCGTCGAAAGCGGCACCCAAGCTTATGGCCGCCAGCCGATACCAGGTGCGCGCCCGGCGGAAGTCCTGGGCGCAGCCGCGCCCCAGCTCGAAGGCCCGGGCCAGGCGCAGGGCGGCGTTGCCCGTGGATGCCCGGTCCTCGTCGATGCGCCCGCTCTCCAAATCGAAGGCCCGGCGGTACAGCGAGAACGCGCGGGCCGTCGAGGCATCGCATCCCCGGCCCGCGGCCGCCAAGTCACCCAAACGCCAGCAGCACTCGCCGTGGCCGTGGTAGGCGCCGAAGGAGAAGTGCAGGTAGGCGCGCTCGTCGAAAGGGGTGTCTACCTTGTGCAGCGCGCGCCGATCGGCCAGACCGTCCCAGTACTCCCCCTCGCACAGATCGCTCTCGTAGATGACGCCGAGACGGCAATGGGCGCCGATATTGCCCCGGGCCGCGGCATGCAGAAGGAGTATCTCGGCCGCGCGGTAGCAGTCGATGCGTCGGCGGCGATGCTCCTCGCCCGGCAGACCCAAGGCTTCGCTGAAATAGATCTCAGCCAGCTCCAGTGCGCGCCAGCCGCCACAGTCGGCGCCACCGGGGTAGGAGGCAACGAAGGTGCGACCGGCCCCGTCGGGCGCCGGCTCGCTCACCCAGATGCGGGGCAGGCCGCCCGCGCCGGCAACGCCCTTGCGATCCACGGCGAACACCGAGCCCGTCTCGCGCCTACGGCGCCACTTCTCGTTGCGCAGCACTTTCGGCGTGAAGCTCGTCTCGGCGCCCCCGCAGGCCCGCCGCGCGCTGGGCGCGCCGAACATCAGGTTCGCCATGCGTTGGGTCCAGCCCACTTCCTCGGCGCGGGCCGGGGCGGCGGGGGCGGTTGCAACAGGGGCAGCCGCGGCCGCGACGGCGCTAGTCATTGAGCACCACCTCCATCACGAGCCGCGTCCACGAGCCGATCTGCTCCTTGTCCGTGAGGCGCCCCTCCACGGACTTGCCGCCGTCGATGAGCCGGGCGACGAACTCGTTGCACTCGCAGGAGACGTAGCCGATCCGGCGGTCGGCGCCATCGCGCACCTCCACGGCCCAGCCGTCATGGGGGTTGGCCGCGTCGCGCACGAGCGCGAACCGCTCCCCTTTTCCGTAGCCTTCCGCAATGGCCGCCATGGCGGGCACGTGGCGCGTTCCCGCCACGGTGGTGCCCTCTACGACGCGGATCGATTGAGCTGCAGTTGCCATGGGTTCCTCCTGACCGATAACCTTATGATCGACCATAATAAAGGACCCCCGAGCGATTAAGTGTACTATCTTCGGTACAGCTGAACCTTAAAGCCTCCTTCGCCGACCAGATCGCTCATGGTTGTCGAGACCACACGATTATGTTAGAGTCCGCTAACACGAAATCTGCTTCCCCGAAAGACGAGGAACACCATGAAGGACAAGAAATCGAAGAAGGCCGCCGCCGACAAGAAGGCCGAAAAGAAGGCCCGCAAGAAGAAGCACACCGGTTGCGCGGGCGAGAAGGGCGCCGCCGGCTGCAAGGGCTGCGCCAAGGCCAAGGCGTCGCTTGCGCTTTCGCACTGCACCTGCTGCAAGAAGCGCTGCCCGCTTTCCAAACCCAAATGCGGCAAGGGCCGCCGCCTCGCCGCCGCCCTCAAGCTGCGGGAGAAGAAGGCCTAGTCGTCGACGACCTCGGTATCGGCCGCTTCCGCCGTCTCGTCATCTGTCCCGGCACCTTCCTTCGCGGCGCGGGCCTCGTCGAGCAGGGCCTTCATGGTGGGGTTCTTGCGGGTGAGCTTCTTCACGGTGAGATCCTCCGCCTTGTCGTTGGCCAAACGCAGGTTGCGCTCACTCCCCAGCAGGTGCTCCTTGATCTTCTGCAAGTGGTCGATGGACTTGTCTATCTCGTCGATGGCCTTGGCGAAGCGCTCGCTGGCGAGCCGGTAGTTGCGGCCGAACTTGTCCTTGAAGTCGGCCAGCTGGTCCTCGAAGTTCGTCACGTCGATGTTCTGCTGGCGCACGAGGGCCAGCTCGCGCCGGGCCTCCATGGAGGAGAGCGCCGCATTGCGCAGAAGCGTGATGAGCGGGATGAAGAACTGCGGACGGATGACGTACATCTTCTCGAAGCGGTAGGAGACGTCCGTGATGCCGGCGGCGTACAGCTCGTTGTCCGGCTCGAGCAGCGACACGAGCACGGCGTACTCGCAGCCCTTCTTGCGGCGGTCGGCGTCCAGCTTCTTGAAGTGCGACTCATTGGTCTTCCTATGGGTGGAGTCGTCGGCCTCGTTCTTCATCTCGAACATGATGGAGACGATCTCGTTGCCCTCCTCGTCGAAGTCCCGGAAGACGAAGTCGCCCTTGGTGCCCTCCACCACCTCGTTGTCCTTCTCGAAGTAGGCGCGCGGGAAGGCCGTGGGGCGCAGGCGGTTGAACTCGATCTCGCAGTGCTGCTCCAGCGACTCGCCGAGCATCTTCGTGGAAAGGCGCGCCTTCATGTCCTGGATGCGCTCGATCTCGCGCTCGCGGTCGGCGATGAGCTCGTCTTTCGCCCGCAGCTTCTCGGCCAGCTGGGCCTGGGCCTCGGCCTGAGCCCGGGCCAGCTCGGCCTCGGCACGGGTCTTCTGCGCCTCCAGCTCGTCACGTGCCCGCTCCACTTTGCCGCGCAGCTCGTCCCGCTCGCGCTCGACGGCCACCTGGGCGTCCTTGGCCGCAGCCTCGGCCCTCTGCACCGCGATCTGGGTTTCCATAGAGGCTTGCGCGCGCTGGCTCTCCAGCTTCTGGGCCAGCTCGTCGCGCTCGCGCTCCACCGCGCGCAGCCGCTCGGCCTCGGCGGCCATCGCATCGCTCACGGCCAGCTTGCGCGCCGCCTCCGCCTCGCTCTCCTTGGTAGACAGCTGGGCTTTCAGGTTGACGAGCTCGCCGTCGCGCTCGGCGATTTGCGCGCGCAGGGCCTCTTCGGCCTTCGACACCGCCAGCGCCACCTCCTGCTCGCGGCTCTTCTCGGCCAAAGACACGCGAGCGTCCACCTCGCGTTGGAACTCCTGGTCGCGCACTTGGTTCAAAATGGCGGCGTAGCCGCTCTCGTCCACCGTGAACGCCTCGCCGCAATGGGGGCACTTGATCTCGTTGCTCATGAAACGGTTCCTTCCTGTTGCTCGAGGGAATCATACACCGCCGCCGAGGCGGCGGCCCGGAGGTCAGCCGGCCGGGTACAGCATTTCCAGAGACTGGATGGCCGAAAAGGGAATGCGACGGCGCACGATCCACAGGTCGCGAAAGGTAAGGTCAATCTGGCTCACGGCCCCTTCGGCCACCCGGTAGCCGCCGTCCTCGTAGTAGCGGCAGCGCACCACGTCCCCGCGGACGAGGTTCGCGATAATCCCGTCCAGCGCCCGGGCCTCGTCGTCAGCCAGCGGCCGACGCGGCTCAGGCACTACTTCCTTTGCATGAACGAGATCGTAGTAGCCGCGCAGCGCCGCGAAGGGCATGAACTGGCGGGCACGATCCGGGTGCGGCCGCCCAATGTCGGGCGGCACAGGAGGATCCAAGGACGCCTCGGCCTGCCGCCCCTCCGCCCCTGCATCGGCGACCGTCCCGCCAACGGCGACCCCCTTGTCAGGAACACCCGCACCGCCGACCTCCTCCCATACGAGTCCCGCGAGCAAATCCACTTCCCTAGCCATGGTGCCCTCCCACCATGGTGTTCCGCTCGCGACCGAGCGCGTGCTCCTTCAAGCTCGTGCCCTTGATGAGGGCGTTTTTCCCGAACTTCTCCTTCACGGCGAGCACGGCCTCGGCGCGGCGCCGCTCGCGATCGGCGGCCGCAACATCGGTGAACAGGTCCACCGTGGCCAGATCGGCGTCCACCAGGTTGCCAAAACCGATGCTGATCTTGCGCATAGTGCGAGCGGGATCCACCGTCTCCCGAAAGAGCGCCTCCAAATAGCCGTAGAGCTTCGCGAAAGAGTTCGTACGCTCGGGAATCTTGCGCGAGCCGCCCCCGTGTGGGCGAGCGCCGCCGACACGGCGGATGCCGTGGCCGCCGTCGAAGAGCTCCCCGGCCTTCGCGGAGCCCTCCGACGCATCGCCCCCAGCATCTTCCGCCATCTCGCCCTCGCTCTTCCCGTAGCTCACATGCAGGGATATATGATCGGTCACCAGGTGCTTCTCTACCAGATCGAGCACAGAGTCGTCCACCATCTCGCGCAGCACCATGAGGGTGTCGTCGAAGTTGTAGCCGCAGGGCAGGATCTGCCCGTTCATCATGGAGGAGCTCTCCGGTTCGTAGGCCTTGATCTCGGCGATGGTGCAGGGCTCCACGCCCCAGGCGTGATCGATGAGGTACTCGGCGTTCACCCCGAACTCGCCGTAGAGCACGTCCGGATCCATCTCGGCGACGCCCTTCAAATCGAACACCCGGTACTTCGCGAGCCGCCGAGCGATGCCCGGCCCGATGTTCCAAATGTCGGTGATGGGCCGATGTCGCCAGATGCTCTCGCGAAAGGAGCGCGCATCGAGCTCGCCCACCCCGTCCAGCGCGTGCTTGGCCGAGATGTCGAGCGCCACCTTCGCAAGGAACAAGTTGGGGCCGATGCCCACGGTGGCCGGGATGCCCGTCTCCGCGAGTACTGCCGAGCGCAGGGTGTCGGCGAACTCGCGGGCCGTCAGGTCGTACAGCTCCAGGTAGGGCGTGGCGTCGATGAAGCACTCGTCGATGGAATAAGGATGGATGTCCTCCTGGGACACATAGCGCAGGTAGGTGCCGTAGATCTCCGCCGACACTTCCATATAGCTGTTCATGCGCGGCTGAGCCGTGATGTAGTCGATCCCCTCGGGAATCTCATAGAGCCGGCAGCGGTTTTTCACCCCCGCCGCCTTCATGGCCGGGCTCACCGCCAAACAGATGGTCATCTCCGAGCGCGTCGGATCGGCCACCACCAGCCGTGTGGTCATGGGATCCAGCCCCCGGCGCACGCACTCCACCGAGGCGTAGAAGCTCTTCAGATCGATACAGACATATGTGCGCTCACGTTCCATGCCGCCCAGTATAACATGGAACGTTAGTTCGAGTTATACGAAATAGCCTACTTCCCGCTTACGACCGCCGCTTCAGGGCGCGCAGGCGGCCCTTCTGCTCAAAGGGGATGCGGCGGCTCTCGATGGCCTTCTGGATGGCCTTGTTGTGGGTCCACTCGTCGAGGGCGCCGGAGGCGATGACGCGCTCGGCGGCCGCCGGCTGCTTGGCCAGCGCCTCGGCGAAATACCAGGCGCGCACCATGTTCACGTAGTACTCCGGTCGCGACACCGCGACGACCCACTCGAAGAACTCGGGTCGGAACCGCTCGTCGAGGAACAGCTGCAGCAGCACGCCGATGGCGAAGCGCACCGTGTACTCGTGGTCGCTTTCCAGCCACTGCCGCACCTTCACCAGGGCGGCATCGGGATTCGCGGCGAGCCCGCGACAGGACAGCTGGTCGCAGGTGGCCCAGTTGTCGGCGAAGGGCAGGAAGCGCTCGATCTCGCCGACGAGCTTACCGAAGTCACGTTCCTGCGCGATGACGAACGAGTGCAGCTGATTCTCCTCGAAGGCGCCGTGCGGCAGCGCCGCCAGAAACTCCCCTGCATCTTCCCGCCGGGCGAGTCCTTTCGCGAACTTCCGCAGCTCGGGCGTGCGCACGCCCACGATGGTGGCCGCATCGATATTCGGGATGAGTTTCGCCTGGAACGCCCGGTACCCCTCGTCCGCATGGGAGGCGAGAAACGCCGCTATGTCTTCGTGAATCGCCACGGTCCCCTTCCCCATCGCATGAACACCGTCATTCTAGCACGTAAAAAGAACCCCCAGTTCATCACGGGGGGTTCTTTTCATGCGACTCACAGGCTGTTCGCAGCGTCGGCAGATCCGTTCGACCCGTCAGGGCGAACGGAATCGATTACACGATGCCCTGGGCCATCATGGCGTTGGCGACCTTCTCGAAGCCGGCGATGTTGGCGCCCATGACGTAGTTGCCCTCGTGGCCGTAGCGCTTGGCAGCGTCGTCGATGGCGTGGAAGATGCTCACCATGATGCCCTTGAGCTTCGCGTCCACTTCCTCGAAGGTCCAGGAGAGGCGCTCGGAGTTCTGGGACATTTCCAGACCGGAGGTGGCCACGCCGCCGGCGTTGGCCGCCTTGCCCGGGAAGAACACGATGCCGTGCTCCTGCACGTACTCGGTGGCCTCGAGCGTGGTGGGCATGTTGGCGCCCTCGGCGAGAATCTTGCAGCCGTTCTTCACGAGGTTCTCGACGTCCTCCATGTGCACCTCGTTCTGGGTGGCGCAGGGCAGCGCGATGTCGCAGGGGGTGACCCACACGCCGCGGCCCTCGTGGTACTCGACGCCCTCGCGACGGGCGGCGTACTCGGTGAGGCGGCCGCGCTCCACTTCCTTGACCTGCTTGAGCAGCGCGACATCGATGCCCGCCGGGTCGTACACCCAGCCGGTGGAGTCGGACACGGTGACCACCTTGGCGCCGAGCTGCTGGGCCTTCTGCGTGGCGTAGATGGCCACATTGCCGGAGCCGGAGATGCAGACCGTCTTGCCGTCGAAGGAATCGCCGTTGCACTTCAGGTACTCCTCCACGAGGTACACCAGACCGTAGCCGGTGGCCTCGGTGCGGGCGAGCGAGCCGCCGAAGCTAAGGCCCTTGCCGGTGAGCACGCCCTCGAAGACGTTCTTGATCTTCTTGTACTGGCCGAACATGTAGCCGATCTCGCGGGCGCCCGTGCCGATGTCGCCAGCCGGCACGTCGGTGTCGGCGCCGATGTGACGGAACAGCTCGGTCATGAAGGCCTGGCAGAAGCGCATGACCTCCATGTCGGACTTGCCCTTCGGGTCGAAGTCGCAGCCGCCCTTGCCGCCGCCCATGGGCAGCGTGGTGAGGCTGTTCTTGAAGATCTGCTCGAAACCGAGGAACTTGATGATGCCGAGGTTCACGGAAGGATGCAGGCGCAGGCCGCCCTTGTAGGGGCCGATGGCGCTGTTGAACTGCACGCGGAAGCCGCGGTTCACCTGGATCTTGCCGTTATCGTCGACCCACGGCACGCGGAACATGATGACGCGCTCGGGCTCGACGATGCGCTCGAGCAGCGCGGCCTGCTCGTACTCGGGATGGGCCTCGATGACCGGCTCGAGGGACTGGAGCACCTCGGTGACGGCCTGGATGAACTCGGGCTGCTCGGCGTTCTTCGCCTTCACCTGCTCGATGACGTTGTCGACGTAGCTCAAAGGAACCTCCTTTATGCGGAAAGGGCTCGCGGCGGTGCCACGGTGCACCTCCGCCTTCGCGCTGCATTATAGGACGGAGAATTTCCAAACGATGACTAATTAACTGAGCCGAAACAAAGCCCGCGAATTTGCGCACCGGCGGCCGGCAAACGGGCTAGAGCGAGGCGTACACCTTCGAGGAGGGGACGTTCAGGGACGTGAGCAGCACGACGCCCACCTGCCCGCGCTCCGGCGCGTAGACGATGTGCGCGCTTCCCTCGCCCTCGCCGCGGCCGGGCTCGGCCTGGTCGTCGTCGGTGACGATGACCACGTTGAAGTCGTCGGTGTCCGCCAGGCAGCTCAGGCGCGGCACGAGGCAGACGAAGGACTCGGCGCCGGCGGACGCGAGCTCGTCGTGCAGCTTTTTCAGCTGACGAGCCGAGGCGTAGTAGTCCACGGCCACGACGCCGATCTTGCGGTCGCCGGCCATGAGGATGCGCGGCTTCTCGTAGCGGGCGAGGTCGTCCACGTTCAGCGTGAGGACGCCGGCGCCCTTCTCCTCGTAGAACGAGCGCACGTCCGAGGCGTACACGGGCCGCTCGCGCATGGACAGCGGCAACCGCGCCAGCTCGGCGGCCACCATCTCGCCCAGTGTCTCGGGACGCTCCTCGGCGCCCCCATCCACCGAGGGGAGCTTCGTGGGGCGCAGCGCGTCCAGGACGTCGTAGGTGCCGTCGAAGACGATGGCCGTATATCCGGACATCTGCCCGAAGGCGTCGTCCACGGCCGTGGCGGCCATATTGAAGGAGCGGCCCGTCTCGAAGTAGCGCAGAAGCACGCTGCCGCCGAGCACGACGAGCAGCGCGAACACGAGCAGGGCGACTTTTTCGCGGGTACGCTTCTTCATGGAGGAAATTATACCGAAGCGCCGCCGCATGGGCGCGACGGGGCACGAGGTTCCATATTCCCTCTCCGTAGGGGGCGACCTTGGTCTGCCCCTCCGGGATAGGGCCGGACGCTTAACGGGAGGCCAGTTGGCGGTCGGCCTCCAGCATGCGCTTGACGAAGTGGCCGGTGTAAGAGCCCTCCACCTCGGCCACCTCCTCAGGCGTGCCCTGGGCGACGATGGTGCCGCCGCGGTCGCCGCCCTCGGGGCCCAAGTCCACGATGTGGTCGGCGCATTTGATGACATCCAGGTTGTGCTCGATGACGAGCACCGTGTTGCCGGCGTCCACGAGGCGCTGCAGCACCTCGAGCAGCTGGCGCACGTCCTCGAAGTGCAGGCCCGTGGTGGGCTCGTCCAGGATGTAGAAGGTCTTGCCGGACTGGCGCTTCTGCAGCTCGCTGGCGAGCTTCACGCGCTGGGCCTCGCCGCCGGAAAGCGTGGTCGCCGGCTGGCCCAGGCGGATGTAGCCGAGGCCCACGTCGAAGAGCGTCTGCAGCTTGCGGCGGATGCCCGGGATGTTCTCGAAGAAGTGCAGAGCGTCCTCCACGGTCATGTCGAGCACCTCGGAGATGTTCTTGCCGCGGTAGGTCACCTGCAGCGTCTCGCGGTTGTAGCGCTCACCGTTGCAGACCTCGCAGGGCACGTACACGTCGGGCAGAAAGTGCATCTCGATCTTGATCTGGCCGTCGCCCTTGCAGGCCTCGCAGCGGCCGCCGCTCACGTTGAAGGAGAAGCGCCCCGGCGCGTAGCCGCGGGCCTTGGCCTCGGCCGTGCTGGCGAACAGCGCGCGGATATCGTCCCACAGCCCGATGTAGGTGGCCGGGTTCGAGCGCGGGGTGCGCCCGATGGGGCTCTGGTCGATGTTGATGACCTTGTCGAGCTTCTCCAGGCCCGTGATCTTGCGGTAGGGTCCGGTGCGGCGATGAGCGTGGTTCAACCGGTTGGCGAGCGCCGGTGCCAGCGTGTCGGTGATAAGGGAGCTTTTTCCGGACCCGGAGACGCCCGTGACCACGGTGAGCGTGCCGATGGGCACCTCCAGTGTGACGTTGTTCAGGTTGTTCTCCTTGGCGCCGGTCATCTTCAACGTGCCGCGCCCGGGCTTGCGACGCGTCTCCGGCACCGCGATGCGGCGGCGCCCCGACAGGTAGTCGGCCGTGACGGAGCCCTCGGTGGCCATGACCTCGGCCGGCGTCCCCGCCGCGATGACGTGGCCTCCGTGCTCGCCGGCGCCCGGGCCCATGTCCACCACGAAGTCGGCCGCCCGGATGGTGTCCTCGTCGTGCTCCACGACCACCACGGTGTTGCCCAGGTCGCGCAGGCGCTCCAGCGTGGCGATGAGCCGCTCGTTGTCGCGCTGGTGAAGCCCGATGGAGGGCTCGTCCAGAATGTAGAGCACGCCCATGAGCCCGGCGCCGATCTGGGTGGCGAGCCGGATGCGCTGGGCCTCGCCGCCGGAGAGCGTGGCCGTGGCCCGCTCCAGCGTGAGGTAGTCCAGGCCCACGTCCACGAGGAAGCGCAGCCGCTCGCGGATCTCCTTCACGATGGGCAGGGCGATAACCGCCGCCTGGCCCGTGAAGTGCAGCCCCTCGAAGAACGCCAGCGACTCGGCCGCCGACATCTCCGTGACGTCGTGGATGGACTTGTCGTTCACCGTGACCGCGAGGACCTCCGGCTTCAGGCGCTTGCCGCCGCAGGTCTCGCAGGGCACCGTGGCGAAATAGGCCGACAGCTTCTCGCGCTGGGCGTCGGACTGGGCCTCGGTATAGCGGCGCTTCACCGCGGCGAGCACGCCCTCCCACTCGATGTACCAGTAGGTGTCGCGGCCGTCCACGGTGCGGTAGTCCACGCGTACCTTCTCGTTGCCGAGGCCGTGTAAGAGCGCCTTCTGGGCCTTCTTCGGCATGTCCTCCCACGGGGTGTCGGCGTCGGTGCCCACATGCTGGGCCACGGCGCGCAGCACCTGGGGGTAGTAGTTGCCGCTCTTGAACGGCGCGATGACGCCCTCGTTCAGCGTGAGGGACGGATCCGGTACCACGAGCGAGGGGTCCACCTCGTCGCGGCTCCCGATGCCGAGGCAGTCGGGGCAGGCGCCGTAGGGGGCGTTGAAGGAGAAGTCGCGGGGCTGCAGCTCGTCCATGGAGTGGCCGTGCTCGGGGCACGCGAGGGCCAGCGAGAACAAATGCTCCCCCTCCCCGAGGCCGCCCGTGGCGCCGGAGGAGGTGCCCCCGGCCGCACCGAGCGGGTTGCCGTCGGGCCCGAGCACCTGCACAAGAACGCGGCCGCCCGCCAGCTTGCATGCCAGCTCCACGGCCTCGGCGATGCGGCTTTGGGCGGATTCCTTCAGCGTGACGCGGTCGACCACCACGTCGATGAAGTGCTTGATCTTCTTGTTCAGGGTAACGGGCTCACCGGTTAGCTTCACGATCTCGCCGTCGATGCGCACGCGGGAGAAGCCCTCCTTCTGCAGATCGGCGAAGAGCTTCGTGAACTCGCCCTTGCGGCCGGCCACCACCGGGGCCATGAGGATGGCCTTCGTCGACTCGCCCTGGGCGTCGTCGCCGAGGCGCAGGATGTCGTCGGTCACCTGGTCGGTGGTCTGCTTCTTGATTTCGCGGCCGCACTCCGGGCAGTGAGGCACGCCCACCCGCGCGAACAGAAGGCGCAGGTAGTCGTAGATCTCGGTGGTGGTGCCCACGGTGGAGCGGGGATTCTTCGACGTGGTCTTCTGATCGATGGACACCGCCGGCGACAGGCCGTCGATGGAGTCCACATCGGGCTTGGACATCTGGCCCAGGAACATGCGGGCATAGCTGGAGAGGCTCTCCACATAGCGGCGCTGCCCCTCGGCGTACATGGTATCGAAGGCGAGGCTGGACTTGCCGGAGCCGGAAAGGCCCGTGATGACGACCAGCTCGTCGCGGGGAATAATCAGGTCGACGTCCTTCAAGTTGTGCTCGCGGGCGCCTTTGATGACGATCTCGTTGGCCATGGGCTGGATTTCCTTCGCAGACGTGAAGCAACGGGCGCCGCGCGGGCCGCCCGTTGCCGAATTCTCTTGTTTCGTCTGCGTATTCTAACGATTCGCGCGGCCGCTGGCTAGCAATTTAGGGAACTTTTGTTCGTGTTCACGGATTTTGCATAGATGAGCGCTCAGGTTATATGAGCGCGGGGCAGCGACGGAGGCATCCTCGGGAACGGCCTCCCCCGTCGCGGGCTCGGGAGCCGACGACTCCCCCATGCCCTTCATCTTCCGGAAGCGGGACAGCGTGAGGCGGGCGTCCTTCTTCTTCTCGCTGGGCGCCCGCAGGCAGACCGCCACGAACAGGCTGGCAGCGACGAGCACGGCGGCCATGGCGGCGAACACGAAGACGAAGGAGGTCGCTTCCAAAAGGATGCCGCAGACCACGCCGGTGACCGCCGAGCCGGCGTAGGCCACGAGGTTCACCGAGGCGAGGATGGCCGAGACGCGCAGCACGCTCACGCGCAGAAGCAGAAGGCGCAGCGACACGGACACCGCCACGCCCATGGCGAAGCTGAACAGGGCGCAGTCGGCCATGAACAGAAGCTCGGCGCCCATGAGGATGAACAGCGCCATGAGCGCCGTGGTGAGAGTCACGGCCGTCATGGAGACGACGAGGGTACGCTTGGGCTCGAAGCGCTGCACGAGCGGGCCGCCGAGAAGCGACGGCGCCATGATCAGGGCCAGAATGACCGACCCGGCCAGGGGCGAGGTCTCGCCGAAGCACTGCTGGGCGATGGGCGCCGAGAACGACTGGTAGAAGCAGGAGACGAGCCAGGTAGCCAGGTAGCACACGGCCACCACGGCGAACAGGCGCCGGTTGTCGGTGGGGATATAGACGCGCACCCTCAGCACGGCGCGCAGCGAGAGCGTCTGGTCGAGGGGCTCGTGCACCACGGGCATGAGGAACAGGCACACGGCCAGGATGACGATCATGATACCGTAGAGCACGGCGATGCTCGGCACGATGTCGTAGAGGACGCCCACGGCCACCGAGCCGATCATGATGCCGACCATGGCGCCGCAGCTGGCAACGGTGGATCCCCAGCCGAGGTGCTTCTCCCCCACGCAGTCGATGACGAGAGCGGACACGGCGCTCATGCCGAAGCCGGCCGAGAGGCCCTGGACGAAGCGGGCGGCGAGCACGGCCGCGCCGCTGTCGGCCATCATGAACATGATGCAGCCGACGATGGCGAGCATGAGGGTGAGGCTGGTCACGGGAGTACGCCCGAAGGCGTCGGAGATGCGTCCGGCGAGCAAGAGCGTCAAGGCCACGCCGGTGAGGTAGGTGAACATCGTATTGGAGATATCCGCCGTAGTGAGCCCGATGGTGGCCTGGTAGTCGGCATAGAGGGGAATCGGGATCGCCGTGGCGGCGAAAATGGCCAGAAACGCGATGGTGGCGAGCGCGAACCCGCGCAGGGACTGCCCGTCGGTGAGCTCCTCTTTGTGCATCCTTTCCTCCGTATGAACGAGATGTGCCAGCCTGCCTCTTGGGAACGGATATCCCGAAAGGGTGGGTGAAGTATGAACCTCGCTTCAGGGGAATTCAAGGGATTGCGCTGAGTTTTCCACTCAGCGATGAAACGGCCCCGCAAGCCGCGCGAGGGTTCGGAGTCCCGTGCCGCCCGCCGCCGCCTTAAAGCCGCCGACGGCGGCCGCCGCGAGCAGCTGGTCATGCCCCCCCCCCCGCAACCGACAGCGAGCGCAAAAGGAGCCCTCTCCCCCGAGGGCTCCTGAGTGGGTTTCCGCTGTGGCGTATCCGGAACCTACATGACAGCGTGGCTGGCGGACTGCATGAGGTAGGGAATGTAGGCGAGCACGACGAGCGCCGCCCAAAACAGCATCTTCGCCTTCTTGCGACTCATGGCTCCTCCCTTCCGCGCAATCCGTCCGATCGACGGTCCATCTGGATCGTCACGGTGATTCTTGCACAAAATACAGGAGGGGAAGACCCGGAAAAGCCACTGGTCACGATGGCGCAACCGCCCCGATGACCCCGCGCAACGCCTCTGTTCGCCATTTGTAAATTACGCGCATATCGGCCGCAGTGCGCCCAACCGTAGGAGGCGACCTACGCGCGCGGATGGGCGAGGCCGTGGATCTCCTTCAGGCGCTCCGGGGTCACATGGGTGTAGATCTGCGTGGTGGTGAGGCTCGCGTGCCCCAGCATGTCCTGGACGCTGCGCAGATCGGCGCCGCCCTCCAGAAGGTCGGTGGCGAAGGAGTGGCGCAGGGCATGGGGCGAGAGCGACTCGTCCAACCCCGCAGCGGCCAGAGCGCGCTTGAACATCTTGCGGATGCCGTCGGGCTTCATCTGGTTGCCCCGGTTGCTGACGAAGAAGTAGTCGCTCTGCCTGTCGCCGAGCAGCTCCGGCCGCGCCTTCTCGAGATAGCGGGCCATGGCCTCGGCGCCCCGGCGGCTCAAGGGCACGATGCGCTCCTTGGCGCGCTTGCCGAACACCTTCACCTCGCGCTCGGGGAAGTTCACCCAGGAAAGGAGGAGCCCGGAGGCCTCGGAGACGCGGGCGCCGCAGGAGAACAGGAATTCCAGGAGCGCCGCGTCGCGCATCTGCGCCGCCGTCTGCTCGCGGGGCGCGCCGTCGGCGTCGGTCGGGCCGTAGACGGCCAGCAGGCGCTCCACGTCGCCGTCGGACACGACCTTCGGGAGCCGGCGGTCGACCTTGGGGGCCGACAGCACGCTGGCGGGATCGGCCGGGGCGAGACCGGTCACGCACGCCCAGCGGAAGAACGTGCGCAGAGACGACAGGTGCCGCTTGATGGTGGTGCGGGCGTAGCGCGCCTGGTCGAGCTCGGCGAGGTAGCGCCTCAGCTGGCGGTAGGTGGGAGCGAGCGGATCGACGCCCGCCCGCTGCGCCCAGCGCAGGTAGGCCTCCATGTCCTCGCGATAGGCGCGCACCGTATGGGTCGAGGCGCCCATCTCGGAGGCGAGGTGATCGCCGAACCGCGCCACCGCCTCTTCGCCGGGCAGCGGCGCCCCGTCGGCGGCGTTTCCGCCGCCAGCGCCTTTGCGCCCCGTCACGGCAGCAGCCCCGCCTCGGCCAGGGCCTCCTTGTAGCCCGCAAGCGCCTCGTTGGCGCGGTCGGCGTAGGCCTGGTAGCGGGCGCGCTTGTTGCGCACCGGGGGCGAGAGCGGAGCCATGAGCCCGAAGTTCACGTGCATGGGCTGGTAGTCCTTCGTCGCCGGATCCGTGGCGTAGGCCAGAAGCGCCCCGAACACCGTCTCCGTCGGCAGCTCCGGCAGCGCGATCCCCGCAAGGTCGGCGGTCACGGCCAGCGCGACGTGCAGCCCGCTGCGGATGGCCTCGCAGTAGCCCTCGGTGCCGGCAAGCTGCCCCGCCACGTAGACGGGGACGCCGAGGACGTCCGCCTGCGGCGTGACGAGCCGGTTACGACGGTCGAGCAACCGCGGCGCGTCGATGAAGGTGTTGCGGTGCATGACGCCGTAGCGCGCGAACTCCGCCTCCTCCAAGCCGGGGATCATGCGAAACACGCGGCGCTGCTCGGGGAAGGTGAGGTTGGTCTGGAACCCGACGAGGTTGTAGCTGGCGCCGTGGGCGTCCTCGGCGCGCAGCTGCAAAGCCGCCCAAGGGCGGCGCCCCGTGCGCGGATCGGTGAGCCCCACCGGCTTCAGGGTGCCGAAGCGCGGGGCGTCGCGGCCGGCCCGGGCTATCTCCTCGATGGGCTGGCAGGCCTGGAACAGCTCGCGGGTCTCGAAGTCCTTCGCGATGACGCGCTCGGCCGCGAGAAGCTGCTCGATGAAGGCGTCGTACTCCTCCCGGGTGAACGGGGCGTTCAGGTAGTCCCCGCCGGCACCGGCGTCCTCGTAGCGGCTTTGGCGAAACACCTTCCCGAAGTCGATGGAATCCGCCATCACCACCGGCGCCGCGGCGTCGTAGAAGGCCAGGGCGTCTCGCCCCGTCAGGGCCATAAGCGACGACGAGAGCGCATCGGAGGTGAGCGGGCCGCTCGCCAAGACGATCGCGTCGGAGCCGGCGGCAAGGGAGGGGATGTCGGTCGCCTCGCGGCGCTCCACCGCAATGAGGGGATGCTCCTCCACCTGGCGCGTCACGTCCCGGGAGAACAGCACCCGATCCACCGCCAACGCGCCGCCCGCGGCCACCGCATGGCGCTTCGCCGCCGCGATCAGCGGCGATCCCAGAGTCGCGAGCTCCGCCTTCAAGAGCCCCGCCGCGCTGTCGGGCTTGGTGCTCTTGAGCGAGTTGGAGCAGACGAGCTCGGCCGCGTCCCCCGTATGGTGCACGGCGGTCGGATGCGCGGGGCGCATCTCGACAAGGCGCACGGAGATTCCGCGCGAGGCGAGGTTCAGGGCCGCCTCGCTGCCCGCCAGTCCTGCGCCTACTATGGTTACCGTATTGCTCATGGGGCAAAAGGATACCAAACAACGGTGCCGTAAGGCCCGTCAATTCCGCTTGGGCGCCCCAGCTTCTCCCTATTGACACAGCCATGGCCTACACCGCCGTCCGCAGGGCCGGATGCGGGCCGTAGCGCCCGTCGGGGTACTGGGCGATGAGCCCGTCGCGCTGGGCCTCGGCGAGCCAAATCATGAGCCAGGTGAACGTGTCGCCAGCCGGAGCATGGTCCTCGGCCAACTGACGCAGGGCCTCCATGCCCAAAGGCTCCGCTTGCAGCGCCGCGAGCAGAGCCTCCTCGCCGCGATAGGGCTGACTCGCCTTGCCGCGATCGTCCGCAGCCTCGGCCCGCTGCTCCTTCAGACAACCGAAGGTTGAGAAGAGCGCGTCGGCGAAGGCTTCGTCGTCCACAATGGGGAGCGCCCCCTGGTACAGCAGGCGGTTCGCCCCCTTCGACGCCGCAGAGGTGATGGCCCCGGGCACCACCCATACCTCCCGGCCCGCGAGCAGCGCCTCGTCGGCCGTGGAGAACGTGCCCGAGGGCAGCCCCGCCTCCACGATGAGCGTGGCCCGGGAGAGCCCCGCAATGAGCCGGTTGCGGGCGCGGAAGGTGTGGGGCTGGGGCGGGAAGTCCCATTCGTGCTCGGAGACCACCGCGCCGCCTGCCGCCACGATGCGCTGGAAGAGCCCCGCATTCTCCGCCGGATACAGCTGGTTGCAGCCGCCCCCGAGGAAGGCCACCGTGGGCGCGCCCGCGGCCAGGGCCGCCTCGTGGGCCACGGCGTCGCAGCCCCGCGCGCCCCCGGAGATGATGGCGACGCCGCGCTCGGCGGCAGCCGCGGCAAAGCGCTTGGCGCAGCCGCGCCCGTAGGGCGTCGCGCGCCGCGCACCCACGACGGCCAGTCCCTCGGCCAGCGCGCCGGGGCGGCCCACACCGTACAGGCGCGCCGGCGGGTGGGGTATGCTCTTCAGCGCCTTCGGGAACAGCGAATCCTCCAAGGCAAGCTCGAAGCGCTCCCCTTCCAATCTCATTACCTTCACCGGCATCGATCACTTTCCTCCTATTCCATCGCGCACGCGGAAGTTCACGGCCTCCGCGATGTGCGCGCTCTCGATTTCCTGGGATTCCGCCAGGTCGGCGATGGTGCGGGCCACCGCGAGCGTGCGCGTGATGGCCCTGCCGCTCATGGCGTGCAGATCCGCCTGGGCGATCATGAAGCGGCGCGGCCCGTCGGCCAAGGCCTCTATGGAGCCATCGGGCTCCTTTTGGGCCATCTGCGATGCGCGCCACGAGGCGAAGTCCCGGGCCGCCATCACCCCCTCCCGCAGCTGCGCGGAGCTCGTCCCCCGCCTCCGCTCCAAAATCTCCGCCGGACGGATGCGGCGGACGTCCAGATGCAGGTCGATGCGGTCGATGAGCGGACCGCCGATGCGGTTCTGGTAGCCCCGAATCTGGGGCACCGTGCAGGTGCACTCCCGCTCCTCGTCGCCGAAGTACCCGCAGGGACACGGGTTGCTGGCCGCCACGAGCATGAACCGCGCCGGGAAGGTCACGTTGCCGTCGGCCCGGGTGAGCATCACCGATCCGCTCTCCATAGGCTGGCGTATGCCCTGCAAAACCGAGCTTTTGAACTCCGCCAGCTCGTCCAAGAAGAGCACTCCGTGGTGGGCCAGGGACACCTCGCCCGGCCGCAGGGGGCTGCCGCCTCCCACGAGCCCGGCCAAGGTGGCGCTGTGATGCGGATGGCGGAAGGGGCGCTGGCCCGCGATGATGGCATCGATGGGCTCGGCGGCCACCGAATGGACCACGGCCGCCTCCAGCATCTCGTCGGGACAGAGCGGCGGCATGATGGTGGACACTCGGGAGGCGAGCATGGTCTTGCCCGACCCGGGCGGTCCCATCATGAGCAGCCCGTGACCGCCGGCCGCGGCGATCTGGAAGGCCCGCTTGGCCGTCTCGTGGCCCGCGACCTCCGCGAAGTCGAGCGCCTCGACGGCCGCCGGGGCCGCCCGTCCCCCGTGGGCCGGCAGCACCGCCGCCGCGCCTCCCTCACGGGCCGCCTGGGCCAGCGACGTCATAGCGAGCAGCCGCACGTCGTCTAAGGGCACCGGATCGCTGTCGGCGGCGCAGACGAAGTCCAGCCCGAGGCGCCGGGCGCAGATGGCGCAGGCGAGCGTGCCCGCCACCGGCCGCACCCGCCCATCCAGCGAGAGCTCGCCCACGTAGAGCGCGTCCCGCGCCCAAGCCGGATCGATCTGCCCCGTGGCCGCCAGAATGCCCAAGGCTATGGGAAGGTCGAACCCCGAACCCGTCTTGCGCAGATGGCTCGGCGCCAGGTTCACGACGATCTTCTCCCCCGGCATGGAGAACCCCGCTGCCCGCAGCGCGGCGCGCACCCGCTCCCGCGCCTCCTGGATGGCCGCATCCGGCATGCCCACGATGGCCATGCCCGGCAGGCCGCCGGAAACGACCACCTCGACCCGCACCGGCACCACTTCCACGCCGCGAACCGTCGCCCCCATGACGGCGCATTGACCCCGCGCCACGGCTCAACCCACCGAATAGGCGCCCAGATGGTGCCGGATGAAGGCGCGGTCGTCGGAGAGCACGATAATGGCCACCACATCGAAGCGCACCACGGCCTCGCCGAAGAAATGGTCTTGGATGTAGGCGAGGGCGATGCGCTCGTACTTCTCGCGCTTGGCCCGGGTGACCGCCTCGCTGGGCAGCCCCTTGTCGGCGTTGCGGCGCGTCTTCACCTCGACGAACACGAGCGCCTCGTCGTTGACGGCGATGATATCGGCCTCCCCGGCGAAACAGGTCCAGTTGCGCTCGAGGATGGTGTAGCCGTTGCGCTGGAGGAACCGCGCGGCCGCCTCCTCGCCCCGCGCCCCCAGCGCCTGGTTGCGGCGTCCCTGGGCGTTCGGGTCGGCAGGCCGCCGCTTCCTCGATCCCTCCCTCGCCTTGCGTTTGGGCGCCGACGCGGACTTGGGCTTCTTCTCCTTAATCGCGGGACGCTCCAACACGCCCGCCTCACTGCTCGCAGCCATAAGGTGCGCTCCTTTCCTCTCGATGGAGCACACCTTAGTCGAGCACGACCGTAAAAATGACGCGGGAATGTCCCGTTTCGTTCCTCGCGCCGACCGCACTGGCGTCGCAACAGCGTCGCACTAGCGTCGCATCGACGTCGCAAAATCCCTAGAACAGGCTCTCCTGGGCGGCGAAGGAGCAGAAGCTGCGCCGGTGGATGGGACAAAGCCCCCGCTCACGGATGGCCGCCATATGGCCCTCGGAGCCGTATCCCTTGTTTGATTCGAAGCCGTAGCCGGGGTACTGCTCGGCATAGGCCTCCATCACATGATCGCGCGCCACCTTGGCCACGAGCGACGCGGCGGCGATGGAGGCACACTTCCCGTCCCCCTTCACGACGTTCACCTCCCGCGGATCAAGATGCAGCGGGTTGCCGTCCAGAAGCACGACATCCACCGCGACGCCCTGGGCCTCCACCGCGGCGATGGCGGCGGCAAAGGCCCGGCGCAGGGCCGCCGTCATGCCCACCCGGTCGATGTCGGCCGGCTCCACGTACTGCACCGTCCACGCCCGGGCGCGCCGGCGCACTTCGCCTGCGATGGCCTCGCGGTCCTCCGGCCTCACCTGCTTGGAGTCGTTGAGCCCGGCGATGGGGTCGTCCGCATCCAGCACCACGCCCCCCACGGCCAAAGGCCCCGCCAAGGGCCCGCGTCCCACCTCATCGAGCCCGATGACCACCGACCCTCCCCGCTCGGCGGCGAGCTCTCGCTCGAAGGCGTACATCCCCGCGAGCCGCGCCTCCTCGGCGGCCTCGGCCTCAAGTCGGCGCCGCGCCACCTCCACGGCGGCCCGCACGCCCTTGCGCGTGTCGGCCACAAGCGACCGCTCCAACACGGCGAAGGCGGCCGCATCGGCCTCCTGCAGCTTCCGTCGGATCTCGGGGACGGTCAGATCAATCACCTCGGGCTCCTTCCCACCGGCGAGGAATACGAAAAAGGGCCCCCGAAGGAGCCCTCGCGAACACAAAAGATAAGGCCTAGCGGAACGCCTTCTCCTTGATCTTGGCGGCCTTGCCCACCTTGTTGCGCAGGTAGTACAGCTTGGCACGGCGCACATCGCCCTTGCGGGTGACCTCGATCTTCTCGATCTTCGGGGAATGCACGGGGAAGGTGCGCTCTACGCCGATGGAGAAGCTGATCTTGCGCACGGTGAAGGTCTCGCGGACCGACTCGCCCTGACGGCGGATGACGTCGCCCTGGAACACCTGGATACGCTCGCGGTTGCCCTCGGTGATGCGATAGTGAACCTTCACGTTGTCGCCCACGTGGAACTCGGGGAGGTCCTGCTTGATCTGCTGCTGCTCAATAGCGCGAATGATATCCATTGCCTTTTCCTACTCTATACTTCTAAATGGTCTTGCATCATTTCTCGTTTGGACGCGATTTGACAGTATATCGCCCCTATACCCTCGGCGCAAGGGAAATTATCGCGCCTTTCTGGGAAAGTCCACGAACGGCACACGGAAGCTCGAAGCGGCGCGACAAAGGAGCTACTTCTCCTCTTCCTCCACGATGACGAACTCGTCGGCGCCTTCCGTCTCCTGGGCCACGAGCATCTGCTCGAACATGGAGGCCGTCGCCGTGAAGTCGCTCGGCAGCACCACGGTGGACTGGCGGCCGTTGCGGGCGAACTCGCTCATCATGTCGGTCCACTGGGTGAAGATGAACAGCTGGTTGGCCTCGGCCGCCGACACGCCGGAGCTCTTGATGACCGCAAGCGACTCCGAGATGCCGTCGGCGATGGCCTTGCGCTGGGCGGCAATGCCGCGACCGGCCTGCTCCATGGCCTCGGCACGGGCGCGGGCCTCGGTGACCACCTTGATGCGCTCGGCCTCGGCCAGCGACTGGGCGGCCTCCTTCTCGCGCTGGGCGGAGTTGATGCGGTTCATGGACTGCTCCACGTCCGCGGGCAGATCGATGGAGGTGATGAGCGTGCTCACCACGTCATAGCCGTAGGCCACCATGAGGCCGGAAACGGTCTGGTTCACGTCCGACGCGATGGCGTCCTTTTTGTCGAAGACCTCGTCAAGGGTGTACTGCGGCACGCTGGAGCGCAGGGCGTCGATGAGGTAGGAGCGCATCTGGGCCGTGGGGTTGGCCAGCATGTAGTAGCTGCGCCACACGCCCGAGGGCTGCCCGTTGGCCGCCGGCTGGGCGCTCACACGGTACTGGGCGGCGATGGCCATGGTCACCGTCACGTTGTCGCGGGTCTTCGCGTCGATGCCGAACTGCTCCTGGCGCGTGCGCATGTCCACCTTGGCGGCGATGGTCTCGAAGAACGGGATCTTAATGTTCAGGCCCGCGCCCACGGTGCGGTTGAACTTGCCCAGCCGCTCGATGATGTAGACGTTCTGCTGCGGAACGATGAACAGCGCCTGGGGCAGAAGCAGCACCAAAAGAACGATGATGATAGCAAGTCCGATCATGGGATTCCTTTCGTCGAGGGGGCCAGGCGATGGATTGGCAACGCCTCGCCTGATTCGCCTCCCATAGTACTACAATGGAGCGAACCTACCGCGAAGTTTAAGGAGTTGCCGTGATAGAACCAGCGCGCGCCACCTTCCTGCTCATCGATATGCAGAACGGATTCATCGACGGCGCCTCGCCCCTGTGCATCGCCGGGGCCGCCGCCACCGTTCCCACCTGCGCCCGCGCCCTTGAAGCTGCCCGGGCCCACGGCGTGCCCGTCTACCACGTGCGCCGCACCTACGCCGCCGACGGGAGCGACGTGGAGGCCGTACGCTGGAAAGCATGGGCGGAAGGAGGGCGACCGCTCTCCCCCGCCGACCCGATAAGCCTGGACTGCCCGCCTGAGCTGGCGCCGGCCCCTGGCGAGCCCGTCGTCGTGAAGCCGAGCTGGTCGGCCTTCTTCGGCACCGATCTGGACGCCCTGCTGCGCGCACGGGGCATCGGCACCATCGTGCTCGCCGGCACCACCACGCCCAACTGCGTGCGCTCGACGGCTTACGACGGTCTCGCGCTCGGCTTCAACGTGGCCGTCCTGCGAGATGCCACCTCCTCGCGCAGCCCCGAAGCACAGGAGGCGAATCTGGCGGACATGGAGGCCGCGGGCATCCAGCTTATCCACACCGACGACTTCGCGGCCAACGGGCTTCTGCACGTCCGCGACACCGAGGCCGAGGTGGCCCGGGCCGTGGCCCTGGAGCTGGAGGCTAAGGCGCGGAACACGGAAACGGACGCGGCAGCGGATACGGCGGCCGCAAATGACTCGGGGGCTCCCTTGCCCCCTACCCCGGCCCTGGAGTCCGTCGAGACCGTCTCCACCGGCTGGATCAACAAGTACCACCTGCACTACACGCTGCCCGACGGGCGCCCCTACACCTACGAGGGCGTCTCCCGCAAGGGGCCCGAGCGCTACGAGGCCGCTTTGGAGGCCTTAGGGAGCACCGGTGCGCCCGACCCCGACGCCGTCTGCATCGTGCCCCTTCTGCCCGACGGCTCGGTGCTGCTGGAGCGCGAGTTCCGCTATCCGCTGAACAGCTGGTGCGTATCGCTGCCCGCCGGCCTCATCGACGCCGGCGAGTCTTTGGAAGAGGCCGTCGCTCGCGAGCTTTCCGAGGAGACCGGCTACCGGCTGCGCGACGACATCGCCCCGGCGGTGCGTCCGCTGCCCCAGCCCGGCTTCTCGTCCACGGGCCTTACCGAGGAGAACGTCCAGGTGGTCTTCGCCCAGGTGGAGGCCGCCGGAAAAGCGCGCCCCGACAGCGCCGAGCTCATCGAGCCCTTCACCGTGGCCCGCGCCGACCTGCGCGCCTTCCTGGACGCCAACCAGCTCCCCATCGGCACCCGCTGCCAGCTCATCCTGGAGTTGCTCGCGATCTAGCATCGCCGGAACCCCACATCCTCCTCTCTCGGTAAGTACCGAGCGGCGCCACAAAATGGCGGCCGACTCTTCGTGAACCATGGAAGGCAACGAAAAAGGCGACGACCTCCGTCGGTCGCCGCCTTCCGTTTGCCTCGCATCGCGTCGCGCTCGCGCGATCTCTCGGGGCTCCTCGTTCTGTGCTCGGCGCTACTCGCCCAGAAGCTCCGCGAGGTCGGCCTCCGGGGTGGTGATGGGGGCGATGCCGTAGTTCTCGACGAGGACGTCGAGAACGCCGGGGCTCACGAAGGCCGGCAGCGTGGGGCCGAGCTTGATATTCCGAATGCCCAGGTACAGCAGCGTGAGCAGGATGCAGACGGCCTTCTGCTCGTACCAGGACAGCACCATGGACAGCGGCAGGTCGTTCACGCCGCAGTCGAAGGCCTCGGCCAGGGCTACGGCCACCTGGATGGCGCTGTAGGCATCGTTGCACTGGCCCATGTCCATGAGGCGCGGCAGGCCGCCGATCTCGCCCAGATCGAGGTCGTTGAAGCGGTACTTGCCGCAGGCCAGGGTGAGCACCACCGTGTCGTCGGGGGTGGCCTTCACGAAGTCGGTGTAGTAGTTGCGGCCCGGGCGCGCGCCGTCGCAGCCGGCGACGAGGAAGAAGTGCTTGATGGCGCCGCTCTTCACCGCGTCCACCACCGTGTCGGCCACGGAGAGCACCGTGCCCTGGGCGAAGCCCGTGGTCATCGTCGTGCCGCCGTTGATGCCGGGAATCGTGTGGGGCTCGTCGTAGCCGCCCAGCTCCAGCGCCTTCTGGATAACCGGGCCGAAGTCCTTGTCGGGGCCGATATGCGTGCAGCCGGGGAAGGCGACGACTTCCGTGGTGAACACGTTGTCGGCGTAGCTCTCCTTGGGAGGCATGAGACAGTTGGTGGTGAACAGGAAGGCCGCGGGCACGCCGTCGAACTCCTTCTTCTGGTTCTGCCACGCGGTACCGAAATTGCCCTTGAGCTGCGGGTACTTCTTCAGCTCCGGATAGGCGTGGGCCGGCAGCATCTCGCCGTGGGTGTAGATGCTCACGCCTGTGCCCTCGGTCTGCTCCAGCAGAAGCTTCAGGTCGTGCAAGTCGTGGCCGGAGATGACGATGAACGGGCCCGGCTCCACCTCCATGGCGACGGTGGTGGGCTCCGGCGTGCCGTAAGTGCCCGTGTTGGCCTCATCGAGCAGCCTCATGCAGCCGAGGTTCACCTCGCCCACCTTCAGCGCCAGGGGCAGAAGCGCGTCCACCGAGCCCGGCTCGGCCAGCTGCGCCAGGGCGTCGGCGAAGAACTCGTCGACAGTCGCGTCGCGGTAGCCCAGCACCCGGGCGTGGTAGGCGTAGGCCGCCGTACCGCGCAGGCCGAACAGCACGAGGGACTTGAGCGAGCGGATGTCCTCGTCGTCGCCCCAGATCTGGTCGACGTCGTAGTCGGAGACCGGCTCGATGCCGGCCGCGGCGGCCACGGCGGCCGTCTCGACGCGCACTGCGTCCTTAAGCGCGGTCACGGCCTGCCCGTCGAAGTTCACGTTGGTCATGCAGGTGAACAGGCCGTCCACGATGAGATCGCAGATACGGTCGTTCTTGACGCCGGCCTCCCGGGCCGTGCGGGCCAAAGCGATCATCGCCCCGGTCAGCGCGTCCTGGGCATCGGCCACATCGGCCGGCTTGCCGCACACGCCGGCGCCGCCGGTGCAGGCCTCGCACTTCGCCACCTGCTCGCATTGGAAGCAAAACATTTGCTCTGTCGCCATAGACACTCCCTTTCGGGTCGCGGCCCTTGCGGCCGTGTTCCAGTAGATAGACGGCACCGTTGCGCCGCTGTTGTGAAGGTACTGGCACGGCAGGGCATTGCATGTTGTAATCACAACAAACGAAGCTTCCTTCAATGAAAAGGTTGACCCATGGAACGAAACGCCTTCCTGGCTGGAACGCCGCTGTTTTCTGGCGTGGCATCGCAGGAGGTCGGCGCGATGCTCGATTGCCTCGATGCCCATGAGCGCCGCTATGCCCAGGGCGAGCGCATCCATCATATGGGGGATTCGGTGTCCACTGCCGGCATCGTACTCACGGGGCGCGTCCGCATCGAGCACGTCGACCCCTGGGGCAACGTGAGCGTCGTGGGCATGCGCGGGCCCGGTGCCATGTTCGGCGAGGCCTACGCCGCCGCCGGCGAGCCGCTGCTCGTGGACGTCGTCGCCGACCAGGACTGCACCGTCCTCTTCCTGAATCTCGCGAAGGTGGTCGGCCCCTGCTCGTGCCGCTGCGACCACCACGCCCTCGTGGCCCGCAACATGATCGCCGCCATCGCTCGGCAGAGCCTCGCCCTCTCGCGCCGCATCTTTCACGTAGCGCCCAAGTCCATCCGCGGCAAAGTGCTCGCCTACCTCTCCAATGAGGCCGAGCGCACCGGCACCCGCGAGTTCGACATCCCCTTCAACCGCCAGCAGCTCGCCGACTACCTGGGGGTGGATCGCAGCGCGCTATCGGCGGAGCTGTCCCGCATGCAGAAGGCGGGGCTCATCCGATGCCGCCGCAACCACTTCGCGCTGCCTCACTCCCCCTCGAACAGCACCGTGGAGAAGTAGCGCTCGCCGGTATCGGGGGCCAGCGTCACCACGGTCTTGCCCGGGCCGAGCACCCGCGCCAACCGCAGAGCGGCTGCCACGTTGGTGCCCGAGGAGATGCCGGCAAACAGGCCCTCCTCTCGGGCGAGGCGCCGCGCGCATTCCAGAGCTTCCTCATCGGTCACCACGACGATCTCGTCGATGAGCGCGGTGTCCATGATGGCGGGCAGGATGCCATCGCCGATGCCCATCTGCACATGGGTGCCGATGGCGCCGCCCGAGAGCAGTACGGCATGCTCGGGCTCGGCGGCCCAGATCTGCACCTTGGGGAAGACCGTGCGCAGCTCGGAGCCTATACCAGTGATGGTGCCACCAGTGCCGAAGCCGGAGCAGAAGCCATCGATGGCGATGCCGGCCGCGCGCACATCGGCAAGGATCTCCGCGGCCGTGCCATCGACATGGGCCGCCAGGTTGTCGCGGTTCACGAACTGCTGGGGCACGAACACGCGCGGGTCGTCGGCGGCCATCCTCTGGGCGAGGGCGATGCACTCCCGAATGCAGGCGCCGATGTCCCCCTCGTCATGGACGCAGATCACCTCGGCCCCGTAATGCTCCATGATGCGCCGGCGCTCCACCGAGCAGGAGTCCGGCATGATGATGCGGGCCGCGTAGCCCTTCACGGCCGCCACGAGCGCGAGCCCCACGCCCTGGTTGCCGCTGGTGGGCTCCACGATAATGGAATCGGGGCTAAGCTCGCCGCGCTCCTCGGCGCGCTCGATCATCTTCAGCGCCGTACGCGTCTTCACCGAGCCGCCCACGTTCACCGCCTCGAACTTCACGAGCACCTGGGCGTCGTCGGGCCCGGTCATGCGCCGCAGCCGCACGAGCGGCGTCGATCCCACGGCTTCCAGAACGTTATCGCAGATCATAGCTTCCCCTCACCTTCGGGGTCATCGTTTTCCACGACAGATTCTAGCATCGCCCCCGATTCCCTTTGCCGCCCCCTCCCCGAAACGCCGAAACCCCGCCCCGAGGGGCGCAGCACGTCTCCGCACGCACTGCCGAAGTCGTCAAATAAGTAACTGCGCTATCATAGACATCAGCAAAGCGCCCGACCGGGGAGTATTTCACATAAGTCCGGCGCTTTACTTTTGCCAAAGCGCTCGAGCAGTGAGCATTTCACTCAAGTCGGGCGCTTTCGTATTTCCGGATCCCCAGTACGGCATCAAACAAAAACAGGAGCCCGTAGGCTCCTGAACTAGTTAAATGGCGGGATGTACGAGACTCGAACTCGCGACCTCCGACGTGACAGGCCGGCGCTCTAACCAACTGAGCTAACACCCCGAATGGTGTCGTGCTGAAAATGGCGGGATGTACGAGACTCGAACTCGCGACCTCCGACGTGACAGGCCGGCGCTCTAACCAACTGAGCTAACACCCCGTGTTTCAGCAGCCCATATAGTTTAACAGAATCGCTCTTCCGCACAAGCCCCTTTTTCGAGAATTTTTCCTACTGTGCCTCGCGGTAGGAGCCCTCGAAGGTGAAGCGGCCCATCTTGGTGCCTCCGAGCACGTGAATGTGCAGGTGATTCACCGTGGCCGCCGAGTCGGGGCCCGTGTTCACCACGGTGCGGTAGCCGGACTCGCCGACGCCCTTCAAACGCGCCACCTCCGGCACGACGCTCATCATATGCCCGATGACCTCGGCCGGCACGCCGGCGGCCAAGTTGTCGTAGTGGGTCTTCGGCACGATGAGGGTGTGCACCGGCGCCTCGGGCTCGATGTCGTCGAAGGCGTAGCACACATCGTCCTCGTACACCTTGGCCGACGGGATCTCGCCGGACACGATCTTGCAGAACAGGCAATCGTCCATGGGTCTTCCTTTCAACTTCCAACCCTTAAATCATACCTTCATTTGCCCGCGTTGGCTTGAAAACAACGAAAGATCGGCAATCGCGCCGTTTTTCGCCCCTCCTTTGCCTGAAATGGCTTGGAAATGACGAAAGATCGGGCATGCCAAGCTCTTGAAAGCCCTTTTGTAATACACCAGCTGGGGAAACATCCGGTTCTGTATTACAAGGAAGCCCGATTTTCGCTCTTTCGGCCGAACTTTCGTGATTTCCAAGCCATTTTGCGGGGCTAAATCCCCTCGGCGGCGCGCTGGTCGATGCGGAGGAAGGTGATCGGCCGCAGCATCTTGGTCGCGTGACCGGCGGCAACGGTCTCGCGAATAAGTTCGCGGGCGAAGGCGTCGGCGCGCAAGGATCCCGTGGGCTTGGCCTCAAGGGAGAAGCGCACCGTGGCGCCGTCCAGCGACACCGGGCCCACGAGGAAGTCGGCCGGCACGAGCGTCTTCTCCTTCTTCTTGCGCACAACGGTGATGGCCTCGGGAACCACGATGGCGCCCGGAGCCTCGGAGAGCACGACCTCGTAGGTGCTCACGGGCAAAGCCACGCTGGCGGCGGCATCGCGCGCCTCAATGTAGCGCGCCTCGGTGGGGTACAAGTCGGCGGGACTCGCCTCCTGCAACGCCGCGAGGGCACGGAGCGCCGGCACGTAGTCCGTGAGGAACAGATCGAATATCTCGGCGGTGCCTCCCACCCCCACGGGCAGAGCCGCCCCGAAGGCGATGCGCATATGCGGCGAGAAGCCCTGGCTCACCGCAAAGGGCAGCTGCGCCCGGCGCACGGCGCGCTCGAGGGCGCGGGCCAGTTCCAGATGCGACAACATGGCCAGACGGCCAGTCTCGCGGAAGGTGACGCGCAGACGGAACAGACGGGGATCGGCCATTATCGAATCGCCTCCTTACCAGCAGCTCCTTCGCGTTGCCCTGCTCGCCCGGGACGCGGGGGCTCGGCCTGCCTCGGATGCGCGACCGTGCGATACGGGTTGCGGGCCGGCGACGCCTCCTTGCCCTCGCGCTCCTGCTGCAACTCGATGTCGACGCCCAACGTGGGGCAGGCGCCGCAGGCGGAGCAGTTCTCGAAGGTGCAGTCCGGCGTCGTGATGCCGGCAGCGGCGCGCTCCCGCTCCCGGGCGAGGAACTTCGGTGAGACCGCGGCGGTGATGTGCGCCCAGGGCAGCACGTAGTCGGTCGGGAACTCGGCCTGGGCGATCGCGGCGGGATCAAGCCCCAGCTCCCCGGCAGCGCCCGTCCACGCCTCTTCATTGAAAAGCTCCGTCCAGGCGTCGAATCGGGCGCCGCGCCGCCAGGCGGCCTCCACCCAATCGGCCACCTCGCGGCCGCCGCGGCTCATGACCGCCTCGACGAACGACGTCGCGGGGTCGTGGTAGTGCACGTCCACCGCCTTGTACTTCACCGAGCGCTTGAGCAGCCCCACGCGCCGCAGCGTCTCCTCCGGGGAGATCTGGCCGTCCCATTGGAAGGGCGTCTGGGCCTTGGGCACGAACACCGCGCAGGACACGCTCATGCGCACGCTGCCGCGCTGCTCGGGCGGCACGGCGGCCTTGGCGCGGTCGTAGGCGCGCTGGGCCAGACTCGCGATGCCCTTGATGTCGTCGTCGGTCTCGGTGGGCAGCCCCACCATGAAATACAGCTTGCAGCGGCGCCAGCCGGCGGTGAAAGCGGCATCGATGGCGGCGAACAGGTCGTCCTCGGTGACGTTCTTGTTGATGACGTCGCGCAGCCGCTGGGTGCCGGCCTCCGGCGCGAACGTGAGACCGCCCTTCTTCTGGCCGGCCACGAGCTCGGCCATCTCCACCCCGAAGGCGTCCAGGCGCTGGGAGGGCACGCTCACGCGCACGCCGGCCCCGGCGCAGTCGGCGTTCACCCGCGAGAGGATCTCGGCGATCTGCGAGTGATCCGTGGAGGAGAGCGACGTCAGGCTCACCTCGTCGTAGCCGGTCTCGGCGAGGCCCCGGGCCACGGCGTCCACGATGTTGTCGGCCGAGCGCTCCCGCACCGGGCGGTACATCATGCCCGCCTGACAGAAGCGGCAGCCCCGCGCGCAGCCGCGTAGGATCTCGACGTTCAGCCGGTCGTGCACCACCTCCGTATAGGGCACGATCATGGGCTCGAGGGCCGGGCTGTCGGCGAAACCCTCGAAGACGCGCTTGTGCACCACGCATGGCACATCGTCGAACAGGGGGTCCGCCCAGCTGCCGGCCGCCTGGGCCTCCTCATCGCTGCGCCAGCGGTACAGACTCGGCACGTAGGCGCCGCCCACGCGCCGCACCACCTCGCGCAGGATCTCGGCCCGGGGCGCGCCGGATGCGCGCAGCTCGCGGATGAGCGCCAGCGTCTCGGGCAGCTGCTCTTCGCCCTCTCCCACCAAGATGACATCGAAGAACGGCGCGTAGGGCTCCGGGTTGTAGGCGCACGGGCCGCCGGCCAGCACGATGGGGTCGCCCTCGGCGCGGTCGGCGGTGCGCAGCGGGATGCCGGCGAGGTCCAGCGTCTCCAGCACGTTGGTGGCGGCCAGCTCGTGGGGCAGCGTGATGCCAACCACGTCGAAGTCGGCCACGGGGCGGCAACTCTCCAGGGAGAACAGCGGCACGCCCTCCTCGCGCATGAGGTCGGCCATGTCCACCGCCGGCAGAAAGGCCCGCTCGGCCCCCATGCCGCCCATGGCATTCACGGCGTTCACGAGGATGCGCACGGCCTGGTTGGCCTGCCCCAGCTCGTAGGTGTCCGGGTAGATCATGCAGAAGGCGAAGTCCCCCTCGGCCACCGGCGTGGCGCAGCCCCACTCGTGGTTCAGATAGCGGGCCGGCCGTTCCACCCGGGAGAGCAAAGGCTCCACCCGAGGCCACAGATCGCGCCTAGCCACGGGCGCCTCCCTTGCCAGCGTCCTTCCCCTTGCCGCGCAGGGCACGGAAGGCCGAGACCCCGGCCCCCTTGGCCGCCTCGATCACCTTGCCGCCGGCGGGGGTTGCCGCCGCCTTCGACGCGGCCTCCACGGCCTCGTCACGGGCCTTCTGCACCACCGATGCCACGCCGACGATGTCGCCGCCGGCCTCGAAGTACTCGATGGCCGCGTGCCCCATGGCCTCGGTGCCCGCGAACCCGACGGCCCCCTTGATGGCCCAGCCGAGCACCGGCACCACGCCGACGGCCGTGCGGGCGATGTTGCGGAACAGAAACGCCCCGCCCACGACGGCCGCCAGCTCCTTGATGCGCTCGGCCGACAACGGCTGGCCGTAGGCAGCGGCGATCTGCAGCAGCATCTTCGCCTGGTTGAGCGTCATGATGGGCATGTCGGCCCCGGGGATGAACACCACCACGCCCACGCCGGCGTTCTGCACCGAGGTGGCCCGCACCGCGTCCAAGGACAGCGGGCGCCGCACGAAGGGGAAGGCCAGCGCGAAGGCGAGGCGCTTGTCCTTGCAGGCGGCGATGATCCACTCCCCCATGCGACGGTCCAGCGTGGCCGCGCCCTCGGCGTCCAGCGGGATGGGCTCGGCATCGGCGGGCTCGGTTGCCACGGGCAGCGCGTGCTCGATGTCCTCGATGGCCGCCTCGGCCGCGGCCGCTGCCTCGGCGGCTGCGGCGGCGGGCGCCTCGTTGGCGGTGCGGCCGGCGGTGATGCGGCGCGCCAGAGCCCAGGCGGCGTCCCCGAAGGGCGTGGGGTTGGTCATGTTCGGCGCGACGATGTCCCCCTCGGGAACGGGCCAGCCGGCCGCCTCGGCCGCTGCGGCCACGGCGTGAGGGGCCGTGGTGGCCACCATGACCGGGATGCCGGCGCCGCGGATGTGGGCCGCCTGCTCGCCGATGCGGGGCGAATCGCCGGCGACGATGACCGCCATGTCGTCGGCCCCGTAGGGCTCGGCGAGCAGGTTGTCATCCAGATACCCGATGGTCACCCGGGTCTTGGCCCCCGCGCTCGCAAAGGCGCTGCGCACGTGGCCCACCACATCGCCCGGGGCCGTCTCGTCGATGTAGACCGACACCGCCAGAGGCGTGTTGCGCGCCTCGTCGATATCGGTGGCCGCCTTCAGGAGGGCGGGGATATCGAGGGGAAGATTCATGAGGCCTTCCTTCCGTGAGAGGGAGTCCGGGCAAAGCCGGACTGCGTGGACGTATGGGAGTACACCGAGCCGATGAGCCCGATGAGCGCGAAGTTCACGACCATGAACGAGGAGCCGTAGCTGACGAAGGGCAGCGGGATGCCCGTGATGGGCATAAGGCCGCAGTCCATGCCGATGTTCTCCAAAATCTGGAAGAGCCACATGCCGATGACGCCCATGACGATGAGCATGCCGAAGAGGTTGTCGGCGCGCCGGGCGATGGAGAGGCACGCCACGATGAGCAGGGCGTACAGGCCGAGAAGCGCCATGACGCCCACGAACCCGAACTCCTCGGCCAGAACGCAGAAGATGAAGTCCGTGGGGGCCTCGGGCAGAAAGCCGTGGGTCGACTGTGTGGCGTTCCCGATGCCTTTGCCGAACAGGCCGCCGCTGCCGATGGCGATCTTGGCCTGAGCGAGGTTGTAGCCGTCGCCGGAAAGGTCCCCCTCGGGGTTCAGGAACACGAGCAGGCGGCTGCGCTGGTAGTTCTTCAGGAGGCGGTACTCCCACGTGCCGTCGGACTGCTGGTACTTCAGCAGCTCGTCGACGGCGAACACCGCCGCGATGGCCGCGATGCCGGCGATGAGCGTGATGAGCAGGTAGCGCCCCTTGGCGCCTCCCATGACGAGCACCACCGCGGAGATGGCCATATACACCAGCCCCGTGCCCAAGTCCGGCTGGGTCATGATGGCCGCGAACGGAACGAGCAGCATCCCGAGCACCTTGCAGTACTCGCGCCAATCGTCCAGCGTGCCCTGGTAGCGGGCCAGAAGGCTCGCGGCGAAGAGCACCACCGTGACCTTCGCGAACTCGCCGGGCTGCACCTGCATGCCGATCTTGATCCAGGATTTGGCCCCCATGCCCGCGTCGGTGCCGAGGCCCGGGATGTGGGGCAGAAGGATGAGCACCACGTTGATGACGAGCAGCGCCGTGGTGAGGTTCGAAAGGCGCCGGTAGTCGAAGGCCCACAGGGCCACCATGGCGACCAGGCCCACCGCCACGCCCTGCAGCTGGCGGCTGAAGTTGTAGTCGGCGTCCCCCTGCACCGCCGACCAGCAGACCACGAGACCGTAGGCGACGAGCACCGCGATGACGGCGAGGAAGCCCCAGGGCACGCGCGCAAGCAGCGAGGGCGCAGCCGGGCGCGCCGAGCCGTGGGCCGGTCGGCGCTGGCTGGAGTGAACCGAGTGGATTTGGGGAAGCTGCTGGGCCATGCTAGTCCTCACGGCCGCCGGAGTCGTTGGCGATGGCGACGGACTCGCCGGGCGAGCCGGAGATGCGCTCCGGCTTCACCGAGGACGTGCCGGCGGCGCAGTCCATGAGCGCGCCCATGACCTCGGCCACCACCGGCGCCGCGGTGTCCGATCCGCCGCCGCCCTGCTCCACCACGCAGGCCACGACGTACTTCGGGTCGTTGTAGGGGGCGTAGGCCACGAACCATGCCGTGTCGTTCTGATCCTGCTTCTCGCCGGTGCCGGACTTGCCGGCCGCATCGATTCCCAGCTCCTCGAACAAGGGCGCCACGGAGTGGGACTCCTGCACCATGCCGTGCAGCGCGTCGCGCACGTAGGCCAGATGGGCCTCGGTCACCTCGGGCGTACGCTCGACGACCGGCTCGTAGGTGACGACCGTCTCGCCCTCGCTGTTGCGCACCTCCTTCAGAAGGTGCGGCCGCATGATGCGGCCCGTGGCCACGCCGGCGTAGGCGCAGGCCACCTGCAAGGGCGTCACGAGCACATCGCCCTGGCCGATGATCATGTTGGTGTAGTCGCCGCCGCGGAAGGTGGCTTCGGAGGGCACGTTCTGCCAGCGCTCGGCCTTCCAGGCCGGGGTGGGAATGACGCCCACAGCCTCGCCGCCCAGATCGATGTCGGTCTTCTCGCCGAAGCCGAACTGCCCCAGGTAGTCCTGGAGCGCCGTCTCCGATATCTCGCCGGTGCCGGCGGGCCCATGGTCGTAGAAAGCCTTGCCGATCTCGTAGAAGACCGTGTCACAGGAGTTCACGATGCCCCCGTGCAGATCGAGCGTCCCATGGCCGTCGTGCTTCCAGCAGCGCTGCACGTCCCCAGTGCCGAAGCCGTCCCACTTGCCCGTGCAGTTCCACGAGCTGCTCTCCGTGGCGAAGCCGTACTCCAGGCCAGCTAAGGAGGTGAAGGCCTTGAAGGTGGAGGCGGCCATGAACTGGCCGGACACCACGTTGTTGTTCAGCGGCGCGTAGGCCTCCTCGGAGTTGTACCTATCCATGAGTTCCTGGGAGAAGGCACCGGTGAAATTCGTCGGGTCGAAGGTGGGGAAGCTTGACATAACGAGCACCGACCCGTCGGTCACATCAAGTGCCACAACGGCGCCCTTAGAGCCCTTGCCCGTGCCGATGACGCCGCCCGATGGCGCGATGAGCTTGGCCAGGGCCGCGTCGGCCACGTACTGAGCCCTGGCGTCGATGGTGAGGTAGAGGTCGTTGCCCTTGGTGTCCTTGATGTCGCTCATGACCGAGATGCGCCGGCCGTTGGCGTCCACCATGACCTGGCTCTCGCCGTGCTCGCCGGACAAGTACGCGTCGTAGGTGGCCTCCACCCCAGCGTTGCCCACCACGTCGATGGCGAGGATGTCGCGGCCCTCGATCTTCTCCTCAAGCCGGGCAGCCGAGGGCGAGCCGGTGTAGCCGAGCACATGGGCCGCCAGCGCCCCGTAGGGATACTCGCGCTGGGAGCGCTCCTCCACGGTGATGCCGGGGAAAGCGTCGGCATGCTCGGCGATGAAGGCCACGTCGCGCAGGCGCACGTCCTCCCCCACCACGCGCAGGCTCTGAGCGCCGGCGGCGGCATCGTTGATGCGCTGGAGCACCACGTTGGCGGGAAGCCCCAGCACCGTGGAGAGCCGGCGCACGACATCGCGGTTGTCGGCCACCTCAGGGTCGGCCACGACGGTCTGGCTCGGGCGGTTCACCACCAAAGCCTCGCCGTTGGTGTCGTAGATGCAGCCGCGGGGGGCGGGCGTCTTCACCGTGGTGTACAGGTTCTCCTCCGCCGCCTGGGCGTAGGCCTCAGATCCCGCGATCTGCATGGACCACAGCTTCGCCGACAGGGCGCCAAAGATAGCCACGGCCGCCGCCGCCAGACCCGCAAAGCGGCGTCCCAGCTCGTCAGAGGGCTTCTTCGACGCGGCCCCGGGCTCGGAGCTGGACACGGTCACATCGCCCTCGCGGGCGGCCTGGGCCTTGGAGCGGCGCTCGAAGGGCGAGCTTCCCACGCCCACGGTGGAAAGCTCCGAGACTCCCTTGGCGCGGCCGACCGAGGGCGTCTCCCTGCGGGCGCGCAGCGCGAGCGCCGCTGCCACGGCTACAATGACGATGACCGCCGCCAGGACGGCGACGATGATAGCTACGAGCACGGCTCCCCCTTCCTAACGAAGGACCGGCGTCCCGGGTTGGACGCGCGGGCGATCGACCATCAACCGCGCGGCGATCGGATACAGCAAAAGGCCGATGACGCAGTCGTAGAGCATGCAGGGCAGCGTGCGGTAGAGGAAGGCCTCCCCCAAGGGCACGTCGGCGCCGCAGACCACGACGATGAGCCCGTACATCACCTCGACGAGCATGATGCACGCCAGCATGATGGCCACCGGCATGAACAGGGTATCGTTGTTGAGCGCCATGAACAGCCGCGAGGCCAGAAACGTTACCAGCACGAGCACAAAGGCCATCCCTCCCACAGGACCGCCGCCCATGAGGTCGAAGAGAAGGCCCAAAACCAGCGGCATGACCGACCCGGCCGAAGCCGGCGTGGCCACGGCGCGCACGATGCAAAAGGCCACGATGAAGTTGGGCACGGCCTCGAACAGCGTGATGGCCGGCGCCACGGTTATCTGCAGAAGCACGGCGATGACGGCGCCGATGACGCCCGCCACCGTCTCGCGGGAAAGTTCCATCATGCGGCCTCGCCTCCTTCGGTGCCGTCAGAGCGGCCCGCATCGTCGCCGGAGCCGTCGCCGCTGGCACTGTCGTCACCGCTGCCGGCATCGTTGCCGTCGCCGGACTCTCCCGAATCGGAGCCGGACGCCCCCTCGCCACCGTCGGCGCTCGTGGGCGCCGTCACGGTGCGGTCGGCCGCATCGTCGGCCGCGGAGAACACTACGAGCGCCTCCTCCATGAGGCTCACGGTGTCGTTGGGGGCCACGACGATCTTGCGGGTGTCGCTGCCAGCGCTGCCCTCGACGCGCACCACCGTGCCGATGATGAGGCCCCGGGTGTAGCTCCCGCCCAGGCCGCTCGTGAGAACCACGTCACCCACCTGCACGTTCACGTCCGCGCCGATGTTCTCCAGATAGAGCAGGCCGTCCATGGAGCCGCGCACGATGCCCTCGGCCCGGCTCGACTGCACCATGGCGGCCGCCCCGGACTGCGGATCGGTGAGCAGGCGCACCCGGCACGAGCCGCCGTCCACGGAGATGACCTGGCCCACGACGCCCGTGGGGCCGAGCACGGTGAGCCCCGTTTCCACGCCGGAGCTCGATCCGACGTCCAGGGTCACCGTCTGGTTCCACGCGTCGGTGGTCCGCCCGATGACGCGGCCGGACACGCCGGTGATCTCGTAGGTGTCGCGCAGGTTCAGAAGGCCGCGCAGCCGCTCGTTCTCGAGACGCTGCTCCTCGGCGGCGGCCAGCTGCTGCACGAGCTGCTCGTTCTGCTGGCGCAACGTCGCGTAGGTCTCCTCGGTAACGCCACCCTCGGCCGCCGCGGCCCCGGCGTCGTCCACGGCCTCGGTGAGAGGCGCGCTCGCCCGCTGCAGGGGCACCATGGCGCCCTCCACGGCGGACTGCAGGGAATGCAGGGGGCCTGTAGCGCCCTCGGCCTGGTACAGGCCGACGCACACCAGCGAGACCGCCAGCGCGATAATGAGCGAGAGCCGGCCCGCGGAGGCCGGTTCGTGTTGCTGAAAGTTGAGAGCCATAGGAAGCGAAAGACCTACTTCGAGCGCATGAGCGTCTGCTTGAGGGCCGTCGGCGTCTCGAGCACCTTCAGGCAGCCCGACACCACGTTGGTCAGCGCCGTCTCGGACACCCACACGGGAATCTCAAGCTTGTCGGTGAGGTAGCGGTCGAGGCCCGAGAGCAGGCCGCCGCCGCCCGTGAGCAGGATGCCGTTCTGGATGATGTCGCTGGCCAGGTCGGGGTTGGTCTTCTTGAAGGTGTCCTTGATGTGCAGCACCATCTCCTCGATGGGGGCCTGAAGCGCCGCGCGCACGTCCTCGGACTGGATGGTGACCTCCTTGGGCTGCTCGGTGTAGACGTCCTGGCCGGAGATGATCATGTCGCGCTCGCGGCCGTCCTCGAAGGGAAGGATGGAGCCGATCTTAATCTTGATGACCTCGGCCGTGCGCTCGCCGATCTTGATGCCGAGCAAATCGCGCAGGTGCATGGCGATGGCCTCGTCGAGCCGGTTGCCGGCCAAACGAAGCGAGCTGGACGTCACAATGCCGCCGAGCGAGATGACGGCCACCTCCGTGGTGCCGCCGCCGATATCGACCACCATGGAACCGGTCGGCTCGGTCACGGGCAGATCGGCGCCCATAGCGGCGGCCATGGGCTCCTCGATGAGGTAGGCCTGGCGGGCGCCCGCCTGGATGGTGGCCTCGAACACGGCGCGTTTCTCAACCGAAGTGGCGCCGCAGGGGATGCACACGACGATGCGGGGCTTGGGCTGCCAAGGGTACTTGCGCTCGGCCGCCTTGTTGATGAAGGCCGAGATCATGGCCTCGGTCACATCGTAGTCGGCGATGACGCCGTCTTTGAGCGGGTGCTCGGCGGAGAACGCGTCCGGCGTGTGGTTGATCATGTTCTTGGCCTCATGGCCGACGGCCAGCACGCGCTGAGTGGACTTTTCTATGGCGACAACGGAGGGCTCGTTGATGACGATGCCCTCCCCCGTAATAGCAACAAGGGTATTGGCAGTGCCCAGATCGATGGCCATGTCCGCGGACATCTGGCCGGTCAGGCCCGAAAACCAATCAAGGAATGACATACAGGCAAACCCTTCGGATACGTATAGGTTACAGTCAGCCTTAGATTTTATCACACGGGGCCTAGGGGCTTAGAAACTCCATAGGTGTAAGGGAGTATCTACGGTCATTTTTCCCTGCTTTCCGCCCATCGCTACACAGTTCACTCCTTATGGATGACAAGCTTTGCGTCAAATACAACATTGGGGGTGACCACACCATTTCACATTTTCACTAAGGTATATCAACGCGCATCTTATTGATGACATGCAAACAGAGATGCGTGCTTATACGAGCTGCTTATATAAGGCTCCTCGCATAAGAGAGATCGGGAAAACGAGAGCATCAAGGAGGGTTCATGAACGAACAGGAAAGCAAGTTTTCACGACGCGACTTCTTTAAGGGTGCCGTGGCATCTGGAGTTGCGGCCACAACGGTTGGGTTGATGGCGGCCTGTTCGCCTCAAGCAAAAGGGAAGGGTAACGACACCCCCCTTTCATCTACGGGCGACATTGCTTGGGACGTCGAAACCGACGTGCTTGTCGTTGGCTTTGGCGCAGCAGGCGCTTCCGCAGCTATTGAGGCGAAACGAGGTGGAGCTGAGGTAACTATCGTGGAGACGACCGAGGCCGGCGGTGGCTCGACCGTTCTCTGCGGAGGCTTTATTTATCTGGGAGGCACTCCCCTGCAAGAGCAACTCGGCGTGAAGGACAGCGTTGAAGAAACACTTAAGTATATGACTGCAGCTGCTGGCCCCTATGCCAACCAGGAAGCATTGAAGATTTACTGCGAGAACGGCCCCGATACGTATCAATTCTGCATTGATTGCGGCATAAAATTTGGCGAGAATCTCGACCTCAACCACGGCGTTAGCGGTCGCGCGGGCATTGGCCTCGCGTATTCAGGCAATGAGCTTCAGGCGCCTTATCGCGATATCGCCGTGCCTGCACCGCGAGGACACTCTACCGGAGATGCTTGCGGCAAGGGCATCTTCGAACCGATGAAGAAAACGGTTGAAGCCGAGGGAATTCAGGTTGTTTACGGCGCCAATGCGGAAAGACTTATCCGCGACGAGACCGGTCGGGTTATCGGCGCAGAAGTTACCTGCGACGGAAAGCAGCAGTATTTTCGTGCAGCCAAAGCCGTAATCCTTGCTGGCGGCGGCTTCACGATGAATAGGGACATGATCGATGCCAACAATCGTTTCACCACTCCCTTCGGTGGCCCTATCGGAAATCCAAACGAACTTGGTACTTGCATCAAAATGGGACAAGAGGTGGGCGCTGACTTGTTCGGCATGTCCCAGATTTGCTATACCTGCTTTATTTATGGCACTGACACCAGCACTGCAAAAGCCATCCTCGTTGATAAGACGGGGCGCCGCATCATCTCGGAAACCTCATATGGCAGCTGGGTCGGCGAGGCGCTTATGGCCAACGGACCTGAAGCGTACCTGGTTTTTGACAGCGCGCTTAAGGGCTCATTTGACGGCTCTGGCGATTCCCCCGAATTCGAAGCCGGTGCCATCGCTGGGGCTACCGAATTCGAAGCCGGCACCATCACCGAGCTTGCAGAGCAACTCGGTATCGATCCGCTGAGCCTTGAAAACACTGTCGCGCTGTACAACACCTTCGCAGAGCAGGGCGAGGATGGCCAGTTCGGCAAAGAGCCCGAGTATCTTGCGCCAATTGCGACTCCCCCCTTCTACGCTCGCCCCTACGGATCTGAAAGCGCTTTCTACACCTCTGAGGGCGGTCTTAAAACTGATGTGGAATCTCACGTCATTAGCGTGTCGGGCGACGTCATTCCTGGTCTCTACGCCGCAGGTCGATGCAGCAGCCTGATTTACGGCCACTACATGGGCAGCGGCACCTCTATCGCCGACTGCATCACCTTCGGCCGCATTGCTGGCCAGAACGCCGCAGCAGAAACGGCTTAATCACGCAGTAAAAGAGGGCGCGATCCTTTCCCTCCCCCTCTATCGCGCCCTCTTTTACCTAACGCAGTCAGTATGCTAAACTTTCTTGTCTATGCGACCGCAAGATATTAGTGAAGGATAATCGTGTGATAGTTGAGCCCGATCGACGACTGCGTATGCTGGCCTCTGTTACAACCCTTGCTGCTCTCTTGCTTTGGAACTGGAGGCAAGCAAGTTTTTATCATTGGTTTGGCTCAGATGCAAACGACGAACTCATCTTGGCGTTCAAATGTATTTGGAATTTCTCTACAGGTCTCACACTGATCGCCGGATTCTTTGTTCTGCGAAAAGAGTGCATTAACAAACTCTTTCCCGTTCTTCTCATCTTCCTGACAACGGTTGGTCTTATGACCGCATTATTTAGTTGCAGCTTTACTCCAATGCCGTCATCGGGCATTTCCTTGGTCTCTCTCGTCATCGGACTCTATTACGGAGCCGGTTTTCTTTTATGGCTGTCTCTCGCAGAGTCGCGCTCCTTTGCTAATGCCATATTCGAAACATCAGCAGCACTTGTCATCGCATCGCTGGGATACTTTGTCTTGAGGGGGACCGGCGCGTGGAATTCATCATTCACGCTTCTCGCTCTCGTTTCTATCGTAAGCACGGGTTTTTTCTTCAAGCGCAAGTTCTCTTCTTTAGAAGCAGAAGCCCATCCCCTCTTTAAAGAAGCCTTCGATCAGAAAACCCTCTGTACGCTTGTTCTTGTTTTTTCTCTCTCGCTCGTTGCGCAAATCAACTACGTTGCACAAGCAAATACGGACAGTAGGGCAATCGGAATGTTGCTTGTGGGATCGATTCTGGCCCTTGTTTCTCGTCTGCCTAAGTCCGCGAAGTCCCCTGTGGTTATCTTTACGGCAGTAGCAATTACCCTGTGCTTGTCTCTTTTCGCTACCGCCGTCCTCACGCAAGGCTCAATGGTTATAGCTGAGTCTGCGGCAATGATGGCCTTCTGGACTGTTTTCATCCTCCTTCTTTCGCTATCAGCTACCCCCCCCCCGGACCGATTACCAGCCTATATTTCACCCTCAAAGGCCTCGCTGTATCTTTCCGCTTTTTTCTTCGCGATCGGTACAGGCAGAGTCATTTTCCACTACACCGCGTTCATCGACAGCGAAATGCGCTCGACCATCGCAGCCCTCGTGCTTGCTTTAACACTTGCAGTAGCTTTTTACTTCATAGGCTTGACGTCAAAACAGTCCCAGGCCAAGACCTCTGAAAAACGCACTGCCGAAGAAGAGCATCTCGAAGCGTTCAGCAAAGCTTTCAGATTAACAAAACGTGAGACAGAAGTGATGGTTTTGCTTGTTCAGGGACGCTCTGTCAACCGTATTGCAGAGCAGCTCGTTGTTTCTCCCAATACCGTGAAGACTCATCGAAATCGACTATACGCGAAATTGGACGTTCATGACCGGCAGGAACTCCTTGATAAATACCTCATCGAAAAGCCCAAGCAGGCGTAGATGAACGATCGCGAGCGCGCACATGCTCTAGCCATTAGCGAATCAGCAAACTCCTCTTCTTAACGAATCCATTAATTCATTTTGCATGTAGGCATTCAACTGTCCCCGCTCTAATGCACGCTGCAGGACAGACACGGATCGTAGGCGCGGACGAGCTTCTCCACCTCCAGGGTGATGAGGTCGGTGTCGTAGCCGCCGGCGGCCATCTTCTCGGCGAGCTGGCGCATGTCCGCTTCCAAGTTCGCGATGTTCTGAGCCGTGGGCGTCATAATGGAGGCGCGCCGCACGCGACCGCCCTCGTCGATATCAAGGATATGGAACAGGGCGCCACGCGGAGCCTCGGTAAAGCCCACGCCGCGACCAGCGCGCACGTCGAATTTCACAGGCTCGCTTCCACCCTCGAACTCATTGGCCGCAAGACGGCGGCAGAGAGCCGCGCAGCGGTCGAGCACGTCCACCAGCTCCACCGCCTGAGCGATGTTGTTGGCGAAGGGGTTGTACTCGGGGGGGCGCAGCCCCGCCTTGGCGGCGGCGTAGCGCGCGTCCTTGGAAAGCGCGTCCCAGCTGGCGTTCACGCGGGCCAGGGCCGCCGTCATGTAGGGATGCCCCGTGCGGCGCGCCCGGGCGAGGAAGGCGGCAGAGTGCCCCACCGGGTACTCCTCGATCTCCTCTTCCACGTCCTGGGCACTGAAATCGTAGCCGGCGCGAACGAAGCGCAGGGTGTCGGAGGTGCACACCGGGTAAGCATCAGGCGCCACCATGGCGAGCAGGTCGCCCTCCGTCTGCACATCCACGGTGTCGAAGTCGCGGAACAGATCGACGCTGGCTAAGGCGAACTCGCGCGTGGCATCCATGGCCTCGGCCAGACGCAGGTACTCGTCGGCGGAGATCTCGTGGGTGAACCCGCCCACCACCGCCGTGATGGGATGGATGGACCGGCCGCCCACCAGGGTGCACAGCTCGTTGCCCAGCGCCTTCAGCCCCAATGCGCGCTCGAACAGCTCCGGGTTGCCCTCGGCCAACGGGAACACCGACTTGTGGCCCAAGAAGTCCGGAGCGGCGAACACGAACAGGTGCGTGCCGTGGTTCTGCAGGTAGGAGCCGTAGAGCAGAAGCTCGCGCAGGGCCTCGGTGCGGTCGGTCACTTCCACACCGAAGACCTGCTCGATGGCGCGCAGGTCGGTGACGACGTGGCTCGACGAGCAGATGCCGCAGACGCGGGAAGCGATGTAGGGCACCTCTTCGAAGGAGCGGCCCCGCACCATGGATTCGAACAGGCGCGCCGGCTCCACCACGGCCATCTCGCAGGTCGTGACCTGGCCGTCCTCGATAACGAGGCGGATGTCGCCGTGGCCCTCGACGCGGGCGATGTGGTCGACGGAAATCTCGGTGGCGGCCATGAGGTTACTCCTCCCCTTGCGCGGCGTTTATCGCCACGGCGTTGAACATCTCCAGGGCGTCGTTGAAGCGCGCGACCTCAAGGCCGCGCTTTCCCACGACGTAGCGGGCGGCCTCCACGTTGGAATCGGGAGAGAGCCCCGCGCAGCCGTTGCAGGGACGGCCCAGCGCCGGGCACTTCGCCCCGCAGCCGGCCCGGGTCACGAGTCCCAGGCACATGACGCCCTGCTTGTAGAAGCACCCCTTCTCGTTGCGGGAGCACTCGCCACACAAAGCCGAGGTGGCCGGCAGCCGGTTGCTTCCATAGAGAACGCCGTCGAGCACGCGCACGAACTCGAAGGGGTCAATCGGGCAGCAGCGCACCTCTGCGTCCACGTCGATAACGTCCGACACGGGCCGCGGCGCCAACAGGTCGCCGCAGGCATCGGGCGCCGCATCGCCGTAGACGGCCTCCACATGACCCGCCAGATCGCCTGAGGCCATGCCGGGAATGCCGCCGGTGACGGCGCACGATCCGATGGCGATCACGCTCCCCGCGCGCTCGCGGGCGCGGCGTACCGTCTCGGCCGCCTCCTCGGTGGTGACGGCCCCCTCGATGACGGCCACGTCGAACTCGTCGGGCATCGGCACCGAGCTTGTCAGCTGCCAGTATCCCAGATCGATCTGGCCGAGCACGTCCATGAGGTGGCGCTCGATGTTCGTGATGTTGATCTGGCAGCCGAAGCAGCTGGCCAGGCCGATAACGACCACGCGGGGAGCACGGCGCTCGGCGGTCGGTGACAGGTTCTCGCTCATTTACATCGACCCCTGAATGTTCTTGGCTTCCCAATAGTTGAAGACGGGCCCGTCGATACAGCAGTACTGATGGCCCACCTGGCAGTGCCCGCACTTGCCCACGCCGCACTTCATGTGGCGCTCGAAGCTCATGTAGATACGATCGTAGGGGATGTCCTTCTTGCGCATCTCCTGCACGACGAACCGGTACATGATCGGCGGCCCGCAAAGGGCGCCGAAGGTGTTCGTCGGGTCGATCTCCAAGTGCTCGAACGGCTTGGTGACCAGCCCCACTTCCCCATCCCACGTATCGTCGGGATGATCCACGGTCAGGTGCAGCTCGAAATCCTTGCGGTGCTTCCACATCTCGAACTGGTTGCGGAACATGACCTCGGAGGGATTCTTGGAACCGTAGATGATCGTGACCTTTCCGAACTCGCTGCGCTCGTCGTGGATGTTGTTGATGAGCGAGCGCAGAGGCGCGATGCCCAGGCCGCCCGCCACCAAAAGCACGTCGTGGCCGCGCATCTCGTCGATGGGGAACCCGCGGCCGAAGGGCCCGCGGATGCCGACGATCTCGCCGCACTGCATCTGGTGCAGCCTCTCGGTGAAGCGTCCCGTGCGGCGGACGCACAGCTCGATGAAGCCCTGCTTGGTGGGCGACGACGAGATGGAGATGGGCGCCTCCCCCACGCCGAAGATGGACAGCTCCACGAACTGTCCCGGCTCCTGGCGGAAGGCCTCGCGGATGCGCTCGTCCACGAAGCGGAACTCGAAGAGCTTCTCAGTGGGCGTGAGCTCGGTGATGGAGGTGATGCGCGCCGGCCACGGACGGTAGGGGTTCGCGTGCATGAGCTCGGCGCCGGTGGCCTCGCGCCCGGCGTCGCGGAAGGGATGCACGGCCACGATGTTGTCGTTCGCCATGGCTCTTAGGCCCCCTTTCGGTCGAAGAACTTCAGCACCTCGATGGGGCTGATGTCGACTTTGCAGGCGGAAACGCAGCGGCCGCAGCCCACGCAGAGGTTGCGGTCGTGCTTGGCCAGAAAGCCGTTGAGCTTGTGGTACATGCGGTGCCGCACGCGGGAGGCCGGCGTGGGCCGGAAGTTGTGACCGCCGGCCACCATGGCGAACTGCGGCGAGGTGCAGGCGTCCCACACGCGCTCGCGGCGCCCCGTGGCCGCGCCCGGATCCAGCGTGTCGCGGATATCGAAGCAGTAGCAGGTGGGGCATACGTTCGCGCAGGCGTTGCAGGAAAGGCAGCGGCCGCCCAGCTCCTCCCAGAACTCGTCCTCGTGGAAGGCGTCCATGAGCATGGGGATCTCCTGGATATCGGGGATGTCCCGGTTGAAGGCCTCCTGGCGCGCGCGGGTGGCGGCGCGAAACGCGATGCGGTCCTCGTCGGTGGCCTCACGGACATCGCAGGCCGCCTCCAAGATGTTCGCCGCCACGACGCTGCCGATGGAAACGAGGTAGCGGCCGCCGATGTTCGTGAGGAACAGGTCGTAGGCGGCCCGTGCCTCCTCGGCGTCCATGAGGTTGCAGAAGCAGTTCGCCGACGGCATGCAGGCGACGCCGACGATGAGCGTGGCGGCGGCATGGGCCGCGTAGTAGGGATCGGGATAGCGCGGGTCGTTGAAGACGCTGCTCAAGTTCTGCAGGCCGTTGATGTCGCAGGCGTGCACGCCGAAGAGCACCCGGGGGCGCACCTCATCGGTGTAATCGGTCACCTCGTTATTCTCGGCATCGAACTCGAAGAGGGTCTCTTTGGCCGGCAGGAGGTACTTCTTGGGAGAGGCGATGGTCGTGGGGTAGTCCAGCGCGATCTCGTCGAAGGAATCGACGGCGGAGAACACGTACTTGTCCCCCCGCTTGACCGGCGCCACCACCTCGTAGCGCTCCATGAAGGCGGCGACGAGCGCCGGCGCCTCCGTCTCGTCAATGACGCGATACAGCATAGGCGATTCTGTTCCTTACGTCCTGCGCGCGCAACGGTTCGCGCAACGGTTCCGTCTCCTTCCATAGTAACGGCTCTTCCGCCGCCCCACTCCCTCGCGCAGGCCGATGGCCCAGAAAAACCAGACAGAGACGCAAAAAGCCCCGCTGCGCCAACCATCGGCGCAGCGGGGCCTCACGGAATCAACCAGCGAGTTTAGGCAAAGAAGATCCCGATCTCGCGCTCGGCGGACTCAGGGCTGTCGGAGCCGTGGATCACGTTCTCGTCCATGATGAGGCCGAAATCGCCGCGGATGGTGCCCGGGGCCGCCTCGGCCGGGTTGGTGGCGCCCATGAGCGAACGGCACTTGGCCACGGCGCCCTCGCCGGAGACGACCATCTTCACCACGGGGCCGGAGGTGATGTACGCGATCAGCCCGTCGTAGAAGGGCTTGCCCTCGTGCTCGGCGTAGTTCGCCTTCGCCTGCTCGGGGGTGACCATGCCCAGCTCCATGCGCTCGATGGTGAGGCCGGCGCGCTCGAAGCGGTTGATGATCTCGCCGATGTGCCCGTTGCGCACGCCGTCGGGCTTGATCATGGAGTAGGTCTGCTGGATAGCCATGGAATTCCTTTCGTTGTAAGGGTCTTGCTTGCAGACGGCCCGCAAGGCGCGGGCCGGGTTTGCTGAAATCGGAAAACGGCCCGATGCGCTTTAGGCCTGGCTCGGGAAGTACAGCTCCACGTTGCTGACCTTCCACGTGATGCCGTCGCGCACCATGGAGATGCGGTACTGCACGGACCCGCCCTCCTCGGTTTTGGCCGTGGCGTACACCGTGGACTCGGTCATGGAGCGACTCACGCCGTCGATGGTCACGTTGGAATCGGTCACCACCGGATCGAGCATGGCCGGGATGGCATCTTTGTCCACATCGGCGGAGAACACCTTGTCGGCGGCGCCGGACGGGTCGCTGAACAGCTCCTGGGTCACCGTCTGCACCGTGGGGTAGCCGTAGCCCTGGGTATAGGCGAACACGCCGGCCGCGGCGGCCAGCACGATGACGATGACGAAGAACAGCAGGATCTTCAAACCCACGTTGCGGCGCTTGCGATCCTGCTTGGCCAAACCGCGCGACCACTGCTCGAGCTCGGCGTCGGTGGCCGTGAAGAACCGGTCGTTGTCGACGTTCTCGTAGGCGCCCACGTAGCCGGGGAAGCTCGCCGGGTCGGCCTCGTAGGTGCCCTCGTCGTAATAGAAGGCCTCGGAGACGTCGCCGCCCTCGTAGGCGCCCTCGTCGTAGACGCTCGTGCCGTCGGCGGCCACGTCGAGCCCGGACATGTCGGCCAGCTGCAGCACCTGGGTGGCCTGGTTCTGCTCGGACGTTCCCTGGGCCACGGCCCCCACGGCGCGCTGGTAGTCGACGCTGGCCGAATCGGACAGGTAGTACGTCTTGTCGGCGATGGCCTCCTCAAAGGCATGCACCGCCTTCTCCATCTGGCCGCAGGCCACGTAGGCCTGCCCCAGGCTCGCCTGCAGCTTGTTGCGCGTGGCCGGCTGCATGTCGAACTGCAGGGCGCTCTCGTAGGAGGCCACGGCGTCGGCCGGGCGGTTCAGAGCCATGAAGCAGACGCCCAGGTTCAAAAGCGCCTTGGTGGGGTCGGGGTTCGACTCGTCCAGAGCGGCCTCGCGGAAGGCCACGCCGGCTTCGGCGGACTTGCCGAGCTTCATGAGCGCGTTGCCCATGCCCATGTAGGACTTGTAGGGAGTGGGGTTGGTCGTGTCGGCCACCGACTTCTCGAAGCAGTTGATGGCGTTCGTGTAGTCGCGCAGCGACGCGTAGGCCATGCCGAGGTTGCACTCCACCGTCGCCAGCGCCCGATAGGCCGTATCGGCCGTGGCCTGGCTGTAGGCCTGAATGGCCTCGCGCGGGTTCTTCAGCTTCACCAGACAGTTGCCGATCTGGTGGTAGAGAAGGCCCATTTCCCCGGGAGTGAGCGGGAAGTTCGTGTCCTGCAAGCATTCCGTGAAAGCCATCAGCGCGCCGCGGTAGTCACGCAGGCGGTAGCGCTCATTTGCTCGATCGAATAACTCGTTGTTCATAGACTTCCTTCACTCGACATTCGGGGCGGCCGCTTAGGCGGCGCGGCAGTGAGGTGAGACGGCTCGGACGGCGGGCGCCGACCCCTCTCGCGGGGCGGTACTTACTCGGCGGCGTTCTCGATGACGACGGACTCGATGACATCGCCGGCGCGCAGCTGGCCGATGACGTCCTTACCCTCGATGGTCTGGCCGAACACGGTATAGCCGGAGTCCAGGTTGTGCTGGGGGCCCAGGCACAGGTAGAACTGCGAGCCGGCGGAGTTGGGATCCATGGAGCGGGCCATGGCGAGCGCGCCGTCCTCATGGGAGTTGTTCGGGTTGGTGGTGAACTCCTCCTTGATGGAGTAGCCCGGGTTGCCGGTGCCGAAGGGGGCCAGGCCCGGGGCGCGGCCGGCGGCCACCTGCTCGGGGGTCGCCTCGCGGGTGTTGGGGCAGCCGCCCTGGATGACGAAGCCGGGCACGTAGCGATGGAATTTCAGGCCGTCGTAGAAGCCCTTCTGCGCCAGCTCCACGAAGTTGCCGACGTGGATGGGGGCGTCGTTGCCCGCCAGCTGCACGCGGATCGTGCCCTTGGAGGTGTTGATGACGGCAATCTCCTCGCCGGTGGGCTGATATTCCGGGGTGTAGAGAGCCATGGGGCTCCTCCTTTGTTCTCGGCGACGCGGGCGGCCGGCGCTTGGGGGCGCTACGGGCGCGAATGCGTCTCATTGCATACGGGGAATGATTCTAGCAGGTTAGGAGCCGGACCGCTCGAAAATGCTAACCACTTCCACATGGTAGGTCTGCGGAAAGAGGTCGACGGGGGTGGCGCGGATGAGACGGTAGCCCTCCTGCTCGAAACGGGCCGCGTCGCGGGCCCAGGTGGACGCGTCGCAGCTGACGTAGGCCACGCGCCGCGGCGAGGCGGCGGCGATGGAGGCCACCACCCCCTCGGCGAGCCCCGCGCGCGGCGGATCCACCACGAACGCGTCCAACTCCCCCAGCTCGGGAAGCTCCCGGGCGGCATCCCCGCCGATAATGTCGATGTCGGCGCCGGCGCGCTCGGCGTTGCGGCGCAGATCGCGCACGGAGCTGCCCGCCGACTCCACGGCCACCACCTCGGCCCCGGCCCGGGCGAGCGGCAGCGTGAAGGTGCCGGCGCCGGCGTAGAGGTCGGCCACGTAGTCGCCGGCCTCCACTTCCAAACCCGCGAGCACCAGCTCGACGAGCTTCTCGGCCTGAGCCGTGTTCACCTGGGCGAAGGAGGGCGCGCTCAGAAGGAGGCGACTTTCCGCCACTTCCTCCTCCCAGCAGCCCTTGCCGGAGATGGCCTCCACCTTCTTCACCTTGCGGGCGCGCCCGGGGTCGGCCACGACGCGGACGACGGAGGTGTTCTTCAGCGCGCTGGCGAGGGTTTTGGCCGCCGCGGCCCGCGGGAAGGGACCCGGGGTCGTCCACAGGGCGATCTCCACATCACGGGTGCGCAGGCTGCCGCGCACCCCCACGCGGAACAGGCCCAGGTCGCTGCCGCCGGAGAGGTAGCGTAGCGCGCCCCTAAGCGCCTTGGGGGCACCTTCGATGTTCCGGTGGGCCAAGGGGCACGCGTCCAGCGAGACGACGTCGGCGCCCCCTTCGGGACGCATGCCCAAGATGAGGCGACCGGCACCGTCGGCGCCGCAGGACAGCTCCAGCTTGTTGCGGTAGCCCCACTGGCGTTTCGAGGGCACGCAGGAACCGACAAGGGCCTCGGCGCGGGCCGCGTCCATATGGGCCGTGCGCACTAGAGCGTCCACCACGTTCGCCCGTTTGGCGACAAGCTGAGCCTCGTAGGCGAGGGGCGCCCAGGGACATCCCCCGCAGCCCGCCGCGCACGGGGGCGCCACGCGGTCGGGCGAGGCCTCAAGGATCTCGGCCGCACGCCCGCGGGCGAAGCGGGGCTTCTCCTCGGTCAGCTCCACGCGGGCGACATCGCCCGGCACGGCCCCTTCCACGAACACAGTCTTGCCGTCAGACAGGTGCCCCACGGCCGCCGACCCGAAGCTCATGCGCTCGATGGGCACCACCTCGCCGGGCGCGCCCGAGGCGCACGGGGCCGAAGCGGGAGCCGTCGCGACCTCAGGGGCCGCCGCGTCCTGAGCCTTCGCCGTGTCGACGGAGCGGTCGGACGCGGCGTTATCGTTCCTGGTGGACGTATCGATCACTGGGGGCTCCTGTTCCGTTCTCGTTCCATCTGAGGGGTATTTTACGGATTTGCCGTCCGTGGCGGCGCAATTGCCCTATAATAGCGCAGCACCCGCCTGTCGGGACCCTGAATTCGTGCCCTCGTAGCTCAGGGGATAGAGCACTTGCCTCCGGAGCAAGGTGCCGCAGGTTCGAATCCTGTCGAGGGCACCACCTTCAAAGCGCAAGCCCCGCCCCCGCGGGGCTTTTTCATTGCCCTACCGCTGGCCCACAACGACGGTGAGGGCGTCGGGGACGCAGTCGATGAGGAAGTGCGTGCCGTGAACCGGCTCCCCGTCCATCTGGGCCGGCGGCTCCTCCTCGAAGTCGAGCACGAGGGAGGACGCTCGCCGGAAATGGATGTGGTCGCTTCCCGTGTGCTTGCCGCCCCGGGCGCGCAGAAGGAGCGCCAGCGCCCGCATGGACGAAAGCTCCGGCGTGGCCCAGCAGATGTCGAGCAGCCCGTCGTCGAGGCGCGCCTTGGGCGTGATGCGGAAGTGGCCACCGTAGGTGGGCCCCACCTGTACGGCTACCAGATAGGCATCGTCCCATTCCGGATGAGGGGCGCATCCCGGCTCCGCCCCCAGGACATCCATCTTGAAGGAAAACACCTGCAAGTGGTGGAACAGCTGATCGACGGCACTTTCCAAATAGAGCATGGTGCCGGCGCGGCCGGACTTCTGGCGACGGTCCATGGTGTCAAGCGCGATAGCGGCGTCCAAACCGAAGGAGAGCGTCTCGGCGAAGTAGCGGCCGTTGACGCGCCCCACGTCGGCCCGCACCGTTTGAAAGCGCAGAATTTCGGTGACCGCCGTGGGGACGGAGTAGGCCATGCCCAACGTCTCGGCGTAATCGTTGCCGGAGCCCACGGGGATGACGGCCAGGACCGGGCGATCCTGGGGGGCGCGGGCCATAAGGCCGTTCACCACCTCGTTCACCAGGCCGTCGCCGCCGAGCGCGATGACGCAACCCACGTCGGGGCCCAGCTCGCGAGCCAGCGACTCCCCGTGGCCGGCCCAGGCCGTGGTAAGCATTTCGAAACGCCCGTCGCCCACGCGCTCGCGCAGAAGCCGCGCCGCCTCGGAGGCGGCCACGGCCCCCCGCCCGCTCTTCGACACGGGATTTGCGATGAGGACGATGCGCCCCTCTTCTATGGAAGGAACCACGACTTGCCTCCTAACCAAGCAGCCGACGCAACGCCGACCTGCGATTTCCCTCATTCTAGCACCGAGTACCGTGTCCCTCACCTACCAAGTCGCGCTGTTCGCAACTCGTTTTCGAAACGGAGGGGTCGCCCGCTCGCTACTCGAGAACGGCGCCGGTGTCGCCGTCGAGGAAGATCTTGCGCGTCACGAAGTTGTACACCATGACGATGGCCGTGGCAACGATCTTCACGATGAGGTAGCTCACGCCCAGAACCGACGAGCCGAGCCACATGAGCAGATCGTTCACTCCCAGGCCGATCACGGAGAGCACCACGAAGATGACGAACTCGCGCCGGCGCGAGAGCCCCTGCTTGTGCGTGAACACGTAGCGCATGGAGGCCAGGTAGTTGAAGACGACCGACACCGTGAAGGAGATGGTGGCGCTGATGAGGTAGTTCACGCCGGCCAGCTCTGTGAGCGCCACCATGAGGCCATAGTCGATGACGAAGGCGATAACGCCCACCACGCCGAACTTCATGAACTGCTGGACGAGCTTTCCCATCGTATTCTCCCTGAGGCCTTTCATAAAGAAACCCCGCTCGCAAGCGGGGTTCAGCGATTCTCAAGTGGTGCCCCCAACGGGAATCGAACCCGTATTTCAGCCTTGAAAGGGCCGCGTCCTAACCGTTAGACTATGGGGACCGCTTAAAACAGCTTGCATAGTATGGCAGAGTGCACCGCACTTTGCAAGGACGTCGTTCGCTTTTTCTCGGCGACGGCCCTAGCGCTCGGCATCCGCCTCCATCACCCGGTACACGCTCATCTCCCACTGGCGCCGGTGGGACTTCGCCACGGTGTCCAGGATGAGGCCGGCCGTCCAGGAGAGCGCCGCCACGATCATGAGCGCCACGGCGAGCACCGCCGAGGGGAGCTTCGCCACGTAGCCGGTGCCGAGGTACTCCGCCACCACCGGCAGCCCGAAGCACAGCCCCACCACGGCGAGCGCCAGGCCGAGCCATCCGAAGAAGGCCATGGGGCGGTAGTCGCGGAACAGGCTCGCGATGGCCGCGAGCACGAGCATGCCGTCGGAGAAGGTGGACAGCTTGCTCTCCGAGCCCTCGGGCCGGTCGCGGTAGTCGATGGGCACGTCGGCCACCCGCCAGCGGCGGTCCACGGCCCAGATGGAGATCTCGGTCTCGATCTGGAAGCCGCCGCTCATGACGGGCATCGTCTTCACGAAGGCGCGGGTGAAGGCGCGGTAGCCGGTCATGACGTCCTCGAAGGCGTAGCCGTAGATGACGCGGATGAGCCGGCGCACGAGGTTGTTGCCGAAGTTGTGGAAGGGCCGCTCGTTCTCCTTGCCGTAGGCGCCGTTGGAGATGCGGTCGCCCACGGTCATGTCCGCCGCATCGGCCGCGAGCGGGGCCAGAAGGTCGCCGGCGGCCTCGGCCGGGTAGGTGTCGTCGCCGTCGACCATGAGGTAGTACTCGGCGTCGATGTCGCGGAACATGCTTCTCACCACGTTGCCCTTGCCCTGGCGGGACTCCCGGCGCACCACCGCCCCGGCCGCCGCGGCAATGTCCGCGGTGCCGTCGGTGGAGTTGTTGTCGTAGACGTAGATCGTCGCCTCGGGCAGCGCCGCGCGGAAGTCGGAGACCACCTTAGCGATGGTGGGCGCCTCGTTGTAGCACGGGACGAGCACGGCCACCCCCTCGCCGCGCCGGGCCGCATCCACCGCGGCAGCCGTGGCCTCGGCGTTGGAAACTGTCGCTATATCGGTCATGGGAAGACAAACCTCCTGTCCATTGTTGACCGCGTCCATTATCTTAAATGAACGCGGGGGCGCGGAAAATCCCCCGAGAAAAACTTTGACCGAATCGGCGAAAAGCCCCTGCGACCCATAAGCGGATTTTCTGGCATCTTGGCGGGCTTGCCGCCGACGCGGGGCCGATGCGGGGAAAATAGGCTATGATAGCTTCCATGAACACACCTGCATCGAAATCGACGGAGCCCTCGGCTCCGATCGCTCCCGCCCCCGCCCAGACGCTCGCCGTCCCTGCCGAGCCCTCGCCCTCCCCCCTCGCCACGGGCGCCCAAGGCGCCACGGCCGCCGAGGCCATTGCGCGCGCCCTGGCCGAACCGGCCCGCACGGCCGAGGAGGCCGTCGCCCGGCCGCTCATCCTCGTAGTGCACGCCTCGGTGGGCTCGGGCCACCGCTCGGCAGCCAACGCCATCGCCGAGGCGCTGGAGGAAGCCGGCGAGGCCGCCCGCGCGGCCGGGGACGACAACTCGCTGGAAGCGCGCTCGGAAGTGCGCGTCCTCGACATCCTCGATTTCGGGCGCATCGTGTTCGACGGCGACAAGACCGCCTCCATGTTCACCGGCTGGACGCGTCCCTTCTACGACCTCACCTGGCGCTACACCCTCACTGGGCGTCTTCTGTGGGGCGGCGGCACCATTTGGGCGCGCCTCATGTACCCGAAGTTCACCGAGTACGTGCGCCGCCTGCGGCCGGCGGCCATCGTCGCCACCCACATCACCGCCGCCAACGTGGCCGTGAGCGCTCGCATGATCACGGGCCAGAGCTTCCCCATCGTCTGCGTGCCCACCGACTACGAGGCCGAGGGGCTGTGGCCCCATCTGCACACCGACCTGTTCTGCGTCGCCAACGAGTCCATGGCCGAGACGCTGCGCCCGCGGCGCGTGCCCGAGAACCGCATCCTCATCACCGGCATCCCCGCCAGCCCCGCCTTCTCGCGAACCTACGACCGCGCTAAGGCCCGCGAGGCCTTCGGACTGCCGCAGGACAAACAGGTGGTGCTGGCGCTCGCCGGGGCGAAGCTCCCCCAACCCTATGTGCACTTCCGTGCCGCCATCGGGGAGATGCTCCCCTTCATGCACGCGATGCCCTCGATGCAGCTGGTGATCGTCGCCGGGGCCGACGAGGACTACGAGCGCGAGCTGCGGCGCCAGGTGGCCGAATACGGCCTGGCCAACGTCACGGTACTCGGCTACGTGAACGCCATGGCCGAGCTCATGGAGGCCGCCGACGTGGTCATCTGCAAGCCGGGAGGCCTCACGGTGACCGAGTGTTTGTGCGCCCATGCGCCCATGATCCTCTTGGGCCGCGCCTACGGCCAGGAGAAGGCCAACGTGCGCATGCTCACCGCCGCCGGAGCCGCTATGGCCGCCACCACGCCTCGCGAGCTCTTGGACACCCTGCGCCACATCAGCGACCACTCTGCGAGCGCCCATGCCATGCTGATGAACGCCTCCATCCTGCGGCGCCCCAACGCCGCCGAGGACATCGCCCGGGCCACCTTCGCCCTCATCCGGCGCGAACCGCCGCGAGACGCGAAGCTGCGGGCCAAGCACTTCCTGCACTTCTACTGGGGCAAGAAGCCGGCCCACGTCCGCTAGGACGCCCCAACCGCTACCGCCACGATCCGAACCACGAAAGAGAGCTTCATGACCACCTTTGCCGAACTCGGCCTTTCCGACGCCGTTCTTGCCGCCGTCGATCATCTCGGCTACACCGAGCCGACCCCCGTTCAAGCCCAGGCCATCCCGCTCGTCCTCCAGGGGCGCGACATTATCGCCGCCGCCAAGACCGGCACGGGAAAAACGGCCGCCTTCTCGCTGCCGAGCCTGGACGTCCTCGCCCGCGCCGAGCGCAAGAAGGCGCCGGCCATGCTCGTCATCACCCCCACCCGCGAGCTGGCCATGCAGATTCAGGAAGTCTGCCAAACCATCGCCCGCACCCGCGGCCTGCGCGTCGCCAATGTGGTGGGCGGCGTGAAGATCGAGCCGCAGATCGACCGCCTCGCGCGCGGCGTGGACGTGCTCATCGCCACGCCGGGGCGCCTCATCGACCTCATGAACCAGAAGGCCGTCGACCTCTCCCAGGTTCAAGTGCTCGTGCTGGACGAGGCCGATCGCATGCTCGACATGGGATTTCTCCCCTCGGTGCGCCGCATCGTGGAGGCGACGCCGAAAAGCCGCCAGACACTTCTGTTCTCGGCCACCATCGACAAGGGCGTGCTCGACCAGGTGGACGCCATGCTGGACGATCCGGCCATTGTGCAGATCGCCGCGAAGGGCGAGACGGCCGACACCGTGGAACAGTACATCGCGCACGTGCCCCACACCCTGAAGCCCGACCTTCTGGCGGCACTTTTGAAGGAGCGGGGGCACAAGCGCGTCATCGTCTTCGCCCGCACGCGCCATCGGGCCGATGCTGCCTGCCGCAAGCTGAAGCGAGCCGGCTACCACGCCGAGGCCATCCATTCCGACCGCTCCCAGAACCAGCGCAAGCGCGCCCTGGACAACTTCGCCTCCGGCGAGACCGACATCCTCGTGGCCACCGACGTGCTGGCCCGCGGCATCGACGTCGACGAAGTGTCCTATGTGGTGAACTACGACGTGCCCACCCAGGCCGAGGACTACGTGCACCGCATCGGCCGCACGGGCCGCGCCGGAGCCGAGGGCTTCGCGATCACCTTCGTCAGCCCCGAGAACAAAGACGAGCTGGCGGCCATCGAGAAGCTCATCAAGCGCGACATCCCCGAGATCGAGATCGCGGGCTTCAACTTGGAAGAGGCCGCCGAGGCCGCAGCCGAGCGCGCCACGCGGGCCAATGCCCGACGCGACCCCGAGCTGGCAGCGGCCGCCCGCGAGCTCGCCAAGAAGGAGAAGCGCCGCGCCAAGGAGAAGGAGCGTGCCGAGCAGGCTGCCGCCGAGTCGCGCCAGCGCGGCACGCGCAAGAAGCAGGGCGGCAAGAGCGCCGGCGCCGCGCACAGCTCGAGGAAGAGCGGGACGGGATCTAAGGCGGCTCCGAAATCCAAAGCGCCCAAGGGCGGCAACCGCGCGAAGACGGGTTCCGCGGCGGCAAGCGGCGCGCCGCGTACGTCGAGCGACTTCCGCCCCGGTCGCGCCCATCGCGCTGCCGTCGCCGCCAAGCGCAGCGGCGGCAAGCGCCGCGGCTAAGAGCATCTACGTCATAAGTTTTCCGTAGGGGGCGACCTTGGTCGCTCCCTGTCGCAAGGATCGCCATCGCCGAGAGGGCCGACCGAAGTCGGCCCCTACGGAGTCGTGCACAAGCCGACCATTGCCGGAACATGGCGGTGGCAGCCGAACCACAGCGGCCCGTTGCGCCCGCGAGCGGGCAAGCCGTCCAACGTTCGGGCTGCTCGCCGGGAAGATACCCTCCGTTTGCCGTACTCCACATTCAGCGGAGGATTGTTCGGGTATTGTAACCTCAGTATTTCTGGGGAAGGGAATATTGCATGAAGATCGCTGTCGCTTGCGACGGACTCGATATAGCCGCGGCTGCGGCCACCTGCTCGAGCTTTGCCTGTTACACCACGCAAAGCGGCGTCGTCACAGGCTGCAGCAACGTGCCGAACATGGGGCTCACTCCGCGCGAGCGGGCCTCCATCCTGCAGCAAATGGGCGTCGATGCCCTCATAGCCCGTCAATTCACCCCCGAGGGCCTCGCGGCCTTGGACGAAGCGGGCATCGAGGCCGTCATCTCCAACGCCGCGTCCCCCCGCGAGGCGGCGGATCTGTACCTTTACCGCACGCTCATGGGTGAGGAGGGCCTATCGGAAAAGAGCATCAAAGAGGAGCCTCTCGGCGAGCTGGACGACGCCTTCGCCCGCATCGAGCTTAAGCTCGTCGCCCAAAGCGCTTAGCCCTCGCTCGCACTCCCTCAACGAAAAAGGACCCCGAAGGGTCCTTTCTTTGTGCGCTCTTTCGAACGAAGCAAATTAAGCCACAGCTTTTTTCGCAACTTCCACCAGGGCGGCGAAGGCCGTCGGGTCGTTCACGGCCATGTCGGCGAGCACCTTGCGGTCGAGCACGACGCCGGCCTTCTTCAGGCCGTTCATGAACACCGAGTAGGACAGGCCGTTGATGCGGGCCGCGGCGTTGATGCGGGTGATCCACAGGCGACGGATCTCGCGCTTCTTGTTGCGACGGTCGCGGTACATGTACTGAAGCGAATGCTGCACCTGCTCCTTCGCGGCGCGGTAGGAACGAGACTTCGCACCGTAGTAGCCCTTCGCACGATTGAGGACGGTACGACGCTTCTTGCGGGCATGGACGGAACGCTTTACACGAGGCATATCTTAATCACTCCTTGAAGACGAATGGGACTAGCGAAGGCCGAGCTGGCGCTCGACGACCTTGGTATCCGCCTTGGCGACCTCGGTCTCGTGGCGGAAGTTGCGCTTGCGCTTGGGGCTCTTCTTGGTGAGGATATGGCTCTTGAACGCCTTGGCGCGCATGAGTTTGCCGGTACCGGTCTTGCGGACGCGCTTGGCCATACCGCGATGGGTCTTCATCTTGGGCATTAGTTGTCCTTTCCTTCGTCGTTCTTGGAATCCTTTTTCTTTTTCGCGGTCGCGGGCAGAGGCGCGATGAGCATGTGCATGTTGCGCCCCTCCATCTTCGGCTGGTTCTCGATGACGGCAACGTCCTTCAGGTCGTCGGCCAATCGTTCGAGAATGGAGAGGCCCTGCTCGGGGTGGGCCATCTCGCGGCCGCGGAACATGATGGTGATCTTCACCTTGTTGCCGGCCTCCAAAAAGCGCAGCACGTGCTTCTTCTTGGTGGTGTAGTCGCCCACGTCGATCTTCGGCCGGAACTTCATCTCCTTGACCTCGATCTTGTTCTGGTTCTTACGAGCCTGCTTGGCCTTGATGGCCTGGTCGTACTTGAACTTCCCGTAGTCCATGATGCGGCACACGGGCGGCGTGGCGTTCGGAGCGATCTCCACCAGATCGAGATTCATGTCGTCGGCGATCTGCTGGGCCTGGTGCGTGGGATACACGCCCATCTGGTTCCCGTCGAAATCGATGAGACGGCACTCGCGCGTGGTGATCTCATCGTTGAGCCGGGGCTCTTGAGCAGCTATCGCGCTCACCTCCCTTTCGTGTTCTCACACATAAAAACCCGCCGGGCCAACAAGGCGCACGGCGGGCTTACACGCAAAGTTTCTATCTGCGGGTACCCATCAGCAACCTTGGAAGGCGCCGAACCAGGTGGAGAGCTTTCGCCCTCGCTTGATTGACAGCTTGCCCAGTATAGCGTTGCCGTCGCTCCCGCGCAAGGGAAATTCTAGGAGTTTACATATATGAAGATGGTGCGGACGGTGTCGGCCAAGTTGTCCGAGGCGTTGGCCATGGAGTAGTCGTAGGAGAGCACCGCCGACCAGGCATGGGGCGCACCGTCGATGTCCACCTCGCCGTTGAAGGAGCAGTACTCCTTGGTGCGGGTCGTGCCGTCGGTGTCGAAGGAGGTGTAGGACTCCGCGTCCTCGGGCAGCTCCACGGCGCCCTCGGGCACCGACACGCCGGCTTCTGCCAGGGTCTTCTCGATGATGTGCTCGGTGCGCACGGCATCGGCGAAGCTGAGGGAGCCGTAGCCGAGCGAGCTGGTGGACGTGGAATAGCCCGCCTGAATGATCTTGCCGTCGGCGTCGAGTCCCAAATACACCGTGGGCGTACCCGTACGGCTGTCAGCCGGCTCAGCGGTGAGCGCGACGCGCACCTCGCTCTTGATGGGGTTGCCCTCCTCGTTCACCGCCCGGGGCTCGGCGGCCGTGGCGCCGTGCTGCAGAATGTCGATGGCCTCCTGCTGGGTGTGGCCCAGCAAGCTCACCAAGTCGGGCACCGTCGTCACCTTGGCGGCATCGGCGGAGTCCGTCGCGTCCTCGGAGGCGATGGCGGCGACCTCCTGCTCCGAGGAGAGCGCCTGCTGCACCGCGCTGGAAGAGGCCTCCTTGTACAGCTGAACGCCGAAGTAGACCATGGCGGCCAGAATGAGCACGAGCAGGATGATGACCACGATAAGAATGCGGCGCATACGGCGCGACTTGCGCATGTACTCGGGCAGCTCCGCCTTCTTTCGGGCCTTCTCGTTCATCTCACTCGCGTGCTTGGCATGGCGCCCGCGCGAGGCGCCGTCGCCCTTCTTCGCGCCATGGGCGGCCTTGCTCGCAGGCTTGGTTGGCGCCACGTCGGCCGTCACCACGCCGAGGGGCACAGCGTCGGGCACGGGCGAGGCATCGGCGCCGTCGGCGTCTGCGGCATCGGCGCCGTCGGCGTCCAGCGGACGACCGGCGTAGAAGTCCTCGAAGACCGCTTCATCGGGAAACGACTCGCCGGCGGCCAAGCCCTCGTCGTCGAGTACTTCCCCATCGCCCAAGTCCACCTCTTCGAAGACGCCCTCCTCGTCGACGACGATATCCTCCCCGACGACAGAGCCGTCGCCCTCGTCCACGGGGGGCATGGCCGTGGTGAAGCCATCCGCCGACACGGGGTGGAAGGCCTCGGTGAGGCCCATGGCATTGCCGTCGTCGGCGCTAATGCCGGCGTCGCGGTTGCGCTTGCTTCTTCTCACCATGTGCTCGCTGTTCCTCTCGCTTCTCGAAGGCCCACGGGGCTAGTGGGCCAAAAGGTACCAGGCCGCAAAGGCGACAATGCCCAGCACGGCCACGACGATGATGACCTTCTGGGTCGTGGACATCTTGGTCGCTTCCAAGTCATCGAGGGTCGTCTCATGGTAGGAGACGGCATCGGCGGTCTCTCCCGCACCCTCCTTTTCCACGGCGGCCTCTTCCACAGCCTCCGCTACCGCGTCGTCGGCCTCTTCGGCGCCCGGCTCGTCGACCGGCTCCTCAAGGGGCGCTTCCTCGACCGGCTCCTCGGCGGCCGGCTCTTCTACGACGCCGGCCTGGATGACCACATCGTCGTCATCGTCGGCCGTGACCGTGATATGCGAGAACTCCTTGGAATTCGCCATGGGAGCTTGCATCCTTTCTGTTTGGGGTTGCCCTATTATAGCCGATGGGCCGCGCGGCGCGCATCCGCTGCACCAGTTCTGCATCCGGGCACCACGCGAAGGCGCCGCGCGAGGGGCGCCGCGCAGGCACCCGGAGAACCGTTGCCAGTCGCCGACGCCCGCAGAGCCGTCGCGGCGGCCGCCCCTCAGCACCCTTTAGGCCAGAAGGTCGACGACGTTGAATCCCTCGCCGCTGGCACGGATGACCTCGCCGTTGCCGAAGCAGCACACCGGTCCGGCCCCGGCGATGGCGTCCACCGAGGAGGCCAGCGCGCGCACGTCATCGATGCCGGCTGCGCGCACCTCCTCGCGCACCCGGGCCCGGTCTTCCAAGGTGGCGCCGGAGAAGTATAGGCCGTCCTGGCGACGCAAAAGCTCGCGGGCCTTGGCCGGCGCGTCCAGGGAGGCCACCGTGGAGACCACGTAGCCGTCCATCTCCGATTCCGTGGGGTTAAAGACGCCGGCGAGCCAGTCGCCGGAGGTGCGGAAGCGCTCGACGGTCTCGTCGATGCGCGGGTCGCGGTAGGAGTAGAAGCGGCTCGAGCCCGAGCGCGTCGTCTGGAAGCCGGCCCCGTAGGCGCCGCCCTTCACGCGCACCTCCGTCCACAGAAAATCGTAGGACAGGATGCGCGAGGCCAAAAGCCACGCGCCGCCGTAGGGCTCGCCGAGCAGGCGGCGGTCCCAGCCGCAGGCGGTGTAGGTGACGTCGCTCGCCACGACGAAGGCCTCGTGCCCATCCTCAGGCGCCGGCACCGTGAGCGCCGGGGCGCCCGCCATGCCGCCGAAAGGCGAAGACGCCTCCCGGAAGGCAGCGAGCGCCGCCTCGTCGCCCCCGAAGGAGAGCGTGCAGTCGCCGTCGGTGAACAGGCGGCGGGACAGCTCGGCCAGCTTCGCGGAAAGCTCGCAGGCCCGCTCGTCGAAGCTCGCGAGCAGCTCCTTCAAGAAGCGGTAGAAACCGACGCCGGAGAGCGCCTCGCGCACCACCCCGGCCGGCAGGTAGTAGGAGGCGACCCGCGCCATGGCGGCGCTGTGGCCGGCCGAGGCGAAGGCCTGCTCCATGGCGATGCGCCGCTGGCCCAAGATGTCGCGGATGCGCTCGATGTCGGAGAAATCGGTCTCGCGCAGCACTTCCTCGGCCAGGTGTGCCGCCCAGGGCACCTCCTCGTCAAGGGCAGAGGAGCCCATGACGAACATCGGCCGCAGCCGCTCGCGGTCCTCGGCGTCCTCGTGCACTTCAACGGCGAACCCGAGGTTGCCCAGATGGGCCTGGACAAGCGTGTCCAGCTCGGCCGCCGTGTGGCGGGACGTATCCAACTTGCCGAGCACGCAGGCCAGCACCGTGGCGTAGGGCAGCTCGTCGAAGGCGAGGCCGTCCATGGCGAAGTAGCGGTAGGCGTAGGCGATGCCGCGGCAGGGCAGATGGTGGCGGATGAGGCGCCAGGGCCCGCACTCCCCCACCTCCCACATCGCCTCGGCGGGCGCCTCGCCGATATCGGCCCGCGAAAGCTGCGGAAGTTTCGCGAGGGCCTCCGGCGCGTCCGGCGCCTCCTGGGCCTCGCGCAGCGCGCGCACGGCCTCGCGGATAGACGCGGCCTCGTCCTCGGTGAGCTCGGCGGCCGCCTCGCGCTCGCCGGCTGCCTCGGCCTCTTCGGCGGCCTCGTCGCTTTCCGTGGGCACCACCTCGGCGCAGGCGCGGTGGTCGTTATCCAGGAACAGCTCGCGCAAAAGCGCCTCGAAGTACCCCTCCTCCACCTTCTCGCGCAGGCTGGCGAAGACGTCCTCGAAGCGCAGGTAGGCCGCCGGGTCGTCGTCGGAGTACAGCCATCCGGCCATGGCGGACATGGCCAGCACCACGCCGTCGGGGTAGCCGAAGTTGCGCTCGCGCATGACGAACTCAGCGTGGGAGAGGGCCGCCCGCACCAGCTCGCGGTCGAGCCCGCCCTCGGCGAGGCGCCGGGCCTCGGCCGCAACGATGGCGCGCAGCCTCTCGGCGGCACCGGGCCGGGCGCCCCGCAGGGATACCACGGCGAAGGGCTGGGCCACGGAGTCGGCCACGTACCCGATGGCGTCGTCGGCGATGCCCGCGTCGAGCAGCGCCCGCTTCAGGGGCGACTCGTTGGCCCCCATGATGGCGTCCATCAAAATGTCGGCGGCCACAATGCGCTCGCGCTCGGCGGCGCGCCCGATGACGAAGCCCACGGCGGCGCAGGCGTTCTCCGGCGCGGTGGCCATGGGCACGACAACCGGCGCGGGAGCCACGGGGGCCTGCAGCCCGAGCGGGTTGATGTCCAGCGGCCCGCGCTCTTTCGCGGCCAGCGGCGCCAAATAGCGCTCGTCTAGAAAGCCGAGGAAGCGGTCGGCATCCAGGTTGCCGTATAGGATGATGTAGGCGTTGTCGGGACGGTAGTGGCGCCGATGGTTCTCGAGAAAGCCCTCGTAGGTGAGCGTTGGGATTGCCGCCGGCGTGCCGCCAGACTCGAAACGGTAGGTCGTGTCCGGGAACAGCGCCGCCGACAGCCCGTCGTAGAGCACGGAATCGGGCTCGGAGAGCGCGCCTTTCATCTCGTTGTACACGACGCCGTTCACCACAAGGCGCTCGCCTTCTCCCTCCCCTTCCAGCTCGCGGTGCCAGCCCTCCTGCTGGAAGATGACGGGGCGCCGGTAGATGTCGGGGTGGAAGACCGCGTCCAGGTAGACGTCCATGAGGTTGACGAGATCCTGCTCGTTGGTGGACGCCACGGGGTACATGGTCTTGTCCGGGAAGGTCATGGCGTTTAAGAACGTCTGCATGGAGGTCTTCAGCAAATTGACGAAGGGCTCCTTCACCGGGAACTTCTCCGATCCGCACAGCACCGAGTGCTCCAAAATGTGGAACACGCCGGTGTCGTCGGCGGCCGGGGTCTTGAAGGTGATGGAGAAGGCCTTGTTGGCGTCGTCGTTCTCGATGAACATGAGGCGGGCGCCGGAGGCGGCGTGATGCATGAGGTGCACCGTGCCCTCCACCTCACTTATCGGCTCGCTTTTCACGGCGGTAAAGCCGTGGGAGGCGGCCACCTGTTCCAAATCGGTCATGGTCTGTCTTCCTTTCGAAGGGTTCCTGCGAAGGGCCCCGCGACCGGCCCTGGCGGCCCGGCGCGGAGCAACGGAGTGTTCGTGAGTATTCTACCCGTCCGCGCGTCGCCGTTTCCAACCAATATGGTGTCGTTATGATTTCTCCGCGACGGGGGAATTTTCGCTATAATCAGCCCCGAACTATCTAGACGAGACGAGACAGATACGGAGTATCCCATGCTCGAACTTAAGAACCTGGTGTTCGAGGTGCCGGCCGACGACGGGGGCACCAAGCGCATCATCGACGATCTCTCCCTGACCATTCCCGACGACCGCTTCACGGTCATCACCGGACCCAACGGCGGCGGCAAGTCCACGCTCGCCAAGCTCATCATGGGCATCGAGGAGCCCACGAGCGGCCAGATCCTCTTCAACGGCGAGGACATCACGGACAAATCCATCACCGAGCGCGCCCGCCTCGGCATCGGCTACGGCTTCCAGCAGCCGGCCCGCTTCCGCGGCATGAAGGTGAAGAAGTTGCTCGACATCGCCGCCGGCAAGAAGCTGCCCATGCTCGCCTGCAACGAGTACCTCTCGAAGGTGGGCCTGTGCTCGGCGAGCTACCTCACCCGCGAGGTGGACAAGTCGCTGTCGGGCGGCGAGGTGAAGCGCATCGAGATCGCCACCATTTTGGCCCGCGACCCGAAGCTGGCCATCTACGACGAGCCCGAGGCCGGCATCGATTTGTGGAGCTTCGACAGGCTCACCGAGACGTTCCGCGACATCCACGAGGCCCGCGACGGGCGCTCCATCGTCATCATCTCGCACCAGGAGCGCATCATCTCGCTGGCCGACGAGATCGTGCTTCTGCGCGACGGCCAGGTGGCCGAGACGGGCACGCCGGCCGAGCTCATGCCGCGGCTCGGGTTCGCGGCCCGCAGCCTGGACGATCACGGCTGCCCGCTTTCCACCCCCACCGAGCTGCACCTAACCGAGATCCCCACCACCTGCTAGAGGAGCTATCATGACCGTTGATCTTTCCCCCATCGACGAGAACCTGCTCGCCGAGATCGCCAATATGCACGGCATGCCGAAGGGCGCCTTCAACGTGCGCAAGGACGGCGAACTGGTCGAGCGCCATTCCTCGGCCTACATCGACATTTCCACCAAGACCGACAACCCCGGCATCGACATCCGCATCGCGGACGGCACCAAGGGCGAGACGGTGTACATCCCCGTCATCGTGACGAAGTCGGGCTTGAAGGACGTCGTGTACAACACCTTCTACGTGGGCGAGAACTGCGACATCACCATCATCGCCGGCTGCGGCATCCACAACGATTCCCACGACGCCTCCGAGCACGACGGCATCCACAGCTTCTATCTGGGGAAGAACAGCCGCGTACGCTACGTGGAGAAGCACTACGGCGAGGGCGATGGCTCAGGCGAGCGCATCCTGAACCCCACCACCAACGTGTACATGGAGGAGGGCTCCTCCTGCGAGATGGAGATGGTACAGCTGCGCGGCGTCACCTCCACCGTGCGCGACACCAACGCCGAGCTGGGCGCGGACGCCAAGCTCGTACTCACCGAGAAGCTGCTCACCCACGGCAACCAGACCGCCATTTCCAACATGAAGGTGGAGCTGAAGGGCGAGGGCTCTTCCGTGCAGGTGATCTCCCGCTCGGTGGCCCAGGACGACTCCGTGCAGGTGTTCAACCCGCTCGTCATCGGCGAGTGCGCCTGCCGCGGGCACGTGCAGTGCGACGCCATCATCATGGGCAACGCCAAGGTGAAGGCCATCCCCGGCATCGAGGCCGCCAGCGAGGACGCCATGCTCGTCCACGAGGCCGCCATCGGCAAGATCGCCGGCGACCAGATCGTGAAGCTCATGACGCTGGGCCTCACCGAGGAAGAGGCCGAGGCCGAGATCCTGGACGACTTCTTGAGCTAGGCGCTGGCGCACCGCCGCACCCGCATCACCATCGAACGAGGGCGGTTCCCGAAGGAGCCGCCCTCTTCTTTTTGCAAACCGCAGCCCGAGGCGGGTTTTTGCCACTGCGAGCATCGTGCTACGACATTTTCGGCCCTCGGGCTGCGGGTGAAACGACAAAAAGAGCCCTCGGGCTGCGGATTCAGCGCTTCAACCCGCAGCCCGAGGGCCACTTTTGTCATTCGTCCGTACAGCTGAGGCTCATCTTCCCGAAAGCGGGACTCAGTGCATTGAAGGAAAGGACACTATTCGGCCGCGTCCTCGTCGCCGGAACTGCCGGAGTCGCCTGCATCGCCGGAGCCCTCGCTACCAGAATCGTCGCCGCTACCGGTATCGCCGGACTCATCGGAGCCGTCCGACGAGTCGCCGGAACCGGTGTCTTCGGAGCCCGTGTCTCCCGAGTCGCCGGTGTCGGCATCACCGCTGTCGGAATCGCCCACGTCCTCGCTATCGGAACCCGTGGCGGCGTCGGCGGCGGAGGCGGTCAGATCGCTGACGACGGTGAGATCGCCCAGGGCCACGGTGGTGCCGAGCCACTTGCGCTCAATGACGTTGATGGTGCCGTCGCTCACCAGGCGCGCGAGCACGTCGCCGGCGGCCGTCTGCAAATCGACGTTCTCGTTCGAGACGCCCATGCAGTAGCCGGTCGGCGACATGAGCATGGCGACGATGGACACGTCGAGCCCCTGGCCATGGGCCGCGTACAGGCCGATGACAGCGTCGGCGGCCACGTACTGCACGCTTCCGGCCTCAAGCGCCTCAAAGGCCTCCTTCAGGCTGTCGGTGGGCGTGAGGCTGGACTCGCCGAACCCGTTGGAGACGGCCCAGGCGCTCTTCGAGGAAACTTGGGCGGCGAAGGTGGCACCGGAATCCTGGGTGGGAGTGCCCGCGTCGGGGCTCAGCGCGAACAGGGCGATGCCCGTGGGCAGGTAGGAGGCCGAGCGCCAGAAATCGCCGTCGCTCGCGGAGTCGTCGATGCCGAGCACCACGTCCACCGTGCCGTTGGCGAGTGCCCCGGCCGGGTCGCTGCCCACATCCACCACCGACAGCTTCAGCCCCAGCTCGTCGGCGAGAGCCGCGGCGATGTCCACGTCGATTCCGATGATCTTGCCGCTGCCCATACCGGCCAGAGGCGGGTTCTCGGTGTTGACGCCCACGCGCAGGGTGCCCTCCTCGCCGATGACCGGGGGCGCCACCTCGGCGGACTTCAGCTCCGGCTGATAGGTGCCCGATCCAGTGCATCCGGCCAGGCCGAACAGGCCGACCGCGAGCAGCGCCGCAAAGGCAACCGCAACGAACGAACGCTTTCTCACATCATCCTCCGTCTAATTCAATCGGTACGTTGCCTCTTTCGACTGACCTAGTCTTTGACCCCACACTCGCGCACCGGGGCGTTCGCTTGCGCTAGTAGCCCTCTCGCCCGTCACGGCGTCCGTGCCGCGAAAATGTCAGCGGGCGGTGCGACTTACCTCTAGGATACGCCATGCTCACGGCGGGCAACGCCCACGCGCTTACGTGGATCCTTTCGACCGCATCTGCCATGGACTTGGAAAGACGTCGCGTCTCTCCGCAACTACAGACCCGAAAGAAGCATCGCTAAGTGTAGCAGAAGTGGGCTTAGACGGGGCAAAGCCCCGCAGAACCTACGAAGTGCGAAAGCCGTGCGGTCGGCGCGGGGCGCGGGATGAGACGCGAACGCGGTCGGCGCGGGGAACGAAACGGGACATTCCCGCGTCATTTCCACGGTCGTGCGCGCGTAGACTGCCCCCATGAAGCCGATGAAAGGACAGATGGCGCTCTTCGATGAGCGAACGCCGGCGAAGAGCCGTCGGGAGGGCGCGGCCGCGAAACACGCCGCTCCCTCCCGCCGCCTGCGCGCGGACTGGCGCGCCGCGCGCGACTTCGCCGCGGACATGGTGGCCGAGACGCTCTACCCCACCCGCTGCGCGGTGTGCGATAAGCCCGGCGCGGTGCTGTGCGGCTCCTGTGCCGCGGCGCTCCCCTACATCGACGCGCTGACGGCCTGCCCGCGCTGCGGCGCGCCCTTCGGCGTCGTGCAGTGCTCGGAGTGCACGTCCGTGCTGATGGAGCCCTTCGGCTACAAGGAGCCGCCCTACGACGAGATGGCGAGCGCCCTCGTGCTTACCGAGGCCGTCCGCCGCATTGTAACGGTGTACAAGGATCAGAACGAGCGCGGCCTGGCACGGCCCATGGCCCAGATCATGGCCCGCTACCTGCCGCCCCGCTGGATGGGCGCAGCGCCGGTCGTCACCTTCGTGCCCGCCACGGCCGCCGCCCGGCGGCGGCGCGGCTTCGACCATGCCGAGCATCTGGCCCGCGAGTTGTCGTTCATCGCCGGGCTGGACTTCGCCCCTCTGCTCGTGGCCGCCCGCAGCCGCGACCAGCGGAAGCTGGGGCGGACGGGACGCATCGGCAACATGAGGCATTCGCTCACCGCGCTGGCCGGCGCCAGCATGCCCGCCGCCGTCATCGTCGTGGACGACGTGTGCACCACCGGTGCCACGTTGTTCGCCGCCACCGAGGCCCTGCGCACCGCCGGTGCCAAGATCGTCTGGTGCCTCACGTTCGCGCGAACCTAGGACGCAGCCTTTCGCCCCGAGGATACATAAGAAGCATCCTCGGGGCGGGGAGCTGGCCGACCCCGCCCGTTTCGCTACCTTAGGCAACGGGAGAAAGGCAGGCAAATGGACCTTTGCGATTGGGTTCGTTTTGCGGCTTGCTTGCTGAACCTGATGGCTCGAATCCGCGAGTACGCGGATTCGAGCCGAAAGGCAAGGCGGGCACGTCATGCAAGACGGCCCAAATAACAAACGGTTCAGGGGAGATTTCACTGGCCAGTGGCTCCCCTCGAGCCTGCCTTATATTCTAGCAAGCATCGCTAGAAAATGAAAGGAGTTATTTCGAGGAGAGACGAACGCCCTCGGCCTCGGAGAACTCGGCGACGTCCACCGAGATGGAATGGCGGATGGGCTTCCACGCCGCCTTCTTCACGAGCGCGATGAGCGCAATGGGGATGTAGGTGAGCATGAAGAAGGGGAAGGTGAACATGTAGCGGATCTTCTTCGCCGTGGTGGTGCGGATGGAGTCCCATTCCACGAAGGTGGTAAGCACGCCGAAGACGAACATGAACACGATGTAGTTGCACAGACAGAACACGACCGAGGTCACCGAGCTCGCGATGGCCACGCCCGTGGACATGACGCCCGTGGCCGCCAGCACGATGATAATGGTGTTGAACAGAATGGAGATGATGGAGAGCAGCATGCCCGGAGCGATGGTCATGAGCATGTCGTAGCAGGCGAAGCGGTAGCCCGCGGGATTGGTCAGCGTGCCCTTCACCAGGCCGCCCGCGTAGTGGGCGAACACCTGGTAGAAGCCCTTGGCCCAGCGGAAGCGCTGGTTCCACGAATCGCGGAAGGTGATGGGCTGCTCGTCGTAGAGCACCGCCGTCGGGCAGTAGGAGATGCGCACGCCGTCGATGATGGAGGCGGCGGAAAACTCGATGTCCTCGGTCAGCAGGTGCCACTTCCAGCCGCCGGCGGCCTTCAGGATGTCGGCGGCGATGAAGAAGCCCGTGCCCGACACGGCGCAGGAGGTGTTCAGCGTGAGGCGCGCCTGGTTCAAGAACTTCGCTTCGCGCAGGAACCACACGCCGTAGCCAGCGGAGATCCAGTTGCTGCCGAAGTTCTTGGAGTTGCGGTAGGAGGTGGAGGCCTTCGCGCCGTTATCGAAGGTGGCGTTCATCTCACGGAAGTAGTTCACATCGAGCACGTTGTCGGCGTCGAAGACGAAAAACGCCTCATAGTCGCGGTCGGCGTACTGCTCCCAGATGGCCTTCAGGCCGTAATCGAGCGCATAGCCCTTCCCCACCAGCTTGTCGTTGCTGCGGGGGAACACGATGGCGCCGGCCTCGCGGGCCACGTCGGCCGTGTTATCAGTGCAGTTGTCGGCGATGACGAAGATGTCGATGAGCTCGGCGGGATAGTTCTGCACCTTGATGGAGTGGATGAGGTCGGCGATGACCGTCTCCTCATTGCGCGCCGCCACCATGACCGCGTAGCGGTGGTTGGCGCGCGCCATCTTCTTCGGTGCCCGGCGCGTCAGCACCACGAGCACGTAGAAAAGCTGGTAGGTATAGCAAATAGTGAAGGTAAGAAACACGCAGAAATTGAAGATGTCAACGAAGGACAACGCCGACACTTGCGATGCTACGGTATCGAACACCTTGAGGCTCCTAGGACATGACATGCGCCCGCACGGTCAGTGGCGTGGGCGCGGCTGCACAAACGGTTGAAGTATAGCCCTTTCGAGCCAAGTTGGCAGCGCCAGTTGGGTCACGACGGCCGAAATGGGGGCAATCGAGGCCAAAGTGTTCCTTTTCGCCGCATTTGCGCCACATCCCCTCCATACCTGTAAGGGAAGCGTAAGGTTTGGTGGAGGGGCGGGAGGCCGGGATCGGCGGAGGGGCTCGCGCTCAAGCCCGAAACGTCAGCAGGATACGTGCGGGAGGCCGCGGGTCGGCGGAGGGGCTCGCGCGCAGGTTGCGCAGCGACTGGAACAGCCCAGTGGGCTGTTCCACCAAGCGAGCCATTGCTTGAGCACGTGCCCCTCCGCCGACCCGCGGCCGGACAGTTTAGGAAGCTTCTAGAAATTCCAAGAGTTCATATAGGCGATCTGCTCCTCGGTGAGGGTGTCGATCTCGATGCCGAGCGTCTCCAGCTTCACGCGAGCCACGTCGTCGTCAATGGCGGCGGGCACGTCGTAGACCTTGTCCTCAAGCTCGGAGGCATGCTTGAACAGGTACTCGGCGGCCAGGGCCTGGTTGGCGAAGCTCATGTCCATAACCGAGGCCGGGTGCCCCTCGGCGCAGGCGAGGTTCACAAGGCGCCCCTCGGCGAGCACGGTGATGGTGCGCCCGTCGGGCAGCGTGTACTCCTCCACCAGCGGCTTCAGCTCCTCCACCTTCACGGCGTTCGCGCGCAGCCATTTCATGTTGATCTCGGAGTCGAAATGGCCGGAGTTGCAGATGATGGCGCCGTCCTTCATGTTCTTGAAGGCCGGCTCGTCGATGACGTTGCAGTCGCCGGTGACGGTGACCCACACGTCGGCGAAGCGGGCGGCATCCTCGGCCTTCATCACGCGGTAGCCCTCCATGTGGGCCTCAAGCGCCTTCAGGGGGTCGACCTCGCAGACGATGACGTCCATACCCATGCCCTTCGCGCGCTGGGCCAGACCGCTCCCGCAGTAGCCATAACCGGACACTACCATGGTGCGGCCGCACAGAAGGCGGTTCGTGGCGCGCACGATGCCGTCCAAGGTGGACTGGCCCGTGCCGTAGTGGTTGTCGAAGCAGTGCTTGGTGTTGGCGTCGTTGATGTTGAACACCGGGTAGCGTAGCGCGCCGTCCTTCGCCATGGCCATAAGGCGCACCACGCCGGTGGTGGTCTCCTCGGTGCCGCCGATCACGCCTTCCAGCTTCTCGGGGAACTTCGTGTGCAGGGCGGTGTCCAGATCGGCGCCGTCGTCCATGATGATCTGCGGGTTGGTGGCCACCACCTCGGCAATGTGGCGCTCATAGGTTTCCGCGTCCTCGCCGGCGATGGCATACACGCGCACGCCGTAGTCGCGCACGAGCGAGGCAGCAGTGTCGTCCTGGGTGGACAGCGGATTGGAGGCACAGAGCGTCACCTCCGCGCCCGAAGCCACGAGCGTGCGCATGAGGTTCGCCGTCTCGGTGGTCACGTGCATGCAGGCGCCGATGCGCACGCCCTCGAGCGGGCGCTCCTCGGCGAAGCGCTCGCGGATGCGGGCGAGCACCGGCATATCGCGGTCGGCCCACAGAATGCGCTTCTGCCCCTCGTCGGCCAGGTTGATGTCCAAAATATCGCAGGCTTGGCTCACGGATTGCTTCCTTTCGTAGCGTTCGTCTCTCCGGGTCGGATGACGTCCGGGGAATGTGCACGGGCAACAGGGTAGCACAGCACCCGTGCCCGCACGGCGCTGTTTCGGGAACCTCCCCACAGGTTGGACAATCGGCGGCGCATCCTCGCCGAGACACGGCCGCTTCAGGTATCATGATCGCGCAGGATTCACAGCGCGCCCGTGGCTTTTACGCCGGCGTGGCGCCTCTTCGAGAAAGGACTCCCCCATGATCGTCACCACCACCCCCACCGTGGAGGGCTACCGCATCACCGGCTACTATGGCATCGTGTTCGGCGAAGTCATCACGGGCATCAACTTTTTGAAGGACTTCGGCGCCGGCATCCGCAACCTCGTGGGCGGAAGATCCGCCGGCTACGAGGAGGAGCTGATGGCGGCCCGTACCCAGGCCTTGGAGGAGCTGCAGCAGCGCGCCGCGGCCCTGGGCGCCCACGCCATCGTTGGAGTGGACATGGACTACGAGGTGCTCGGCCAGGGCAACATGCTCATGGTCACCGCCTCCGGCACCGCCGTCACGGTAGAGACGGTGTAGCGAGCCGATACGCTCGCCCCGGTTGGCGAAGAGGCCGCTTTCTGCACGAGATTTACCGTTATGAGCGTCTAAGAGGGCTTACTTCCCCTTTTGATACATGTTTTACGCTAATTGCGTCTTCAGTTTCCGCATTCAGACGCTCGTAAACGGCGATCTCGTGCAGAAATGGGCACGTTCGTCGACTCATCGAGCGCCTTCGAGTGACAGAAGGCGATAGGTCGCGTCGTCGCCGGGCACGGTGGGGACAGGGCGGTCGGGCGCGCTGCCCTCCTCGGGGGAAAGCGGCCGCTCGCTGCGAATCACGGGCTCGGAGAACCCCGCCGTCGCAAGCCACGCGAGAAGTTCCTCGAAAGTCGGCGCCGCCTGCACGGCGTTCGGAAGGGCGCGGGCCGCCTCGACGACGGCCGCGCGACTGGCATCCACTGCGAAATCGGCATCGCCCGCGCGCCCCTTTCCGTTCGGCTCCGCCACGGGAACCTCGGCCAGCAGCACGCCGCCGGGCGCCAGCACGCGACCGCACTCCCTAAGCGCCCGGGCCGGAGAGGCGAACAGTGAAAGGGAGCTGTTCAAATAGACGAAGTCCGCCCAGCCCTCCTCAAGGCCCGCCGCGGCCAAATCTTCAGGGAAGCCAACGCGAAACGCCATGTTGCACCGGGAGAGGCCGCTGCGCTCAAGAGCCCTGGGCACGCCCGCCCGAGCCGCCTCCACAAAGGCCTCGTTCCAGTCGACCCCGACGACGAAGCCGCCCTCCCCCACCTGCTCGCTCAGCTTGTAGGTGCCCTTGCCGCGGCGGCACCCCACGTTCACGATGCGCGCGCCAACCAGCGACCGCTCCGGCAGCTCCATATGGCAGCGCGCCTCAAACCCGCCATCGCAGGCAAGTTCGGCGTAGTATTGCTGCAGTTCATCGCTTTCCACGGCCATTCTCCTTTTTTAAACCTCTTCGCGTGACCATCAGAGAAACCGTTTTATCCCAGCAGCGCCAGGCGTTTGCCGAGCTCCTGATCCTCCAGCTCAATGACGAGCCGCAGAAGGGCCGTGCCGTCGCGATGCTCCACGTCGCCCGCGAAGGCGGCGATGGCGTCGTAGTAGCGACGGGCGCTCTCGCGGTCGGCCTTGAAGGCGATGGGCGGGAAACCCGCTTCCATGAGCATGAGGTTGAGAAGGGCGCGGCCCGTGCGGCCGTTGCCGTCGCCGAAGGGATGGATGTCCTCGAACACCAGGTGGAACAGCGCCGCCGTCGCCACGCCCGGGTGCGCCAAAGACGATGCGAGCAGCGCGCCCATCAATTCCGGCACGCGGGCGGGAGGGGGCGGATACATAGAAGACGAGGTGACGTAGCGCATGTCCCAGCGGTACTCCCCCGGATCGGCCTCTTCCAAGTGGGCGGCAATGAGGCGGTGCACGTCGAAGACGATCTCTTCGGAAAGGGGCGCGCCATCCGCCGCGAGCTTGCGCACCCGGATGAAAGCGGCGTCGGCGTCCATCACCTCCAAATGGTCGTGCAGCGGCTTGCCGGGAATGGTGAGGTCGCGCTCAAGCACCATGGCCGTCTCGGCGAGGGTGAGGCCGTTGCCCTCCAGCGCCGTCGTCGTATGGGCGAATTCCACGCGGAACGCCTCGGAGGCGCTCCCCTCCTCGCGGGCCGCATCGAAGCCGTGCCGCGAGAGCTCGTCGCGCTTCCGCGCCAGGCGCTCAAGATCGGCGTCGAGCGCGGCATCGTAGGTCGGCTCGACCTCGAAGCGGCGAAGATTGTCCTGATGCCGGGAGAGAAATGCCAGCTGCTCGTCGGTCACGCCGTACATCTTCTCGTAGCCGGAGGCGTACTCCAGCTCCTCTATCTCGTATCGCGCACCCATGCCACTCCGTCTCATACCGCCGGCCTTGTCTTGATCCATTCTAGCGAACGGCAGCGCGGAAAGCCTAGACCGTTGCCAGGCGCACGGCATTTCCACGGGCAGAAACACAAAGCGGCGGCCCGCACAGGGCCGCCGCAAAGGGAGGGACACCGCCCGCGGAGGAGGAGTTGCGCGGGCGGCGAGGAGGGGGGCCGCCGGCCGTGCTGGGCAGGCGGCCCGGCGGAAACGTTACTCGTTCACCTTGTGGGGCAGGTACCACACAGACGGGCTCGTGCCCTCCTCGGCCTTGAGCTGGAAGCCACCTGCAGCCTCGGCTTGGGCCTTGATGTCCTCGAGGTCGCCGAACAGTCGCGCCCCGGCCGGGCAGGCGGCCACGCAGGCCTGGACCTCGCCCTTGCCGGCGTCGATGCGCTCGGCGCAGAAGGTGCACTTGTCCATGGTCATGGGCGGCATGGTCTCGTACATGACCGCCTCGTACTCGCTGAGCTCGGAGCCGAAGTAGCCGTCCTCGGAGGCCGCCAGGTGACGCGCGTCGTAGGGGCACACGGTCTGGCAGCTGCCGCAGCCGATGCACTTGTCCTTATCGATGACGACGATGCCGTCCTCGCGCTTGTAGGTGGCGTCCTGCGGGCAGACCTCCACGCAGGGGGCCGTCTCGCAGTGCATGCACAGCATCGGATAGGCCGTCTTGCGCACGTCGGGGTACGTGCCCTCGAAGACGCGGTCCACGCGGGAGCGGCGCACGCCTGGGCGGGTGCCGTGGGCCTCTTTGCAGGCCACGCTGCAGGCGTGGCAGCCCACGCATTTCTTCAAGTCGATGAGCATTCCGTAGGTCATATCTCATCCCCTCCTAAGCGATCTTCTCGATTTTAACGCGGACACATTGATCAAAGGCGGAACAGATGTGGTCTAAGCGATCCGGCGTCTGACCGGGAATCAGATGCACGACAGGCACGCCTTTGTTGAACGCACGGGGCATGTACTTCGACTTCGATCCCCAATGGCCGCCGATTACCGATACACATTCCGCATGAACGCCCTCGGAGGTTGCCAGCACGCCCTCGACCGAAGCGCCCTCAAGGCTGGAGAGGCGCACCTTGTCCCCGTTCGCAAGGCCCTTCTCCTTGGCCTTGGCTGCGTTCATCTCAATCGTGTAGCCGTAGGGGTTCTCTTCGTTGATCTCGTTGACGTAGGGGTTCTCCATAAGCCAGGAATCGGTGTTGATGGCATCGGTGTGATACACGGGAATAATGTCGAAGTCGGAATCGACCACCTCGTAACCGCAGCCAGGCTTCCAGTCGGGCAGCGCCTCGTAGTCATCGGTCTCCACGGGATGCCCAGCTCGGCCACCTTGGCCTCCACCTTCTCCTTGGCCTCCAGCATGAAGTCGAAATACATGGGCACACGACCAGCGTCGCCGTTCGCCCACAGATACGCCTCATCGACATCGCGCGGATGGTCGTAAACGCCATGCTCCTTGAACCACGCGAAATCATGCTCCTCGTCGATGTTGGACTTCAGCACCGAATCGGCGAAGGCCTCGACCTCGAGCTTCTGATCCATGGGAACAGCGTACTCTTCCTTAACGCGGAAAAACTTGTTCAGCAGACCAATGAACTCAGCGTTCTTGCCAGCGCGATCGGCCAACTCGCTGAACAACTCCCAGCTGGAAGGAGCGCCGTCGCGGGGCTCGACGACCTTCTGCCATACGGCGATCGTCCACGGATTGCCCATACCGCCGATCATGCGGTGATTGTTCGCCGCATGGGGCAAAGGCTCGCTGCGCTCAAGGTAGCAGCACTCCGGCAAAATGACGTCGTAGAAATAGGACGACTCGTTCAAATACATATCGATACCGATAACGTAGTTGTAATTCTTGAAAATCTCTGCTTGCTCGTCGTAGTTGCCCCACCACTTAATGGGATTGCAGGCATAGCAGAAAGCGACTTCGGCAGGCTGGGTATGGTACAAATCGGGATTGGCCTGCGATACGTGCACGAAGTGCTTATCTTCGCTGAGGGGCTGCAGCTCCATCAGGTTCATGCTGGTCGGCGTATAATCGCTCTCGTAAATCTTCTGGTAATAGGAACCCGGGAAGCCCAGCAGCAACCCATCGTACTCGATAAGGCCCTCAGGCTCCCACACGGCGGGGTGCCAAGACATGTTCGGATTATCGTCGGTCCAACCGTTGCAAGCCGGGTCAAAGCCGCAGAAACCGCCGACGGAGTTCGTAGAGCCAATGAGGTTGTTCAGCGTGAACACGGCCCAGCAAATATGGAATGCATGCTTGTGGCGTGTAATGCCCGAAAAAGCATCCACCGCTGCAGGGCGATATGGCAGCGTCACACCGTCGATCTCGATGGTCTCGCCGATATGCGCAGCCTCGCCAAGCTCCTTGGCAATCTGGCGAATGGTGGCCGCCGGCACCGTGGTGATCTCCTCCTGGTACTCGGGCGTGTACTTCGCCACGCGCTCCTTGTACAGGGTAAATCCGGTCTTGCACGCCACGCCGTTCACCTCGAAAGAGCCCTCAAGCTGGGGATCGGCGCATTTGTCGTAGGTCTTCGGCGTGCCGTCAGCGTCCATGTAAAGCGATTTGCCGGCCGTCTCGTCGAAGAGGATACGGCCCGTCTCCACATTCACGAGCGACGGGGCATTGGTGCGCGTCTTCAGGAACTCAACGTCGATGAGCCCCTCCTCGATGAGCACGTTGGCGATAGCGAGCGCTGCGGCGGCATCGGTGCCAAGGCGAATGGGCACCCACAGGTCGGCCTTCTCGCCCGATGCGCCCATATGAGGATCGAACACCACATGGCGAAGACCCTCGGCGCGACGATTCGCGAAGAGCTCGGCGGTCATGTTGAAGCCGTGGCGCGTGGCCGTGCCAGCATTGGTGCCGAACTGGATGACGTAGTTGCAGTACTTGTAGTCGGGACGCGCGTTACCCGTACCCGTAAGCAGGTATTCCATCTGGTGGACGCCCGTGCCGCAAATATCGGAGCTAGCTCCCTCAGCGCTCCCGTAAATGGCGCCGAGGGCGCTGCCGCGCACAAGAGAGCCGATTTGGCTGGCAACCATGGACATGCCGATCACTGCATGGGGGCCGCTGCGCTCGATGGCCTCCCTCATATGGCTGTCGACGAGATCATACGCCTCGTCCCAGGAAATCTCCTCCCAACCGGGATCCTCGTTGAAGCCCTTCTTGGGATTGGTGCGCTTCATGGGCTTGGTGATACGGTTGGGATCGTACAGCATCATAATGCCCGCGGCGCCCTTGCCGCAGATATGCCCGTTGCCAATGGAGCTTTCGGGGTTGCCCGTCAACTCGACAACCACGCCATCGACAACATGGGCTTTGATGGAGCAGTTGTTAAAGCACATGTTGCAGGTCGTGGGAATCCACTCCCCTGCCTCCGGATCATAGGCCGTCTTCTCCGGCGAGGTGCTCGCCAGATCGGTCCCCTCCTTCTCTGCCGTGCCGGACGAGCATCCCGCCAACCCGGCCCCGAGAGCCGCAGCGCCAGCCCCCGCCACGAACCCGCGGCGGCTGATGTTCAAGCCGTTCTCGCTCATAACATTCCTCTCTTTCTCTCATCCCGGAATCATCAGATCCCCTCAATGCGCCCGCAGCGCACGACATTGCGGGCAATCGCATTTTCTCGCGGAAGCGAAAAAGAGTTTGCGCCCCCGGCGTCAAACCAAACAGGCTGAATTGTCGCCCTCGCGACAATTATTCAAAGGGCGCTGTTGTAACATGTAATCTAACTAGCGCCGTAAAAGGGCAGGCTCGCTTCGACGAGAGATCCGTACTCCTCTATAAAGCTCTCGAGCAGCTCAATGCGCCGATACCCCAGATGAAGCATCCCCTCTTCGGCCAAAGCCTTCAACTCGCAGCTTACCGTCGTGCGCCGAAGAGAGGCGATAAAGGCAACATCGCCATGGGCGATGGGAAGAACATGCCCGCAGTCCTCCTCGCGCCCGAGCATTGCATCGAGCCTCACGAGCACCGACGCCACCCGATCGCGCGCTTTCGCATGGGAGAGCGTGAGCAGCTGGCCGTACGTCGAGGTCGTATGGTTAAGGGATATGCGGGCAGTCAGCCTGTGGCCTTCGAGACCCGGCAAGTCGTTAAGACGTTTTTTCACGAAGCTCGAATCGAAGCTGCACAACCTCCCGGGAACGAGGCCTGACAAGAAATTGAAGTTCGATGCGGTGTAAAGACCGTAAATTTCGGCAATTCCCGAAACGGAGCCCCTTCCCGACACGTGATAGGGAATCTCCACCCCGTCGTTTCCATAGGCCTTAGCGATAAGCAAGCCGCTGCGGACGACGAACACGCAGGGTCGCAGCGTAAGATCAGTCCAGGCCATATGGCCGTAATCAAAGTCGATAAAGGTCGGGAGCGCATAGCGATCGGTGCCGACACACGAAGCGCAGAGGAACGCCAAGGGACATTCGGGCCGGACGGGGCAGGAAAGCGCCTCTCGGCGCAACCGCTCCGCATATTCGTTCATCTTCACCGTATCTCCTCGTCGCTTCAGTGAAAGCCGGGGTCATTGCGTTCCATCATCCCTTGGGAAATCCTATCCGGCTTCATCGTAGAAAGGCAGGTGCGCCTCGATAAAATGACCGTAATGCTCGTGCAGGCCCTGCTTAATGCCAATGCGCCGATAGCTCAAATCGATCAGACCGTCGTGGGCAAACGCCTTCAACTCCCTACTTGTTGTCGCTCGTTCCGTACAGGCGAGAAAGGCGATGTCGTCATAGGAGAGGGGCACCGTGCCGCCGAAAGCGGGATCGCGCAAGAGCGCGGCCTCCAGGCGCAGCAGCACCGAAGCCACCTTGTCGCGCGCCCGTTGGTGGGCAAGGGTGAGTTTCTGGCCATGGGCGCACGTAGCCTGGTTCATGGAAAGACGCGCGAGCAACTCGGGCACCGCAGGAACACCCAAACTGTTGATCTGGTCTTTCACTGCATCCCCGTCGAACACGCACGCCTGACGCCGGGCAGACAAATCCGTCCAGAACATCTCGCGGTAGCCCACCGTAACTATATTGGGCAGCAAGAGTCGATCGCCGTCAAATGGCTTGGCGCACAGAAAAGCCAGCGGGCAGAACTCCCGCACAGGACAATGCAGTGCCCCCAAACGCAATTTGCTCGTATAGCTATTACCCTTCACGAAGACCCCCTCCTCGTCGACAAGGTAGAAGCTATTATACCCCCAGCTCGTCGCAACGCGAAAAGCGGTATACTCGCATCACCAATTACCCAGAAAGGAGCCTCCCCATGATCGTCACAACCACCCCTTCGGTAGAGGGATACCGCATCACCGGGTATTACGGCATTGTTTTCGGCGAGGTCATCACCGGCATCAACTTTTTGAAAGACTTCGGCGCCGGCATCCGCAACCTCGTGGGCGGAAGATCCGCCGGCTACGAGGAGGAGCTGATGGCGGCCCGTACCCAGGCCTTGGAGGAGCTGCAGCAGCGCGCCGCGGCCCTGGGCGCCCACGCCATCGTTGGAGTGGACATGGACTACGAGGTGCTCGGCCAGGGCAACATGCTCATGGTCACCGCCTCCGGCACCGCCGTTACCGTGGAAGCGGTCTAAAGCAAACGTCCTCGTTTCAGCGCAACCTCCAACTGCAGAGGCCAACGCCTGCGGTGTCGAACAACTCTAGGCATCAGATAAGACAACATGCTGGGACGACATTCGAAAAAGAGGCCCGAAAGCGCAGAGGGAGGAGGCGCTTTCGGGCCGAGCTATGATTATCCGGCTAATCAAGGCAACAGCAACGAGGATAAATCATCCTCCACTTGGCGCAAGGCAACCTCCACTAGCGCGGCATAACCGCAATAGAAATCGTTCGACGAGTGGCGATGCACCGTATCGCGCCATTGCGGCACCCAACTAAGAGGGTGGCACACCGTGAACGAGACTGCATCTACGAGAGTTTCGCGCATTTTTCCAGACTCACCTTGTTCAAAGAAACCAACTCCTCTCGCGAGCAGATGACCCAAAAACATTAGCTCGTAAGCCAAATGATCGTCGGGTTCGCGAGAAATCAGATCAACCTCTAAACCATGTTTCGCATACATGGCCCTTACCTCAAAAGTTTGATGCTGGAACACCATGCGCTCCTTGTTGAAGTACACCGATTCCCAAGGGGGCGCCAAAACCCTTTTCGTTCCAACAAACAAACGCGTATACTCGGCCCTTAGATCATGGTAGTCTTTCTCCGAAAAGCCAACGTCGCAGCTGCGAGCCCAAGCCAGCAATCGTCGCTGCGCATTTTGCGCATCACTCCCGGCAACATAGGGTATATCCTCAAAAACTTGCTGCTCGACCAATTCGGCAAAAAGGCTCCGATCGGGAATACCGTGAAATATGCGACCGAGCAGCACAAACAGAGCGGCAGCCGCCTCCAATTGGTCCCGAAACTCCATCGACGCTTTCCCGCAGTTGTCGTTCATGCCGCCATTCCCCTACTGCCCCAACGATAACATACGATAACTGCCATCTTCCTTCATTCTCGCATTTCGATGGGGCACAACGACAATGTTTGGCGAGGTATACTCCGATGATGGCAATGGTTGTATGTCAGCGCATGTCCCATAGGCGGCGCGAAGCTCATCGATGTCTCCCACCTTGAGCGCCCGCTGCGGGCACAAGGCAACACAAGCTGGTTCTTCCCCTTGCTCTCGAAGTCCCTGGCATAAGTCGCACTTCCGAACTACGCCCTCGTCTTTCACCAACTGCGGAGCTCCATAGGGGCACGCTTCGACACAGGATCCGCATCCTATGCAAACCTCGGCGTCAACAGTGACCAGCCCTGTTTCCGGATCTTTGGCATGAGCTCCTGTAGGGCAGACCGACACGCAAGCCGGGTTGTCACAGTGGCCACATGAGAAAGTCACCGCACAAGCAAACACATTGGACGGCACGCAAACGCCCGTGACGTCGTCCACAGACCAATCGCCGCCGCAAACCTCGTATACGCGACGCGTCCGAGGCCCGATGTCAAAACTATGCAGATCCTTGCAGGCCAACTCGCATGCTTTGCATCCAATACAGTCCTCGGTATTGATCAGAAAACCTTGCTGCCCCATACTTTAATCCTCCTTGAAAACTTCGCGCGAGTCCCATAGATAGTCGGGAGTAAGCGGCTCCCCATTCCATTTCTCCACATTGCAAATGCAGGTATTCCATGCCTGGTACCCCGTTGTCGTCACATTGGGACCGCAAAGAACATTCATGCAACCAGCCTTATCGATACCAGTTTCCTCGTCAATTTCCACCCAGGCTCCCTGACCCATCGCAAGGACGCCAGGCATGATAGTCTCGGTTACCAACAAAGGACGTAGACATTGACCCCACTTTGAAGTGATGAGCACCGTCTCGCCCGTTTCCATGCCCAATCGATCAGCATCAAGTGTATTCATGTAAAGAGGATGGTCGAAAGCTTCCCTCATCTTGGGAACGTTTGCAAAGTTCGAGTGGATGTGCCGCGGAATATGGAGACTGTATATTTGGAAGGGATAGTCTCCCTTGATTTTTTCATCCCAATTCGAAAATGTCTCTTCATATCCTTCCACCGGCGGGACATAGCGAGGACTTGGTGCAATCTCTTTGAAGCCAAACGCATGAACCTTATCCACGGCAGCTTGGCAGTAAATCTCCAGTTTCCCGGAGGCCGTCTTGCGAGGATTTGCCTCAGGATCATCCCGGAATGACTTGAGCGCGACGCTTGTATACTTATCTCCCTCCGAACGTTCAAGGGAGTAAATGCCCTCGCGCTTGAAATCGAGAATGGGAATGCGTCCTTCTTGAGGAGTACCTTCCACCCCCAAGGTCGCCAAATCGTCTTCAGTAATACTTACGAGATTCTCGAAGTCTGTTCCATCCTCCTTGATGACTTGAGCTGCGGCCACCAAATCGATAACCATCTGCTTTTCAGTCTTAGGCTGGAGAACCTGGCGATCAACACCGATCCGATCAGCAAGCTCTGCTGCAATTTCGGCATCACTCTTGCATTCGAAAAGGGGGTCGACTACTTGGCTGAACCACAAGAGTGATTCGCGCATGCCTTTCGTTACGTCGCCATATCTTTCCCATGGACTTGTAACGGGAAGAACAATATCGGCATATTTGCAGGTTGTAGTCATAACAAGATTCTGAGCCACTACCGTATCCATCATCCGATACGCCTCAATGCCCTTCATAGTGGCAGGACCTTGATTGAGGAAGTTTTCCTGACGGTCATAGATCATGTGCACTTTGTTTTCGTAGATGTTTCCGTCAAGTCCGACATAATTGCGGTCATCCACAATCGAAGTCCACATTTGGTTAACGTTAACCTTGCGATTCTCCAGAGGATTGTTTATCCACTCAATGGGGCATCCGAACGTTTCTCTGCGCAAATGCGCATGCTGCTGACCACCCTTTAGCAGCGAATAGGATAGCCCTTGGAAACCAGCATGACCGCCATCAGAAGCGCAGCAACAACCCGGCTTTCCGATGAGGCCCGCCATAGCGCCAAATGTCATGAGATTCTGACAAAGCTCGGCGCCACTCCCCGTCCGAGCAGGTGCCGACGACATGATTACCGAAGCCCGTTCCGTACTTCCCAGCAAGACCGCCAGTCGCTCAATGTCTTTTGCGGGAGTGCCGCATATTTCCGACGCCCACTCCGGCGTTTTAGGCACACCGTCATAAGTACCGAGAACGTAGTCCTTGTAATTGTCTTTCGGATCGGCTCCTTCAGGCATATGGTCTGCGTCGAAACCGATAGTGCAGCGCTCGAGAAAATCCCAATCGATAAGAGGATTGGTCGAGGGGTCGTCTTGTGAAATAAGCACATAGGCCATGCCCAGGAGCATGGCGCTGTCCGTACCGGGCCGAATAGGAATGTAATCATCTGTCAGCGCACGCGCCGTGGGCGTATAGAATGGGTCGACGCAAATAAACTTCACTCCTGCGTCTCGACATTGCAGGTATTGGTAATTGGGCAACCCCGCACGACTCCAAGCAGGATTCGACGCCCAGAGCACAATGACATCGCTCGATCTCATATCCATGCGATCATTCTGCTCCTCCGGCATGCCAATGAGCTTTGCCATCTCCGTCCATGCCCCAGATGACACTGCGCCAGTCTGCTCCAGGCATCCGCCCTTGATATACATGAGGCGCCCAATCTCCACATCACCCATGCGCTGAGGGACGCCGCCAGGCAGAAGGATGCCCTCATTTCCATAGGTATCGAGAATTCGCTCAATTTCCCCTGCAATCAAGTCCAGAGCTTCGTCCCAGCTAATGCGCTCCCACTCATCACGACCACGCAACTCGCCATGAGCAGCTTCCCCTCCGCCCGGCTGCCAGTTTTTTCGCTTCATAGGGTATTTGATCCGGTCGGCCCCGAATATCATGCCACGAAGTGAACGTCCGCGAGCACAGCCACGTAACTGCGGACAGTCGGGAGAATCCTCGTGCGACTTATCGGTGCCGAGGCGTACCACCTCGCCATTTTTAACCAGCGCCTTATTGAACCCTTTGCTGCCGCAATCAACCCAACAGCTGCATGGAATCCACTCACCAGGATTCTCGTCCACATCGCCCGTATCGCTTATCGGCGTTTTCTCATTGAAACCGACACAGCCTGTCGCACCAAGCGCAGCAGAGCCGACCGTGGCCAATCCCGCCCATTTCAGCAGGCTTCGCCTACTCATCCCCCTCTCAAGGGCCGATGATTTCATCTCCTCCATTGCACCCTACTCCTTTCATATGACATGTATGAGCACTCGAACGAGATGCTCTCGCTGGATCATTATCTTCAAAGGAATAGCAGGTGCTTCTCGGGCAGAGTCCTTATTTGCATTAATCGTTTTTGTAGAATTCCCCCCTATCTCCTTGTTTGCGAAAATTTGAAAACTGATATAGCGACAGCATTGATCGCATCCCCGATCGCCTTCTCTGTTATCATAAACAAGTTTCCAAATAACCAGGGAGGGAAACGTGGGACTTAAGACGTCGTTCGACAGAAGCGAACTGCCGCAAGACCTTGCAGCCATTACGCACTTCCCTCCAGTATCCGATCACCTCACGCCCCCTGCTCAACAAGCAAATTCACACTACACTCCCTTTCCCCTCACTACCCGCAAGATTATATTGAGCGACGAAACCCTCGGCGAGGCAGCACGATTCGAAATGCTTGCATCAAGGTACGACTGTATTATCGGATCTTCCCCATATATCAATTCACTTGTTCGTATCGTCAGCCGTATCAATGGCATATTCCTCGCAGCTCGCGAGGGAAAGCAAGCCAGCTATCAGCTATGTTGCTATAACGATTTTCTCAACGAGAGCCCCCCCCCCCCACGACCAACAAAGGCACTGTCGGCATTTCTCGTCTTGAATCGTTTGGACTCAACGAAATAAACCGGGATGTCTTCAACGCTTCGCGATGCGCCTGCCAGATGGCAAACATCGAAACCAAGCTGCTCGATTCAGGGTTGCCCAGCACCATTACCCCCAGTTTTATCCTGTCGCTTCACTCCACTTTAAGCGCTATATACAGTCCAGGCGTATCCGCAGGTCTTCGAAATCACGATTTTTCGGCTCCTCGCCCCATTCAGGGAGAGAGCATCTATCGTCCACCTTCGCCATTAGAACTGCCTGTATTTCTAAAAGACCTTGCCGCTTTCATCAACGATTCAAAACTCAGCCCCTCAATCAAGGGCGCCCTCGTCCATTATCAAACGGAAGCAACGAAAATGTTTTCTTCCCACACCGAACAACTTAATTGCGCCCTGTTGATAGGCCTTTGGCAAAACGCAGGATTAATAAAGCGCCTCATACTCCCAATAGCTGTAACACCAGCCCTCGAGACAAGCAAACGGGAAAAGTCCTGCAATCTTATCGGTTCTCGCCCCTTAAAACCGAAGTGCAAATGATTGACGACTGGATTTACCACACTGCCCGAGCTTCGCAAAATGCCGTGCAGATCGAATACGGGATATTTTCAATTATTGGGAAAATAGTAGACAAGTGGGAGGCCCTCCTCGCTTCATCGGAAGTTCATCTGACAAAAACAATGCGCAAACTTCTTATTGCCATCGTTGGAGCCCCAGTCTTTTCCATCGCCTCCCTTGCACATGCAACTGAGGCAAGCTATACAACTGTCTCCAATATAATTACCCTGCTATCCTCCCACGGCATCATTACCCAAGTCAGTCGCGGTCGACGCAACAAAGTCTATGCATGCCCCGAGGCCCTGGGGCTTTTCGATACAATTATCGCCGAGGTGGCCTGAGACCCCTACTCCGCGTGCTTTAAGGCCTGGTCGAGCTTCTGGCTGATGACCTTGGTGACGCCATCGCCTTGCATGGACACGCCGAAGAGCACGTCGGCCATTTCCATGGTACGGCGCTGGTGGGTGATCATGATGAGCTGGGTCTCGTCGCGCAGGCTGTCAATGTAGGCCGCCAGACGGCGCAGGTTCGTGTCGTCGAGCGCCGCCTCCACCTCGTCCAAGATGTAGAACGGCGTCGACCGGATGCGGTAGACCGCGAACAGCAGCGCCAGCGCCGTAAGCGACTTCTCGCCGCCGGACAGAAGCATCATCTTCGCGATGCGCTTGCCCTTGGGCTGGGCGTTCACCTCCACGCCGGTGTTCTCCAGATCATCCGGATCCACGAGCGACAAATTCGCGCTGCCACCGGGGAAGAGGATGGAGAAGATCTCTTGGAAGTTGCGATCCACCGCCTCGTAGGTGCGGATGAAGTCCTCCTTCATGCGCGCGTCGATGACGCGGTTGATCTTCGCGAGCGAGCGCCGGGCGCGATCGAGGTCGTCCAGCTGGGCGGCCAGGTAGTCGTAGCGCACCTTCAGCGCGTCGTACTCCTCGGCGGCGTCCGGGTTGATGGTGCCGAGGTTGGCGATGCGACGGTTGATCTTGAACAGGGCGTCCTCCACCTCGGGCCGGTTCTCCAGGGGCGGCACGGAAAGCGCCGTCTCCAGGGGCACGGACAGGTCGGTCGCGATATGGTTCACCGCCGCCTCAACCTGGAGCTCGAGCCGCCCCTTCTGCACGCGGGCTTCACTGAGGCGCTCGCTTACGCCGTCGAAGAGGGCGTGGGCCTCATGGGCCCGGCCGCGGGCCTCGGTGACAGAGGCGTGCAGCCCGCTCGAGGAGTCCTCGGCGGCAGTAGCCCGCTCCTCCAGCTGACGCGTCCACTTCTGGGCCGAGGCCGTCAGCTCGTCGATGAGAGCGAGCACCGGCTCGATGCGGGCGGCGGAGACCGTCTTCGCGCGCAGGGCCACACGGGCCTCCTCGCTCGCGGCGGCAAGGGCCTCCAAGTCGCGGACACGGGCATCGCGGACGCGCTCGGCGTAGGTAGTGCGCTCGGAGAGCGTGGCCTGCGCCAGCTTCGCCTCGGCGAGGCTGTCGGAGACGCGATGGGCCTCGCGGCGCAGAGGCGCCAGCTCCTCGCTTAAGGCCTCCTGCTTCTTCTTGCCCGCATTCAGCGCCGCGTCCAGCTCCTTCACCCGGGCCTCGAAGGATTCCACGTTGGGACGGGCCGACGCCACGGCGGCCTCGGCCTCGGCGCGCTGGCGCTCGACGGATTCCAGCTCGCGGCGGCAGGAGGCCAGCTTCTCGGCGGCGGCGCTCGCGGTGTTGCGGGCCGCCTCGGCACGGCCGCGCAGGTTGGCCAGGGCCTGGGAAAGCTCCAGGGACGTGGCCTGGGCCTGGCGCAGGGCCTCCTCGGCCAAGCGGTGGGCCTCCTCAGCCTTGGCCTGGGCCGCCGCCGCGCCGGAAAGCTGCGCCCGCAGCTCCTCCAAGTGGCGCACGCGGGCGAGCACGCCGGCCCCCTCGTCCACCACGGCGCCCCCCACGCTCACCTTGCCGGAGGGCCATACAATGGCACCATCCGGAGTGGCGAAGCGCAGGGCCGCGTCGTCCCGTCCGTGGGCGGAAAGCGCCGCCTCCAGGGTCGGGCACACCACCACATCGCCCAGAAGCGCCTCCACGGCGCCCCGGGCCTCTTCCGGGAAGAGGAGCTCGTCCACGAGCGGGACGCCCTCGGCCCCGCCGAAGCGCTCGCGCCGAACACGGGCCGCGCCGCGGATGCGGGAGGGACTGGCGTCGTCGCGAATGAGGAAGGACGCCTCGCCCGCGGCACCGGCGGCGGCGAGCTGTCCGGCGATGAGCTCTACCGCGCCCGCGTCTTCCACGAGCAGCGTGGCCACGTCCCCGCCCAGAAGCGATTCCACCAAAGGCTCGAAGCCGGCCGAGACCTGGATGACGTGGGAGAGCGGCTCGCAGAGCCCCAGCACCTCGTCGACGTGCTCCACGAGCCACGCCCGGGCCTCGCCGGCGGAAAGCGCGCTTGAGCGCTCCATCTCCTCCAAGGTGGCGATCTCCACCGAAAGGGCCCGATGGGCGTCGCGAGCCTCGTCCATGGCGGCGCGGGCCGCGTCGCGGGACTGCACGGCGGTGCCCACGGCGGCGCGCGCCGCCGCCTCGTCCGCCACCAGCGCGGAAAGCTCGCCATCGGCCTCGGCGGCCCCGGCCGCCGCGCGCTCGGCCTCCTCTTGGGCGCGCGCGAGCTCGAGCGCCAGCTCGGCGGCGCGCCCCTCCACTACCTGCACGTGGGCAAGCCCGTGGGAGAGCGCCTCGGTGTTCTCGGCATGGCGGCGGCGCGCCGTCTCGCGCTCAGCGGTCATCTTCTCGGCGTCCTTGGAAAGGGCGGCAAGCTCACGCTCCAGCGCGCCGCGGCGCACTCCCAAATCGCGGTACACCGCATCCAGATCCGACACCTTCTTCTTAGCCGCGTCCAGCTCGGCGGCCGCCTCCTCGTACTGGGCCGTCGCGCGCGCGAGTTCGGATGCCGCCTCGTCGGCCTTCACGGCATTGGCTTCGATGGAAAGCTCCAGCTCGCCGGCCCGGGCCGTGGCGGCCCGACGCCGCTCGCGCAGCATCATGGCCGCGGAGTCGAAGCGCTCGACGACCGTCGCCGCCGCGCGATGGCGCCGCGACAGGTCGCCGGCGTCCAGCGTCTGCTGGCGGATGCGCTCCTGCAGCGCCTCTACAGCGGCCTCGGCCTCCTGGATGGCGCCCCTTCGCTCCTCCAGCTCGGCGGAAAGCGCCGCCTCGCGCTCCTTGGCCGCATCCCACTCCTTCTGAAGCCCCCGCAAATCGTCCACCGCCAGCGATAGCGCCAGTTCCGCCTGCTGCACCGCGAGCTCCTGGTAGGTGCGCGCCTTCTTGGCCTTGCGCTCGAGCGGCCCCAGCTGCCGGGCCACCTCCCCCACCACGTCGCGGGCGCGCAAAAGGTGCTGGTCCATGTTCGCCAGCTTCCGCTCGCTTTTCGCCTTGCGCTGCTTGTGTTTGAGAACGCCGGCGGCCTCCTCGATGAGCGCGCGGCGATCCTCCGGCTTGCTCTGCAGGATGGAGTCGAGCGAGCCCTGGGAGATGATGGAATGGGTGCCGGTGCCCAGGCCCGAGTCGTGCAGGATGTCCAACACGTCCATGCGCCGGGCCACGGTGCCGTTGATGAGGTACTCGCTCTCGCCGTTGCGGTACATGCGCCGGGTGATGGCCACCTCGTCGAAATCCACCGGCAGCGTGCCGTCGGAATTGTCGAGCACGAGATCGACCTCGGCGAGACCGGAGGCCTTGCGCGCCGAGGAGCCGGCGAAGATGACGTCCTCCATGGCCTGGCCGCGCAGGTTCTTGGCGTTGCGCTCGCCGAGCACCCACAGAACAGCGTCCGAGATGTTCGACTTGCCCGACCCATTGGGACCCACCACGGCGGTGATGCCCGGCTCCAGCGTGAGCGCGCTGCGGTCGGCGAAGGATTTGAAGCCCTTGAGAACGAGAGATTTCAGATACATGGGCGCCTAATCCTGCTTCTTCTTGGCGGCGGCGCGCTCGGCCCTCGCGGCGGCCTTCGCGGCGGCCGCAGCCTCGCGCTCGGCGACCCGCGCCGCCTTCGTGGCGGCCTTCTCCTCGGCGCGCGCCGCCTTCTCGGCCGCTTTCTCGGCGGCCTGCTCCTCGGTCATGCCGATGCCGAAGAACTCGGAGAGGCGCGCGAGCGTGGATTTTGCCGCCTGGCTCTCGGCCTCCTTCTTCGTGCGGCCGACACCCTGCGCGAGCCCCTTGTCGCCGGCGTACACCTGGGCGACGAAGGTGCGGTCGTGGGGCGGCCCTTGGGTCTCCACCAACCGATAGGTGGGCGTGATGCCGCCCTCCTGCAGCTTCTCCTGCAGGGCGCTCTTGGGATTCTCCGGCTCGCGCGCGAGATCCAGCGACATCTTGGGCATGAGCGTGCGATCGACGAAGGCCCACGCCGCATCGATGCCGCCGTCGAGGAACAGTGCCGCCACCACGGCCTCGTAGACGTTCTCGAGCGCCGAGTGCAGCCCGCGCCGGCCCGTGCCGGTCTCCGATGAGCCGAACACGATGACGTCGGCGAACCCGAGTTTCTCGGCCACCTCCGACAGGCTCGCGCCGGAGACGAGGGCCACCTTGATGCGCGTGAGGCCGCCCTCGTCCAGTTCGGGGAACTGATGGAAGGCGGCGTTGGCCACCAAGGCCCCCAGAATGGAATCGCCGAGGAACTCCAAGCGCTCGTAGGAGAACTTCACGGCCCGACCCTCGGTGGCGGAAGGATGAGTGATGGCCGAGAGCAGGTACTGGGTGTTCTCGAAGGTGCGGCCCACAATCTTCTGGGCGCGCTCAAGCTTGGTCTGCTGTTCTGCGGTGAGGCTCATCGGGCATCAGAGGCGGCGGCCTCCCCCTTCTCCTCGGCACCAACGGCCGCGGAAGCCGACGCAGGCGCGGCGGCCACGCGCTCGGCGATGACCTCCGGCACATGGGCGCGCACCGTGGCGGCGGCCACGGCGATGCCGTTCTTCACGGCCGTCTCGTTGGAGGAGCCGTGCCCCACGATGACGGCGCCTTTGACACCGAGCAGCGGCGTGCCGCCGTAGGTGTCCGGCGACATCTTCTCCTTGAGCGCGCCGAGCGGGCCCTTCACGAGCAGCGCCCCCACTTTGGAAAGCGCCGTGGACATGAGCGCGGCCTTCAGGTTCCGCATGAGCGTCTTGGCGGTGCCCTCGATGGTCTTCAGGCAGACATTGCCGGTGAACCCGTCGGTGACCACCACGTCGAAGTCGCCCGCCATGAGGTCGCCCCCCTCGCAGTTTCCGGCGAAGGCGGGGACGGTCTCGGACAGCAGACGGTGGGCCTCCTGGGCGAACAGGTCTCCCTTGGTGTCCTCCTCGCCGATGTTCAGAAGACCGACCTTCGGGCGCTCCACCCCCATGATGGCGTTCATGTACACCTCGCCCATCTGGGCGAACTGCACGAGGTACTCCGGCTTGCAGTCGGCGTTGGCTCCCACGTCGATGAGCAGGGTCGGACGGGCCCAAGCCGGAATGACCTGGCCCAAGGCCGGGCGCTTCACGCCTTTGATGCGCCCGACGACGAGCGTGGCCGCGGCCAGGCAGGCGCCGGTGGAACCGGCGGAGAAGAAACCATCGGCGGCGCCCTCCTTCACGAGCCGGCAGCCCACGACGATGGAGGAGTCCTTCTTGGCGCGCACGGCGCCGGCCGGATGCTCCCCCATCTCGATGACCTCGGTGGCCACCTGCGCCGTCGCCCGATCGTGAACGGCGGCGAAGGGCTCCACCTCCTCGGCCGGCCCGACGAGCGTGAGCCTCAAGTCGGGATCGGCCTCAAGGGCCTGCAGGGCGCCGCGCAGCACCACGGCCGGGCCGCGGTCACCGCCCATGACGTCCACGGCGATTGTTACTGGTTCTGCCACGTTGCGTATCTCCTCAAAACGATGCGCCGCCCGGGGCGGCAGGGTCATTCGTTGCACGGGCACTGCGCATCCGGCCCTACCCGCACAGCCTGCGGACACGGTCGGAGGCACGGGCCTATAGCCAAAAAGCCCCCTGGCAGACCAGGCTTATCCAGCTTGGCATGCGAGGAGGCTTTGCCGACATCGCGGAGACTACCTGGCGCCTCCGCGACCGTCACGCACAAAAGCTACTCGGTCTCGATGACCTCGCGGTCGCGATAGTAGCCACAGTTGCCGCACACGCGGTGAGGAAGCTTCACCTCGCCGCACTGGGGGCAAATGGAGCGGGCGGGAGCCGCGATCTTGTCGTTGGTGCTGCGACGGGCGTGGGTACGGGCACGGCCCATTTTGCGCTTAGGTACTGCCATCTCGATTACTCCTTCTATAGCTGGGAACAGCGGGTGCCGTTCACAACTTCTTCTGTAAACGCACGATCTGATATGATACCCAACCGCACGCGGCCCCGCAAGGGCAATTTCCCACGAATTCGCCAGCGGTCACGGCTTCTTCACGACAAGGCGCGCCCGCGCCGCCGAAGTCGCGCGCTTCAGAATGCCAGTGGCCCCACGTCCGTACAATCCCACATCGCGGCCGAGGGAGAAGGAGACGGCCACGGCCAAAGCGAACGCGGGAGCGCCGGCCCAGCCGAAAATCTCGCAGCCCATGAGGAAGGCGGTCACCGGGCAGCGGCTCATGGCGGCGAAGAAGGCAACGAGCCCCACAGCCGCTGAGAAAGCCGGATCGCCCTGGGTCATGACCGTGCAGCTCGCGCCGAGCAGCGCGCCCACGGTGAAGGTGGGCATGATCTCGCCGCCGCGCAGCCAAAGCCCGAGGCACACGATGGTGAGCAGCGCTTTCACGGCGAAGGTCCACCCGCCGGCGCGGCCGGCGAGCGCGTCGGAGAGCAGGTTGGCGCCCGTGCCCTCGAACCCGCGCCAATCGAACAGCGTGACCAGCACCGCCATGAGCACGCCACCCAGGGCTGCCCACAGGTAGTAGTTCTGCGAGATGCGCTTGGTGAGGCGCTGGGCGCCGTCGATGATTTGAATGTAGACGGTTCCCACCAGCGCGCAGGCGACGGCGATCACGACGCATTGGCCGACAACGGGCCATGACAGCGCAGGCAGCGGCACCTTGGGGATGACATCGCCGATGCCGATGATGCTCGCCAGGCCGAAGGCCACGAAGCACGCCAGCAGCATGAAGGGCGCATGCCGCCAAACCGAGCGGTCGTAGCGGGAGAGCTCGATGACGAAGGCCGTCGATCCCAAGGGCGCGAAGAACAGCGCCGCGAAGCACGCGGCCATGCCGCAGGAGGCGGCATAGGCGTGCACGCCGCCGCTGGCGCCTCCGCCGCTGCCTGCGCCTCCGGCCGCGCCTTTGCTTGCGCCCGCGCTCCCAACCGCGACGTCACCGCCGTCCGCGCCACCTGCGCCGTCGGCATGGCTTTCGCCCTTCCAAACCCCCGTCATGGGCCGCAGATTCAAAGGGCGCGCGACAAGGTCGCCCAGCGAGGCCCCCATGTGCAGGGCGGCCGCCTCCTTGCCCACCGAGGCGCCTCCGAGAATAGAAAGCGCCGTGCCGAGCAGAATGCCCGGGGCGAGCGCGGGCGAGATGGGGCGATCGGCGCAGATATCGTTTATCACCGTGTGCGTCGTGGTGTCCAGCGGAAGCTTCAGGGCGCGGTACAGCAGAAGGCTCGCCACCGCGAAAATGGGCAGAAGGTACAGCAGCCAGCCATGGGCGCAAACGAGATCGTAGGCCCAGCCGACAACGAGGCACAGCACCACCGAGGCCGCCGCCCCCACGACACCGACGGCCACGGCGAACACCCCGTGGCGCAGCACCTGCGCTCTCGCTGCCCCTTTCACCGCATGCCTCCTCGCTCCCACGCATCCGAACCGTACGGGACAACTTTAGACGACCTTTCGCACTCATAGCCCGAAGGGCGGCGAAGCGTTTCCGCCGCGCCGCCCTTCGTTGAAAAGCCGTTATGGACCGGATGTTCTACTTGTCGCCGAAGTCGAAGTTCTTGAGGGCCGCGAACGGGCTCGCCTCCACGTCCGCCTCGTCGCGGGAGCAGCCGCAGGGCCCCTCGTTCAGATTGGCGCCGCACTGGGGGCACAGCCCCTTGCAGTCGTCGTCGCACAGGGGCACGAGCGGCACCTCGAGCAGCAGGGCCGCCACGATGAGCGGCACCAGATCGATCTTGCGGTTGTCAGGCAGGAAGTCGAACTCGTCGCCTTCCATATCCTCCGGCGTCTCCGCTTCCTCCTCGCCGCCGATGAGGAAGTATCCCTCGATATCGCCCTCCAAGCCGTAGGTCACGTCCTCCAGGCAGCGGGCGCACTGGGTCGCGGCGTCGCCCGCGGCCGTGCCCTGGATGAGGATGGCGTCGCCGGTGTTGGTGGCCTCCAGCGACCAGGAGACGGGCGCCGCGAAGGTGTAGGTGTCCGGGCCGGCGGCCAGCTCGGCCAGATCGAGCGTCCCCTCGAAATGCCGGGTCGCCGCCGTCTCCAGCAGCGCCTCGGGAATGGCGATAATCGCCGTGGCATCCGTAGCCATTTTCTCATTCCTTTCCGTAAATGCCACTTCGACCTCGAAATGGCATTTACTTCCAAAAAAGAAGACGCGCCACAGACGGCGCGCCTTCGTCACTTGCTTGCTTACTGGCGCCACGCAGCCTAGCGGGCGGCGTTCAGGCGATCGCGGCAGCGGCGCGTGTTGTTCAGCAGCGTGTCGAGGCTCTGCTCGATGTGCCCGAACACCTCGTCGGCGTAGTCCTCGGCGCCGGCGCGGGTCTGGCGCTCCAGCTCGCGGGCGTCGGCCAAGATGGTATCGGCCTGCTGCTGGGAGATGCGCACGATCTCCTGCTCGGAGGCAATGGTGATCGCCTGGCTGCGGGCGTCCTCGATCATGCGATTGGCCTCGACCTCGGCATCGTCCAGAAGGCTCTGGCGCTCACGCACGATCTGACGGGCCTGGGAGAACTCCGCCGGGAACAGGTCGCGAATTTCGTCCATGATGTCGAAGGCGGCGGCGATATCGACCTGGCGAAGGTTGTTCTTGCCGAAGACCGGCTTCGAGTCCTCCAAGAGGATCGAGAGCTCTTCAAGCAGCCCAAGTACTCCGGTTTCGTCCATGTTGTTCCTTCCTGACTATATCGCATCGCCCCACGGCCCCATTTGGACACGCGCGGACAGACGTCGTTCACGCTAAGTTTTTCCATTCTACCATGATGGAAAAACTATGGAACACCCCTGTCATTCCGTGCACAAACGCTCCAAAAGATCGAGGGTGGTGTCGCCGAAGTGGCGGCGGGAGGCTATTTCGTAGCCGGACGTTTCGGCCAGCGTCTCCACGGCATCGTCGTCGGAGGCGTCGTGCTCGTAGCTGACGATGAGATCGGCGGCCAGGGCGTCTGCGGCGTCGAGGCGGCTAAGGAGGCCGAAAACCTCCGCCGGGTCGGTGGCGTAGGGCGGATCGAGGAAGATGAGATCGAAAGGACGCCCGGGCGCTGCCGCGCCACGCTTGAGAACGTCGCCGCGCACGAGGCGCGCCCGATCGCGGCCGAGGCGCAGGGCGGCGATGTTGCGCTCGATGACGGCGGCGGCGTCCCGGTCGCGCTCGCAGAGCATGGCCGTATCGGCGCCGCGGGAAAGAGCCTCCAGGGACAGGGCCCCCGAGCCGGCGAAGGCATCCAGCACCACGGCCCCGTCCAGCCCATCGCGCAGGGAGACGAGCGCGCTCATGAGCGACTCGCGGACGCGGTCGGTGGTGGGGCGGGTACCGTCGCCTCTGGGGGCGTCCAGCTTGCGGCCCCGGAACTCTCCGGCGATGATGCGCATGATCAACCTCCTACGATAGCGGACTCGTGGGCGAAGGCGAGGCGGACCTCGCGGGCCAGGGCGACGTGGTCGGGCTCTTCCAGGTTCGGATCCACCTCCAGAAGGGCCTGGGCGTCGGCGCGGGCGGCCTCGATGACGGCACCGTCGCGCATGATGTTCACGAGCTTCAGCCCGCTGGCGCCGTGCTGGCGGTTCCCGAGGATATCGCCCTCGCGGCGCAGGGACAAGTCGAAGGCGGCCAGCTCGAAGCCGTCGTCGGTGCTTTCCATGGCCGCCAGGCGCGCGAGCGACTCCTCACGCTGGGAAGCGGAAACGAGAAACACCTCGGCCGCCTTCTCACCGCGGCCCACGCGCCCGCGCAGCTGGTGCAGCTGGGCGAGTCCGAAGCGGTCGGCGTCCTGGACGATCATGACCGTGGCGTTGGGAACATCGACCCCCACCTCGATGACCGTCGTGGCCACGAGCACCTGGACCTCGCCGGCACGGAACTGCTCCATGACCTCGCGCTTGGCCTCAGCGCCCATGCCGCCGTGAAGCAGCCCCACCGTCCAGTCGGCGAAGGTGGTGCGCTGCAGCATCTCGGCCTCGCGGGTAGCCGCCGTCACATCGTCGCCGGCGAGATCGGCATCGTCCTCGATGGCCACGGCCGGATGGTACTCCTCCCCCGCTGCATCGGCCTCGCGCGCGCGCCCCGCCGCCTTGGCATCCCGGGCCTCGGCGTCCTTGCCCACGAGCGGGCAGACGACGAAGACCTGCTCGCCACGGTCGAGCGCCTCGCGGGCCGCCTCGAAGGCGTCTCCCTGCTGCTCGCGGGAGAGCACCCGCGTCGTGCGCCGCGCGCTGTCGTGGGGGCGGTGCTTGATGTAGGACAAGGTGAGATTGCCGTAGAGCGCGAGCGCCAAGCTGCGCGGAATGGGCGTGGCCGTCAGGTACAGCGCATCGGGCGCCTGCCCCTTGGCGAGCAGCTTCGCCCGTTGGTCGACGCCGAAGCGCTGCTGCTCGTCGATGACCGCCAGGGTGAGGTTGCGCGGCACGACGTCGTCGGAGAGCAGCGCATGGGTACCGATGAGCACGTCCACCTGCCCGGAGGCGAAGCCTTCCACAATGGCGGCCCGCTCGGCGGCGGCCGTGGAGCCCGTGAGCAGGGCGACGCGCACCCCGGCGCCTTCCAAGCACTCTCCCAGGCCCTCCATGTGCTGGCGGGCGAGCACCTCGGTGGGCGCGAGGAGCATGGCCTGCCCCTCGGAGTCGGCGGCGGCGGCCAGGGCGTGGCCGGCCACGACGGTCTTGCCGGTGCCCACGTCTCCCAAAAGCATGTGGTTGGCCACCGTCGGCGCCGCCAGGGCGGCAAGAATCTCGTCGCGCGCCCGCTGCTGCTCGCCGGTGAGCTCGAAGGGAAGCGAGGCGGCGAAGGCACCAAGCCGCGGGCCGTCCACCACATGGGCGTGGGGCACGCATCCAGCGCTGCGGGCCGCGCCCTCCTGCATGAGGAACAGCTCCAGGTACAAAAGCTCCTCATAGACGAGCCGCCGCCGCGCCTCGTCGGCTTCTGCCATGGTGCGCGGGAAATGGATGGCGCGCAGCGCGGCGTTCCGGCTCATGAGCCGGTAGCGCAGACGCAGCCCCAAAGGCAGCGGGTCGAAGAGCCCTTCGGCTGCCTCCAATCCGTTGGCCACGATGCGGCGCACCCAGGCCGCCGTGAGCTTCTCGGTGGCCGGATGCACCGGCACCACCGAGCCGGTGACCTCCTCCCCCTCCCCGATCACCTCGATGAAGGGGTTGGTCATGCGCTTGTAGCCGTAGTCGAAGGTCACCTTGCCCGAAACGGCCACCGCATCCCCCGCCTTCACCTGATCCATCAGCCATGGCTGGCGAAAGCAGGTGACTACAAGGATGCCCGTGCCATCCACGAGCGCGATCTCCACGAGCTTGAGATTGTAGCGGGGCTTCTTCAGCTTGATCTCGTGCACCGTGCCGCGAATGGTGCAGACCTCCCCGATGCGAGCGGTGCCGCAGGTCTCCACCTGCGAGAGGTCGATGTAGGATCGGGGAAAGTGTGTCAGCAAATCGCGCAGCGTGCACACACCGAGCTTCTCGAGCGCCGCAGCCCGCGCAGGGCTCACCAGACGAACCCGGGACACGGGCTCGTCCAGCGAGAGCGTAGCTTTTTCCCGATCAATGGGCAAACTATCTTCCTTCTATTATGGCAGAGCCAAACGCGAGATGGACGGCGTGTTCACCAAGCGAGTTCCACAGATGGTATCGAAGGCGGCTTATGTTGGGGAGAGGATGCCCCTGGCGCCTTCGATACCAACGAGGACTGTCTGAGCGACTGAACATGCCATCCAGCTCGCGTCCCGGGAGAGTTTCAAGCAGATTATTCAACCGAGAACACAATGGGGTAAAGGGGTTGCTCGCCGCGCTGGGCGTCAACTTCCAGCTCGTCGTAGGCTTCCTCGATCTTCGCCACGAGCGCCTCCAGATCCTCGTCGGAATAGCCCTCGCCGGCCAAAATGGTGCAGGTATCGGCGTCCTCGGCGTCCATCTTGCCGAGCAGCGTCAGCACCGCGCCGTCGATGGAATCGTCCACCGCCTCGATGGAGCCGTCGGCGATGCCGATGACGTCGCCCTCGGCGATGGGGTTGCCCTCGGCGTCCTTGGAGTCGCGGGTGGCCCAGGTGACCTCGCCGGTCTTCACGGCCTGGGCGGCCTCGGTCATCTCCTCGACGTTCGTTTCCAAGGAGGCATCCACATCCACGGCGAACAGGGCCGAGAAGGCCTGGGGCACCGATTTGGTAGGCACGACGGCACAGGGCGTCTCAGAGAGCTCGGCAGCGGAGTTGGCCGCCATGATGATGTTCGAGTTGTTCGGCAGGATGATGACCGCATCGGCGTTCACCGATCCTGCGGCGTCCAGCAGATCCTTCGTGGAGGGGTTCATGGTCTGGCCTCCAGAGACGATGACATCGACTCCGAGGCTCTTCAGGATCTCCGCCTGGCCGGAACCGGCGGCCACGGCCACAAAGCCCAGGGGCTTGCGCTCGGCCTGCTCCTCGGCGGCCAGCTTCTCGGTGCGCTCGGCCGACTGAATCTGCATGTTGTGGATGAACACCTCGGAGATCTGACCGTGATCGAGGAAATACTTCAGCACCTGATCGGGGTGGTCGGAGTGCACGTGCACCTTGAACTTCGGCACCTCGCCCACGCACAGCTCGCAGTCGCCCATGGTGGAGAGGAACTCAAGCGCGGCATCCTTGTCCAGGGTATCGGAATCCACGAGGAACTCGTTGCAGTAGCGGTACTGGGAGCCCTCCCAGTCGTTCACCTGCTCGATCTCCACCTTGGGGTGCGACCCCCGGGCGAAGGACATCTCGTCGACCATGGTGCCGGAGCGCCCGAGCAGCGCCGCGGTGAAGGCGTCGAAGAGGATGGCGAGCCCGAAACCGCCGGCGTCCACCACACCATGCTCCTTGAGCACAGGCAGAAGGTCGGGCGTGCGCTGCACCGAGGCGTAGGCCTCGGCCACGATGGCGTCCAGGGCCTCGGGGATGGAAAGCTCCTGCTCGACGGCCACCTTGGCGGCGGCGGCGGAATCGCGCAGCACCGTGAGGATCGTGCCTTCCACCGGCTTGCGCACGGCCTGGAAGGCCACCTCGCGAGCGCGATCGAAGGAGGCAGCGATGGATTCGACATCGAACTCGTCGAAGCTTTGGCTGCCCTCGCATAGGCCGCGCAAGATCTGGGAGGTGATGACGCCGGAGTTGCCGCGCGCCCCCATGAGGGCACCGGTGGTGATGGCCTTGCGGATATCGGCTCCCGGAGCACCGATGGGAAGGTTCGCCACGTTGCTCACCACCGACTGGATGGTGAGCGACATGTTCGTGCCGGTGTCGCCGTCGGGCACCGGGAACACGTTCAGGCGGTTCACTTCCTCCTTGCGCTCGTCGAGAACCTTGGCAGCGGCGGCCACGGCGTTCAGCACGTTATTGGAAGAGTAAGTCGTAGTAGACATGAGGGGTTAATTCTCCTTCAAGGGCGAGCTGCCCGCATCAGGCGGGCACTTGAGCCCATCTCGCGATGAGCCTTAGCGGCGCACCTTGACATCCATGACGTGAACATCCACACCGGCCAGCGGCACGCGCGCGTACTCCTTCAGCGCGAAGCTGACCTGGTCGATGAGGTTGCGGGAAACCGTGGCGATGTTGGTGCCGTATTCCACGACGATGTACAGATCGACGTGCACCCCCTCTTCCAGAGAACTGACCACCACGCCGCGGCGCAGGCGCGAGGCGGGCAGGATCTTGGCGATGCTGTCGGCGGCGTTGGGCGCGCACACCCCCACCACGCCGTAGCACTCCATGGCGGCGTTACCGACCAAATCGGCCAGCACGTCGTTGGCAACGTGGAGGTTGCCGGGTATCGTAGAACTCATGGGACAAATCCTTTCCGCTGAGCTTTGCATACATAGTCGAGAAGAGTATAGCGCAACGAACACTCCGCCGCCGTTACCCCCCGATGACAGTCGGCCATATTCCACAAACGAACTCGCATCACCGGAGGCGCCGCGAAGGAGGCGGGACGACCCGTGCTCAAGCAATGGCTCGCTTGGTGGAACAGCCCACTGGGCTGTTCCAGTCGCTGCGCAACCTGCACGCGGGCCGCCCCGCCTCCTTCGCATCGTCAACTTTGTGCCGAAACAGAGAAAGCCCGCGGGGCGGGCTTTTGGATTCTCTGGAAAAGAAAGCGGAAACGCTCTTGCTAGGCGCGCTCCACCTTTCCGGCCTTCATGCAGGAGGTGCACACGTTGGCGCGACGGACATGGCCCTTCGCGTCGCGAATGGTGATCTTCTGGATGTTGGGACGGAACACGCGGTTGCTCACACGGTGAGAGTGGCTGATGCTACGACCGGCAACCGGGTGCTTACCGCAAACTTCGCAAACCTTCGACATTGATATCAACTCCGTAGTGCTTGTTGTTTCGTTTTGGACACAGCTCGCCAACTATAGCACAGCGCGCGCGGTGAGGGCAACAGAAATTATGCGATCACCAGCAAACGCTTGCACGAGGGGCACATACCCAGCGGTGCCTGGTTGCGCAGATCGATAAGACGGCCGCCGTCGATGACCGTGCGGCAGGCGCCGCAGCGGTTGCCGTCGAGCACGCCGATGGCCACGCCGGAGCGGGCCGCCGTGCGGTTGTAGACGTCCAATAGCTGCGGGGAGACCTTCGCCTCCACCTGGCCGCGAGCCGCTTCCAGCTTGGCGATGGCGAGTTTGAGGTCGCCCCCCTGCTTCTGGAACGAGTCGATGGCCTCCTGCTCCTTGGCGGCGATCTCCTCCAGGGCGAGCGAGATCTGGGCCTCCATGGCGCTGATCTTGTCCAGCTCGGCGGCCACCCCGGCGCGATCCTCGGCGATGGTGGCGCGGCGGCGCACGATGCCCGCCAGCTCCTTGGTGCGGGCCTCCACGTTGCGGAAGTCACCGTGAGCGGCGTCGATGGCGGCCTGGACGCCGGCCTCCTTCTTGGCCAGCGACGCGTCCTCGTCGTCGATGCGGGTGATCTTCTTCGTGGTGGCGCGCTTGAGCTCGGCCACCTGCTCGGATTTGGCCTCGATGGCGGCCTTCTTGTCGCGGGCGGCCACGATGATGCCGCGCTGGGGCAGCTCGTCCAGCTCCTTGCTCAGGCGCTTGATCTCGAGATCGATGCGCTGCAGTTCGAACAGACCTTCGATATCGTCGCGCGTAGCCTCCATGGAACCTCACTTTCGATCTCTGTTTTCTCCCTGACAATAATAGGCGAAAACCCAGATCTTGGGCAGGGGCAATGGAGAAAATTACGCAACTAGACGCGGACGGCCTCCGGCGTCCACCAGTTCTCGGACTGATCGACAAGCGTCACCGCCTCGGCAGGGACGCCGGCGCGGGCCAGCGCCTCGGCCAGCACGGCCGCCAAGGGCAGCTCGCTCACATCGTGGCCGAGCTCGATGACGGCCACGTGCGCCGCCGCCAGCTCCAGCGCGGTGTGGTACTTCATCTCGCCGCAGACGACGGCGTCCACCCCGGCCGCGACGAGCGCCGGCGCGAGGCTGGCCGCCGAGCCCGTGGCCGTGACGACCCGGCGCACCGGCGCATCGGGGGCGCCCCATACCCGCGGCGCGCGGCCGAAGACCGCCATGCAGCGGGCAGCCAGGCGCGCCAAGGTCTCGGGCTCGCCGTCGTTGTCGGGCACCTCGCAGATCTGCCCGTAGCCCTTGCGCCGCGAGCCCTCCAAGGGCTCGGCGAAGCGCAGGGTGAACTTGAGCCCCAGCATACCGGGCAGCACCCGGGCCGCCGCCGGGCTCACATCGAGCGCCGTGTGGAAATCCATGAGCGCCACCTGGTTGCGGATGGCGGCCCATACCACGGCCCCGGGGCTTTCCAGGGCGCTCGCCTCGGGCGCGAAGGCATCGGGGGCCTCGAGAAACGCCGGATGATGGGTGAGGAGCACGTTGGCCCCGGCCTCGGCAGCCGCGGCCACGGCAGCCGGCGTGGCGTCCAGGGCCACGGCCACCCGGGTCACGGGCAGCGAGCGCTCCCCCACCAGAAGCCCGGTGCGGTCCCACTTCTCGGCATCCTCGGCCGGGAACTCCTTCAGCAGCGCCTTCTCCAGGCCGCCGATGGTCATGTTGAACGTGCGCGGCGCGAGATGGGACTCGCCCCGCTTGGAAAGAGCCTCGGTGCTGGCCTTGTCGGCCTTGTTGAACAATCCCATATGATCAGCTTCTTTCTTGGAACGGAATCGGCGCGCCTTATCGCGGACGCACCCTATTCGATGGTAATGCTTCGACGGTCGCCTGTGGCTGTCGGAACGGTAACGCTTCTGTAGCCCGCCTCGTACATGAGCCCGTAGGCCCGCTCGATGTCCCGGGCCACGTTGGCCGGGTCGTGGGAGTCGCAGCCCACGGTGCAGGGCACGCCGGCGCGGCAGAAGGCGGCGAGCAGCCCCGGGGCCGGGAACATCTCGGCGCAGGCGTAGTAGCCGCCCGACGTGTTCACCTCCACCATGCGGCCGCCGGCGCGCGCCGCCTCGGCCATCTCGTCGTAGAGGGACTCCAGGCTGAAACTCGGGTAATAGCCGAACTTCTTCGCGAGATCCGGATGGCTCATGGCGTCGTAGGGCAGGCTCGCATTCGATGCCGCCTCGCACCACAGCTCGCCGTAGCGCCGCCAGATGGCGTCCGGCGCCCCGGGCTCCTTCCAACGGGCCTTCTGATCGGGATCGTCGAAGGCCCAGCCGTCGATGAAGTGCACCGACAGAAGGCGGAAGCGGAAGGGGGCCAGCGCCTCCTCGGTCAGCTGGCGGTCCTCCAAGGCGCCGAGGTAGTCCATCTCGGTGCCGGTGACGAATTCGATCTGCGGGTGCCGGGCGCGGGCCTCGTCGATTTCAGCCAAGTAGGCATCCACCATCTGCGGCCTCATGGAGAGGTACTCGTCCGGGTCGAAGGCCGCAGAGAGCGGGAAGTGCTCGGTGAAGGCGAGGGTGGTCAGGCCGGCGGCCGCGGCGGCGTCGGCGTACTCGGCGATGCTTCCGGTGCCGTGGCCGGAATAGACGCAATGGCAATGGGTGTTTACGAGTTCCACTTAATTGCTCTCCTTGTCCGTGCGCGGATTCGGGGTGGTGGTGCCGTGCTCAAACAGCAATCCCCGCATCTCTCGACCGCTTGTCCGCGTGTGGGCTCGGGGCGGAAGTGCCGTGCTCAAACAGCATTCTATGGCAGATCTCGTCGAGGGTTCTGACGTATCTGCATGCCATAGAATGAACTGCGCGCGGCACCACCGCCCCGAGCCCACACGCTGCTCTTACAACAATGAAATGCTTTATCTTCTACCGTATTCTACCAGTTCAATACTTTGTTCAAAGCCTTCTCGAAGGCCGCTATATCGGCCTCGGTGGTGTATCTTCCCATGGAGATGCGCAGGGCGTTGTAGGACGTATCTCCGGTGATGCCCATAGCGCGCAGGACGTGGCTCGGCTCCAGGGAGTGGCTGGAGCAGGCGCTGCCGCCGGCGACGCAGATGCCGAGCTGGTCGAAGCGCAGCACCATGGTCTCGCTCTCCCACTCATCGGCCAGGCCGTGGACGATGTTGGGGAGAAAGTCGCGGCTGCCCGCATCCACCTCCACCGTGGGCTGGATGCCGCCGATGGAGCCCATGGCCGCATAGAGGCGGTCGCGCAGGGCGCGCAGGCGGGCGGACTCCTCCGGCTCGGCTTCCTGGGCCGCCTCCAGAGCGGCGACGAAGCCGGTGACGCCGGCGACGTTCTGGGTGCCGCTGCGGCGACCGGATTCCTGACCGCCGCCCAAAAGGTAGGGGGCGAAGGGAGTGCGGGCCTTCAGGTACAGGGCGCCCACGCCCTTGGGGCCGCCGATCTTGTGGGCCGAGAAGGAGGCGGCGTCCACGCCGAGCTCCTGCAGGTTCAAGGGCATCTTGCCCAGGGCCTGCACGGCATCGGTGTGGAAGAGGGCGCCGCGCTCGTGGGCCAGCGCCGCCAGCTCGCGGATGGGCTGGATGGCGCCCACCTCGGAATTCGCCGCTTGCACCGAGACGAGCACCGTGTCGTCGGTGAGCGCCTCGGCCAGCGAAGAGGCCTCGATGAAGCCCTGGCGGTTGGGGCGCAGGTAGGTGACGCGCACGCCTTCGGCCTCAAGGCGCCGGCAGGGCGCGAGCACGGCATCGTGCTCGATGGCGGAGGTGATGACGTGCAGGGCGCGGTCCTTCTGGCCGGTAAGGCGCCGCTGCTCGGCGGCCGCCTGCACAAGGCCGAGGATGGCCGCGTCGTCGGCCTCGGTGGCGCCGGAGGTGAAGACGATCTCATCGGGGCGCCGGGCGCCCAGGGCCCGGGCCGCGCGGCGCCGGGCGCTTTCCAGAAGATCGAAGGCGGCGCGCCCCACCCCGTACAGGGCGTTGGCATTGGCATTCACGGCCAAGTTCGCAGGCCCGGGCACCTGGAAGGGCGCCATGGCGCCGGCCGCCTCGGCGCACAGGGGGGCGGTGGCGGCGTAGTCCAGGTAGATGAAGTCCGCCGCCGGCTCGGGCAGAACGGCGTCCTCGGCATCGGCGCGCCCCTCGGCCATGGCCACATCGGCCGCCAATTCGCGCTCGACGGCCGCAAGGTTTTCCGCAGTGTTGCTCATCGCGCTCCTTCTTCTCCCTCTTAATCCCATTGGCCGCGGGCCAGGGCGGCCTCGCGGGCCTCGTCGGCCGCGCCCTTCACGGCGCCAATGGCCGCCCGCGGGTCGTCGGCCTTGAACACGGCGTTGCCGCAGACGAGCACGTCGGCCCCGGCGGCGGCCACAAGCGGCGCCGTGGAAAGCCCGATGCCGCCGTCCACCTGGATGAGCAGCTCCTCGTTGCCGGCCGCCCGCGCCATCTGCACCACCTCGGCCACCTTCAAATCGGATCCCGCGATGTAGCTTTGCCCGGAGAAGCCCGGCTCCACCGACATGACGAGCGCCATGTCCAGCTCGGCGATGACCGGCGAAAGCGCGCTCACGGGCGTCTTGGGCTTTAAGGCCGCCGCCGCCAGAAGGCCCGCCTCGTGGATCTGGGCGATGGCCCGCGCCAGATCGGCCTCGTCCAGCGCCTCCACGTGCACGTTCAAAAGGTCGGCGCCGGCGTCAATGAACCAGGGCAGCTCGTCCAGCGGGTTGTCGATCATGAGATGCACGTCGCACAGAAGGTTCGTGGCGGGCTTGAGCTGCTTCAAGAGCGGCACGCCCATGGTGAGGTTCGGCACGAAGTGGCCGTCCATGACGTCGATGTGGACGAAGGCGGCGCCGCCCTCCTCGATCATGCGAATGTCCCGTCCGAGGTTCATGAAATCGGCGGACAGGATTGAAGGGGCGATTTTCACAGGTTGGTACATAGGACGCATCCTCATCTCGCGGCTTTCCGATGGCGACATTCTACCGCGACGACGGTGCTCCGACGGCCTATAATGACCGTCAGCGGCAAACCTGCACGGAGCGGCCCGGCGCCCACGGCCGGCGCCGCAGATGCGCCCGCGCCCCGATGGGGCGCCGACGCCTTCCGACGAGAGCGAGGACACCCATGCCCAGCACGACTCGCAGCACCTTCTTCACCTATCCGACGAAGTTCGGGCCCGTCACCATCGCCGCCGACGGCACCGCCGTGACCGCCGTCAGCTTCGGCGAGCAGAACCTCCCCGGCGACCGGCAGCCCACAGCGCTCACCACCGAGGCCGCCAACCAGATCATGGCCTACCTCGCCGGCCAGCGATCGGCGTTCACCGTTCCCATGCGCCCCGAGGGCAGCGCCTTCCAGCAGGAGGTATGGAAGGCCGCGGCGAACATCCCCTACGGGCACACGACCACGGCCCGCGCCCTCGCCGAAACGCTGGGCCGCCCCGGCTCCTTCCGCTCCGTCGGAGCCGCCCTGCGCGCCTGCCCCACTCCCCTGCTCGTACCAACGCACCGCATCGTCACCGCCACCGGCAAGCCCACCGACGACATCAACGCCGCCCTCCTGAAACTAGAGCAGCAGCCTCTCACCAGGTAGCGCTCCCGGGCACCGGAGCAACCGAGACCCTGCAGCGTCCGAGAGCGCCGGGGGCGTCGCCGAAACTCTCTGAACACCAATTTGAAAAAGCGCCCCGAAGGGGCGCCCATAAAAGCATGAAGCAGCGCAGCGCCTGAGGCCGAAGGCCGAACAGCGGAGCGGGTGTTGCGGCGATGCCCCCGGCGCTCTCGGACGCGGACAGGCGACGACCGCCCCGGCACCCGGGAGCGCGGACAGGTCGATCAGGCCGCCGCGTCCTGCAGGGCGTCCAGCTTCGCCATGCACTCGTCAACGGTCGCCCCACCGAGCAAATCGCGCACGATGAGGCACACATTGCCCCACTGTTCCACGTCCATACCCGCGTTCGAGGCGAGCACGTAGGTATCGGCCTGCACCAAATCGTTCAAGGGGCGAAGCGGCTCGACGCATTCCACTTCCACGTTCTTCGAAGGCGAGATAACGCGGTTGGTCTCGGCGTACAGCCGCAGGGCCTCGTCCGAGCAGATGACGTCCACCACCTTGAGAGCCTCGTCGCGGTGCTCGGCCCGCTCGCCCACGGCGCATCCGGTCATGGAGAGCACGGGCATCTGCCCCCGCGCGCTCGGAAAGCCGATGACCTCCATGTTGAACGAGGGGCTGCCGTAGGCGGTATCGGTGTTGGCCGCGTCCCAGTAGGCCATGACGATGGGGCATGTTCCCGCCATGAAGTCATCGCCCTCGCCGGCCCCTTCGAAGGCCTCGCTCACCAGCGCGTTCTCGGCGTCGACGTAGCCGAGATCGATCAGCTTCTTCAAGAACTCGAATCCGGGACGCATGTAGTCGCTGTAACGGGCGCGGCCCTCGTTCAAAGCCTGCACCTCGGCGGCCACGTCTCCTCCGTTGTACAGATCGGCGTAGGCCTGGGCGAAAACGAAGGTCTCCAGCCACCAGCGGTTGGCGCCGACGGGCGTCTCATAGCCCTTCTCTTTGAGAACCCGGCAGCATTCCAGAAACTCCTCGGGCGTGTTCGGCAGCGAAAGCTCGCATTCGTCGAAGATATCCTTGTTCACGAACAGGCCGTAGGCCACCACCTCTTGGGGAATGGCCACGAGCTTGCCGTCGACCGTGTTGGCCGTGCGCGCCACCTCCCGCAGGTTCTGGGCGCAGGAAAGCCCCGACAAGTCGGCGAGGTGCCCCTCCGACCCGAGGGTCACGATGGTGTCGGTGTTCAGCAGGTACAGATCGTCCGAATTGTTGCGGGCCCGCTCCAGGCACACCTCGTCGTAGGTCTTGTCCTGGTAGTTCTCGGCCGTGTAGGTGTGATAGGCCAGCGTGAGCCCGAGCCGCTCCTCCGCCATGGCGATCGTCAGGTCGCTGGCCGTGCGGGCCGTGTTCTCGGTGTCGGGGCTGATCTTCTCCATGGGGCTGAAGAAGTTCACCGTCCTCTCCTCGTCGACATCCTGCACGGCCAAATTCTCCGCCGGCGCCGGAGCGCTGCAGGCCCCGAGCACTAAAGCGCCGACGAGGGCGACGGCGGCCACGGCCCCCTTGCGGACGCGCTTGCTCGCGATAGGTCTCATGATCGTCCTTTCTCGACGAAGCGGTCGACGGCGCGCCGCAGCTCGTCTATCTCCAAGGGCTTCGCCACATGGGCGTTCATGCCGGCGGCCAGCGCCGCCTTCTCGTCTTCCACGAAGGCATCGGCGGTCATGGCGAAGATGGGAATGGTCGCCGCATCCGCCCGCGCGAGCGCCCGGATGGCCTGGGCGGCCGCATGCCCGTTCATGACTGGCATCTGCACGTCCATGAGGATGGCGTCGAACTCGCCGGGCTCGCAGCGCTCGAAGCGCTCGACGGCCAGCTTGCCGTTCTCGACGATCTCCACCGTGGCGCCCTCCATCTCCAGCAGATCCGTGAGGATGCCGGCGTTGAGGAAGTTGTCCTCGGCGGCGAGGAAGTGCTTGCCGGAGAGCACCTGGGCCAGATCGTCGTCTCCCTCGGCATCCACGCCGCGCACGGCCTCGATCTTCTGCTTCAGCATGGAGGGGAAGAAGGGCTTGGTCAGCACCGCCGCGCCCGGGGGCAGCGCCACGTCGTCGTCCTGGTCGAAGGCGTGCTCGAGCATGAACAGAAGCGGCGTCTCCGCGCTCGCCCGCAGGCCGTCGGCCGCACGCACGGCGGCATCGTCGAGCCACGGGACGCCGACGAGCACCACGTCATAGCCGCCGCGGGCCCGCGCCAGCTCGCAGGCCGCATCGGCACTTGCCGCCCCGTCCACTTCCACGCCCGTGCCCTCCATGAACTCGGCGATGGCCCCGTGCGCCGCAGGCGAGGCGTCCGCCACGAGCATGCCCTTGATGCCGGCGCGCTCCCAGAAGTATCCGGCAGCCTGCTCCTCGGGGATGCGCAGCTCCAGATCGACCCGGAACAACGACCCCTTCCCCACCTCGCTTTCCACCTCGATGGTACCGCCCATGAGGTCGACGAGGCTCTTGGTGATGGACATGCCGAGCCCCGTGCCCTGCACTTTGTTGGTGGTGGAGTTCTCGGCGCGCGTGAACGAGTCGAAGATGGTCTTAAGGAACTCCGGCGTCATGCCGTAGCCATCGTCCTCAACCTCGATGCGCAGATGCTCCAGTGCGTTGGAATGCGCCGGAAGCCCGATGAAGCGCAGCCAGATGCGACCGCCCTCCGGGGTGTACTTCACGGCATTCGACAGCAAGTTCAGCAGAATTTGGTTGAGGTGCGTCTCGTCGCCGATGAGGCGCTCGTGGCGGACGGAGCGGATCTCCGCGCAGAACGTCTGCCCCTTGTCCCGGGCCATGGGCGCGATGATGGATTCCACCGCCGCCAGAGAGTCGCCCAAATCGAACTCCGCCAAGGTGAGCGACGCTTTGCCGCTCTCGATCTTCGAGATGTCCAGCACGTCGTTGATGAGGTCGAGCAGATGGCGCCCCAAGGCCATGATCTTGCCGGCGCAGTCGCGCACCTTCGCGGGGTTGTCGGCCTCCTTCTCGATGATGGTGGTGAAGCCAAGCACGGCGTTCATAGGGGTGCGGATGTCGTGGGACATGTTGGCGAGGAAGGCCGACTTCGACTCGTTGGCCACCTCGGCCGCCCGAAGCGCCTGGGCGAGCTGCTCGGCGTGCAGCGCGCGTTCCTCCTCCCGTGCCCGCCGGGCCCGGGCCTGCTTGCGCCGGTTGAAACCGTAGAGGATGACGCACAGGCAGAAGGCCGCAATCGTGATGGAGGCCACCATGATCAGGGCGACGTTCACCGCCTGGGCCTCGCGCTGGATGGCCTCCATGGGCACATAGCCCACCAGATAGGTGGTGCCGTCGCCGATGGACCATAAATAGCACAGGGCCTCGGTGCCCTTCACCTTATGGGCGAACATGACGTTCTCGCGGTTTGCGACACCGTCCGCCACCATGGAGAGGATGACCGGATCGGTGATGTTGTTGGCCCGGTAGAAGTCCTCCAGATTCACATGCCCCGCGTCTCGCTCGCCCATGCCCTCGGGCTTCAGCACGAAGCGCTCCGTGGCGGCGTCCATGAGGTAGAGCACGGCCCGCTGGCCGTAGAAGCCCTGGGGCAGCGACTGGTCGATAGCGTCGAAGGTGTACTCGGTGTACAGCTCGGCGATGGGGACGCCGTCGCGCTCGATGGGGCATTTCACCGTGTAGGCCCAGCTGCCCTCGGCGTTCACATAGGCCTGGGAGACGGGCAGCCCCTTGATGGCTCCCCCGCCGCTGAAATCGAGCGACGCCGGGTCGAAGGGGGCACCGTCGTTGGAGACGCCGACGTCGGCCCCCTCGGGCACGACAGAGATGAGCGCGGCGGCATCGCTTTTGCCCAAGCGCTCCACAGCGGCGGCCGGATCGCCCGCGGCGGCAAGCTCGGTGGCCAAAAGCCGTTGGAACTGCGCCTCGCTGTCCTGAATGGCCTCCACGGTGCTTTCCACGAGGTTCAAGTTCTCGTTGAGGTTCAGAATGGCGGCATCGGCCATGTCGTCGGAGGTCTTCTTCGAGACGGCCCAGATAGAGGCCCCCATGACTGCGAAGATGAGCACGATGACCAAGGTCAGGCGCGCGAAGCCCTTCCGATCCCGGACGGCGTTCTCGGTCGTCTTCATAGCGGCGGCGCACCCTTCCCCTTCGAAATTTGCTTGCTTAACAGTACGTCATCAGAGGGGAAACTGCAAGGCGAAAACGGCATACGACAAGGGGAAAACGAGGCGCGGCCGCAAAGAGATGCCCATAAAAAAGCTCCTCCGGCAGGGGAACCGGAGGAGCTTTGCTCAGTACGCACGGAGGAGAAGGGGATAACGTGCGCATGGAAATCGTTTCCGCCGCGAGGGTTTTGAGAGAGGAGAGAGGAGGGTTCACGCAGGAGACGGTGCGACGGAAAGCTCGAATTGGTTGTCAAGGACCTCGCGGTACGGGCGCCCGGTTGCCCGGATTTCCGCCCTTCCGCTCGGCTGATGACAACAATAAGGCCTTCCCGTCCTCGTGAAAGCGGGAAGGCCCGACGGTTGCGACCATGTATGCACCCCGTTTACCTGGCGAAATCTTAAGGCAATCGCTCGTATTTTACGAAGCAAGCCCGAGATTCGGGGCGGGGGTGCCGCGCGCAGTTCGGTCTATGGCAAACGGAAAGGCCCGAACCCCCAGACGAGAAATGCCATAGACCGCTGTTTGAGCACGGCACCCCCGTCCCGGCGTTAAAGGCCGGACAACCTGGAAGATCGCTCTAGTAGAACTCGCTCTTAAGCGGCCGATCGATGAGGGCGGCCGCGGCCTCGCGCGGGTTCACCCCTTCCCACACGACGCTGCGCACCGTATCAGTCAGAGGCAAATCGACCCCGTAGCGGGCCTCGAGCGTGGCCAGAGTCTTGCAGGCGATGGCCCCTTCCACCACCATGTGGGTCTGCACCGTGAAATCGTCCAGGGTAAGGCCGCGGGCCACGTACTGCTCGCCGAACCGCCGGTTGCGCGAGTGCTGCGACATGCAGGTGACCACCATGTCGCCGGCGCCCCCGAGCCCCATGCAGGTAAGCGCCTCTCCCCCGGCCGCCACCACCATGCGGCTCATCTCGGCGAGCCCGCGGGTGATGAGCATGGCCGCGGTGTTGTCGCCGAAGCCCATGCCGTAGGAGATGCCCACGGCAATGGCGATGACGTTCTTGAAGGCGGCGCACAGCTCCACCCCGACCGGGTCGTCGGAGGTGTAGGTGCGGAAGAACCGCGTGGCGAACAGGTCGCGGAAGAAGAGCGCCGTCCCCTCGTCGGCCGACGCCACCACCGCGGCCGACGGCTTGCGGCAGATGACCTCCTCGGCATGGGTGGGGCCCGACAGCACCGCCATGCGGCCCGCATTCCCCAGCTCGGCGGCGAAGGTATCGATAGGCAGAAGGCCTGTCTTCTCCTCCACACCCTTCGAGCAGATGACAATGGGAGTCCCAGGCGCGATGAGCTCTCGCAGGTCGGCGGCCACCGAGCGCAGGGCGGCCGAGGGCGTCACGATGACCACGGCCTCAGCGCCCTCGCAGGCACACGCGTAGTCGGCGGTGGCGCGGATGGCGGAAGGAAGGCGGTAGTCCGAGAGGTACCGAGGGTTGCGGTGCTCCTCGTTGATGGCGCGGGCCACCTCGGGCGTGCGGGCCCAGAGCACCACCTCGTGGCCTGCTTCCGCCAGCACGAGCGCCAACGCCGTTCCCCAGCTGCCGGCCCCAATCACTGCTACGCGCATATCGATCCTCTCTCTTGGTTGAAGCTCCCCCGGAGCGGAACCGCCGGGTACCTTGATTCGCTCAAACAGTCCTCGCTGGTATCGAAGGCGACAAGATCGTTTTCGCCGCATATCGCTGCGCCTTCGATACCATCTGCGGAACTCGCTCGGTCAAGGCACCCGACGTTTCCGCTTCACTCAACCATAGTTGATGCTTAGGCTGTCTTCTTGCTCCCGATCTTGTTCTCCGTGCCCGCGCGCAGGCGGGCGATGTTGGCGCGGTGGGCCCAGATGACGACGCAGGCCGTGGCGGCGATGATGAGCCAGGGGACCCACTGGCCCCAGTAGAAGTACAGGGCGAGCACCGGGCAGATGACTGCCGCGGCGATGGAGCCCACGGACACGCAACGGGTGACGGCAATGCCGAGGGCGAAGACGGCGATCTCGATGAGGAAGCCCAGGGGGCCGAAGACGAACACGAGGCAGGCGGCGGCCACCGCGATACCCTTACCGCCTTTGAACTTGAGCCAGGGGCTGAAGATGTGGCCGAGCGTGCAGCCGGCGAAGGCGAGGGCCAGGGCCAAGGCGCCCGCATCCACCGGAAGCCCTTCAACCGTTGCAGGCAACGTTGCGCCGGCCAGGCTATAGTCGATCTCAGCCCAACCGGCGAGCGGCGCCCAGAACCAGAAAGCGAGCCAGCCGGACAGAAGCCCCTTCCCGAAATCGAGCACGAACACGAGCGCGCCCCCGACCTTGCCCATGGCGCGGAAGGCGTTGGTGGTGCCGATGTTGCCCGATCCTTCGTCGCGGATGTCCTTGTGATAGGCCAGCTTCGACACGATGACGCCCCAAGGGATAGAGCCGAGCAGGAACGAGACGGCGAAGGAAAGGGCGAGCCAACCGATGATCGCTGCCATGGCCTAGTCCTTCTTCTTGAACTTGAGGCGGATGGGCGTGCCCTCCAAGGGGAAGGCCTCGCGCATGCGGTTCTCAAGATAACGCTCGTAGTTGTCGTCCACGACATCGGGGCGATTCACGAAGAAGGTGAAGTGGGGCGGGCAGGTACCGGTCTGGGTGAGGTACTTCATGCGCAGCACCGCCTTGCCCTTCGACACGGTGTGCCCCGTCTCGCGGATGCCGGCGAGCCACGTGTTCAAACGGGCCGTGGGGATGGTGCGGCTGTAGTTGGCGTAGACGTCGTCGATGGCGCCCCAGATACGGTCGACACGCTTGCCGGTAAGCGCCGAGATGGCCACCACCGGCGCATAGCCCACGAAGGTCATGCGGTCCTCGATGCGCTCGCGGATCTTCTCCTTGGCCTCGGGGCCCTCCACGATGTCCCACTTGTTCAGCACGATCACCATGGCGCATCCCCGCTCGGCGGCGTATCCGGCCACACGCTGGTCCTCGTTGGTGAGCCCCAAGGTGCCGTCGATGACAAGCAAGGCCACATCCGCCCGGTCGATGGCGCGCATGGCCCGCACGAAGCCGTAGTATTCCACGTCCTGGTCGATCTGGCTCTTGCGGCGCAGGCCCGCCGTGTCCACAATGCGGTACATCTGCCCCTCGTGCTCGACCAGCGTGTCGATAGCATCGCGCGTGGTGCCGGCCACGTCGCTCACGATGGAGCGGTTGTTGTTGGTGAGCTTATTGGTGAGCGAGCTCTTCCCCGCGTTCGGCCGACCGATGATGGCGACGTTGATGGCCTCAACCTCTTCCTCGGGAACAACTTCCACCTTCCGCAGCTCGTTCACGACCTCGTCCAGCAGGTCGCCCGTGCCGTTGCCGTGCTGGGCGCTCACCGGCCACGGATCGCCCAGGCCCAGCGCGTAGAACTCCCACACCTCATCCATGCGGGCCGGGTTGTCCATCTTGTTCACGGCGACGAACACCGGCTTGCCCGCCTTCTGCAGGATGCGGGCCACCTCCTCGTCGTCGGTGTTGATGCCGGCCTTGCCGTCCACGAGGAAGATGATGACGTCGGCCTCGCGCGCCCCCTCGAAGGCCTGGGCGCGGATGGAGCCTTGGAAGGCGTCGTCGCCGCCCATCTCGATGCCGCCGGTGTCGATGAGCATGAACTCGACGCCGTTCCAGTCGGCCTTGTGGTAGCTGCGGTCGCGGGTGACGCCGCGCATCTCGTGCACGATGGCGTCGCCGGTTTGGGCGATGCGGTTGACCAAGGTGGACTTGCCCACATTCGGGCGGCCCACGATGGCGACGATGGGAAGGGCCATGGTTATCCTCGCTATTCTTTACGGCTCGTCTTGGGCGAGCTTGATAATCTCAGGCAGATAATCGCAAGGGTTACAGGATACCACGGACACCGGAGCACCTGCCGCGTTTTCGATATCCTGCACGGTCATGTCATCGAGCGTCACGCCGTTGTCGTTGAAGATAACGCCCGGAAGGAGAAAGAGCTGACGGGTCCCTCCGGAGGCAGACGCGCGGTACTCTGATTCGCTCAGACAGTCCTCGCTGGTATCGAAGGCATCAGGGCTATTCACTCCCCTTCTCGTTGCGCCTTCGATACCATCTGCGGAACTCGCTCGGTCAGAGCACCGCGCGTCTGCCCCCTGCTCAACCATGGTTGAGTTCTTCTCTTCCTCGCTGGCGGCCTTGATGGCGGGGGCGATGTCTTGGGCGGTGAGAAGGCCGGTGACGTTGACGTTGCCGCCGAAGTAGTCGTTTCTCACTGTGAGGGGGACGAGACGGCCGGCCAGGGGGCTGTTCGCGATCATGGCGTCCAGGAAGGGCTGCATGGCCTCGCCGATGATGTAGCGGGCCGTGAGGTTTCGAGCGGCCAGCGCCTCAGCGGCGCGGGCAGCCAGGCCGTTTTCGCAGACCTCTTCGAACTCGTCCACATAGGAGCGGACGATGCCGATGCCGTCCTCGAACATGTCGTAGTCGCCATAGTCGGAGGCCGGCGGGATACGGGCCGGCGTGTCGGCGCCGAAGGCGTTCACGTAGAACTCGTCGGCGGCGAAGACCCAGGGGCCTCCGCGCTCGGCCCGGGCGCGCTGCTGGAAGGGGGCGATCACATCGATGACGCCGCGGGCGGCCTCGGGCGTCGTGAAGCTCTCGTGCAGGGACGTCTGGTGCTTGGTGAAGCCCAGAGGCACGATGCCCACGCCGTTGATACCCGGGCGCTCCCAGGCCCATTCCAAGGTCTCGCGCAGGGCCTCTCCGTCGTTCACGCCGGGCATGAGTACAATCTGCGCATGAGCCTCGATGCCAGCCGCCAGCAGGCGATCGAGAGCTGCCAGGCCGTGGGCCGCGTGCTTGCCGATCATGCGGCGGCGCAGCTCCGGCTCGCTCGCGTGCAGGCTCACCCGCAAGGGGCTGATGTGCTGCTCGATGATGCGGGCCTCATCTTCCGGCTTCAAGTTCGTGAGCGTGACGAAGGTTCCCGAGAGGAAGCTCAGGCGGAAGTCGTCGTCGCGCAGCACGAGCGAGGGGCGCACGCCGTCGGGCAGCTGGCGCATGAAGCAGAACACGCAGGCGTTGCGGCAGAGCTTCACGGAATCGAACAGCACCCCGTCGAACTCGAAGCCCCACCGCTCCCCCGGTTCGCGCTCCAGCTCCACTTCCCCGGCCTCGCCATCCAGGTCGATGTAGCCCACGGTGATGACGTCGTCGGCCGCGAGCCAGCGCCAGTCGATGATGTCGCGCAGAGGCTCGCCGTCCACGGTCGTGAGGTAGCAGCCGGGCGTAAAGCCGGCGTCATCGGCGGGGCTTTCCGGCTCCACGGCGACGATGCGCGCCGCCGGCCCCTCCCACGCCGCAGCCGCCGCCTCGGCAGCCGTGAGACTCGCCTGGTCGCAGGCGGCGCAAGAGGCGCAAGAGGCCTCGCGCTCGATGTCTTTTCCGGGGTAGGTGGCCATGGCTACAGGGCGCGCAGGAACGCTTCCACGGCGGCGATCTGGTTCTCGGGGGTGCTCGCGCCGGCGGTGACGCCCACGCGGCGGCAATCGGCAAAGGCCTCCGGGTCCAGCTCGTCGGTCGATTCGATGTGGAAGGTGCGCGGGCAGGTGAGCGCGCACACCTCAGCCAGCCGCGTGGTGTTCGACGAGTTGCGGCCGCCGATGACCACCATAGCGTCCACGGCCGAAGCCAGATCGGCCGCGGCCTCCTGGCGCTGGCGCGTGGCCGAGCAGATGGTGTTCTTCACGATGGGCTCAAGCCCCGCCTCGCGCAGGGCGGCCACCACCGCCTCCAAGTTCTCGCGGCGCTGGGTCGTCTGGGCCACCACGCCCACCGGATCGTACAGGCCCTCGGGGATCTCCTCGGGCGCGGCCACCACGTCCACCTTGCCGCCGGCTTCCTCGGCCCAGGCAGTGAGCCCCTCCACTTCCGGGTGACCCGCCTCACCCACCACGATGACGCGACAGCCCTCGGCCGCGAGCTCCGCAGCGGCGTGCTGGGCCCGGGACACATGGGGGCAGGTGGCGTCGACTACGGAAAACCCGCGGTCTTCCACGGCGGCCAGCACCTGGGGCGTCACCCCATGGGAACGGATGACCACCGCCGGCACGTCCCCGGCTGCGGAAGCTGACCCTTCCGCTGACGCGTCCCCGGCTGCGGCACCTTCCCAGCAGATATCTTCCACGGAACCAACGGCCTCGGCGCCGCGGGCGGCCAGATCGGCCACCACCTGCGGATTGTGGATGAGTGGCCCGAGCGTGTAGGCCCGGCTCCCGTCGGCGATGACCTCGTCGGCCATGTCCAGCGCCCGCTGCACCCCGTAGCAGGCCCCGGCCCGCTTCGCGCGAATCACTTCCACGGTTAGCTCTCCTTCACTTTCGCGGCGGCCTTGGCGGCTTTCTCGGCGCGAGCGGTGCGGGCGGCACGGGCCAGCTCCTCGCTCGTGTGGCGCGGGATAGGATGCTCGGCGAACACCGGGGCGTAGTCGCGCGTCTCGGGGAACAGCGCCGCCATGTCCACGTCCTCGGGAGCGCAGCGGTAGTACAGCGCGAAGCACTCGCGCATGGCGTACCAGGTGCAGGCCTCCACGCGCTCGTCCTTCGGCAGGAAGTCGAAATCGCCGACGAGAATGGGATCGCCGTAGTCGACGGTCACCTTCGGGAAATGGACACGCTGGCCCTTCTGTTTGATGCGCTCCACGCCGCGCACGGTCATGGGCAGGATGGGCACCTTCGCCATGCGGGCGATTACCGACACGCCGGCGTGGATGGAGGGCACCCGGTCGGTCTTGCCGCGGCGCGTGCCCTCGGGCAGGATGCCCACGAGCTCCTGGCGCTTGAGCATGCGCACGGCGCGCTTGATGGAGGTCATGTCGGCGGTGTCGCGCTTCACGGGGAAAGCGCCCACCCGCGAGAGCGCCTGGCCGAGCAGGCCGTGGGCGTTGTCGAAGAGGCTGTCGCGGCCCATGAGGCGCACCCACTGCTTCGGGCGCGCGGCCAGGTACATGAAGACGACGTCGAAGAACGACGTGTGGTTGCAGATGACGAGCGCCCCTTCCGCGCCCTGGAAGGCGCGCAGCTTGTCGCGGTTGTCCACCCGATAGCGGAACAGCAGCTTACACAGGCCGCCCACCACCACGTAGGCCGCATTGCCGAACCAGTGCGGGATCTCGTTGGTGCTGGGCTCGCCGCCCAAATCCATGTCCCACATCTCGGAGTATTTTAGGAACATCAGCGCGCCTCTCTGGCAAGCTTGCAGATCTGCTCGATGACTTCCTCGATGTAATGACCGGTGGAGTCGATGTGCACGGCGTCGTCGGCGGGGCGCAAAGGAGCCGTGGCGCGGGAGGAGTCGGCCGCATCGCGCCGGCGCAGGTCGGCCAGCACCTCGTCGTAGTCGATGGAACCGATGCCGCGATCGACGTTCTGGCGCACCCGGCGATGGGCGCGCTCCTCGTCGGAGGCGGTGAGGAACACCTTCACGGCCGCATCGGGAAACACCACGGTACCGATGTCGCGGCCCTCCACCACGTAGTCGCCGGCGTTGCCGATGCGGCGCTGCTGGTCGAGCAGCGCCTCGCGCACGGCGGGCGCGGCGGACACCGGGCTCACGGCGCGGTCGATCTCGGCAGTGCGGATGGCGTCGGTCACCTCGTCATCGCCGATGAACACGCGACGCGGCACCGGGTCGCCTTCCACATGCCCGAAGGCGATGTCGTAGGTACGGGCGATAGCCCCCAAGACCGGCTCGTCGTCGAGCGCGACGCCGTCTTGCAGGGCGCGCCAGGCGATGGCGCGGTACATGGCCCCCGTGTCCAGGCAGGAGAAGCCGAGCTCTTTGGCCACGGCCTTGGCCACGGTGGACTTTCCGGCCCCGGAGGGCCCGTCGATGGCGACGATCACTATTTCACCAATCCCTTCAAGTCGGCGAGGAAGTCGGGGTAGCTCACGGCCACGCAGGTGAAGCGGGTCACCGATACGGGCACGCGCCCGCAGGCGCCCACGAGCGCCCAGGTCATGGCCAGACGGTGGTCACCGTAGGACTCGAAGACGAGGCCTTGGGGCACCTGCAGCTGCGGGTTGCCCTCGACGAACAGATCGTCGCCCTCTTCCCAGGCGTCCACGCCGAGCAGCGCCAGGCCGTCGATGATGGCCTTGAGGCGGTCGGATTCCTTCACGCGCAGCTCCCCCACCTTGTGGAACACCGTGATGCCCCGGGCGTGGGCCGCCACCAGGGCGAGCACGGGGATCTCGTCGATGACCGAGGCGATGTGCTGGGAGGGAATCTCGCAGCCGCGCAGCACGGGCGTGTAGTTCACCGTGATGGTGCCGCGGGGCTCCTTGCCCTCATGCCCGCCGTAGGACTCGCGAATGTCGGCGCCCATGCGCTCCAGCGTGCGCACGAACCCGATGCGGGCCGGATTCAGCGACACGTTCTGAATGGTGACGGAGCTGCCGGGCTTCAGCAGGGCGGCCGCGGCCACGAAGGCGGCCGAGGAGGGGTCGCCCGGCACGACGACGTCGGAGGCGAGCATCTCGGCGGGGCCGGTCACCGTGGCCACGCGGGTGCCGGCGGTGGTGGGCACGTTGAACTCCGGCAGCATGAGCTCGGTGTGGTTGCGCGAGGGCGCCGGCTCGTTCACGGTGGTGGTGCCGTCGGCGAAGACGCCGGCCAAAAGCACGGCGGTCTTCAGCTGGGCCGAGGCCATGGGGCTCGCGTAGTCGATGGCGCGCAGGACGCGGTTGCCGCACACGGTGATGGGCAGCGTCTCCGGCGTCTCGGGCACAAAATCGACGCCCATCTTCGCCAGGGGCGCCACGATGCGGCGCATGGGGCGTTTCTTGAGCGACTCGTCGCCGGTGATGGTCACCTCGATGTCCCAGGGGGCCACGACACCCATGAGCAGGCGCGCCGTGGTGCCCGAGTTGCCGCAGTCGATGGGGGCGGCGGGCTGGCTGGGGCCCTCGGCGCCCCAGCCGGTGACGGTGCCGGAAAGCGATCCGTCGGGCTGGGCCTTCAAATCGACCTCGGCGCCCAAGGCCTCCACGGCGCGGATGGAGGCGCGCACGTCCTCGGAGTCGAGCACGCCGGAAAGATGCGAGGTGCCCTCGGCCATGGCCGCGAACAGCACGGCGCGGTGCGAGATGGACTTGTCGCCCGGCACCGTGACGTCGCCTTTGAAGGGCCCCCCGAAAGGCTCGATGATCGTGTAGGGTTCTGCGAATTCGCTATTCGACATGAGCGTACTCCTTCGGCATGAGCGGACTGAACGATACGGAGAAACCAGCGTTGATCAGCTGCATCGAGAGCTGGCCGATATCGCCTTCATCGGTGAGGATGAGGGAGAGCACGGCGTTGCCCTCGCTGATGTGGTCGATGTCAATAGATTGTATATTGCAACCCACCGAGCTGGCAATGGTGCAGACCTCCGCAACGACGCCGGTGCGGTTCACCATGGGGATGCGCACCTCGAGCAGCTTCTCGGTGGAGGGCACCCAGGCGGCCGGCAGTGCGCGGCGGGCGTCGGCGGCCTCGGCGAGCAGGCGCGTGAACGTCTCGCGGTCGCCGGTTTCCAGCGCGGCGGCGAACGAGCCCAGGATGGAGGCCATCTCGTCCAGGCCGCTTTTCAGGGCGCAGGCGTTGTCGAAGGCGATGCCGCACCACAGCTTCGGGCTGCCCGCGGCGATGCGCGTGGTGTCCTTGAAGCCGCCGGCGGCCAGCCGCATGATAGAGCCAGTGTCGTCGGCGTGCGCGCTCGCCAGCTGCATGAGGGAGGAGGCCACCATGTGCGGCACGTGACTCACCACGGCCACGGCGGCGTCGTGCTCCTCGCGGCGCAGCGACACCACGCGGGCATCGAGGCCGGTGACCAGCTCGTGGAGGTGCTGGAAGTCCTCGGGCACCGTCGCCGTGTCGGGGCAGAGGATCCAGTTCGCTCCCTCGAAGAGGTCGGCGCGGGCGCCGGCGATGCCGCTCTGCTCGGAGCCGGCCATGGGGTGTCCCGGCACGTAGCGCGCAGGCGCAGGCAGAAGCTCGGTGGCCGCGGCGAGGATGTGGCCCTTGGTGGAGATGGTGTCGGTGACGACGCCGGTGTAACCCCAGTCGCGCAGGCGAGCGAGGTAGTCGTCCACGGCGGCAACCGGCGTGGCGATGACCACGAGCTCGCAGTCGTTTTCGATGAAAGCGCGGAAGGCGGGGTCGTCGGGGCCGGAGGCCGCCTCGCACCAGCCTCGCTCGGTGGCGGCGGCGCAGGTGGCGGCATCGGTATCGACCCCGAAGACGCGCACGTCGGGCATCTTGGTCGCCAGCGCCCCGGCCAGCGACGCCCCGATGAGCCCGAGGCCGACGACGGCGATGGCCGAGAAGGGGGCGTTGGGCGCGACGGGAGCGGGCTCCGGCGCGGCGCCCGTCGCGGGGGCATCCGGAGCCGTTTCGGCCGCCCCGCCGGCGCCGTTCAGTTCAGCAGATTCAGTCATGGAAGTGTCTGTTTCCTCAATCGATCAGGTACCAGTCGCCACCCATTGTATACGAAGCCGCCGCCCCCGCACCCAAACACCCACCACCGCCGCATTTTCCGCACGTCTGACGCATACCTCGGTCGTTGACAGGATTCCGCCGTGGGCTATATACTGACGAGGCTGGGTGGCTTGCCGGGGCGAACGGCGGCTACCTCGGGTTCAAGTTTATAGCTTGGCGAAGTAGCCGTTTTCCGTGCTTACCGGGAGCGGCTATTTCACTTTCTGGCCCTTACGGTCAGATCAATCACCGCAATAATCACGAGGACGAATGTCAGCAATTGCGTCCAAGTAACCATGGCAACCTCTGTCGACATGACCCAGCGCGCTTTCGCGGTAGCCTTCGATAACCTGGCAATCCTCCGCGCGCTCTTGCAGAAGGCAGAGTGGCGAATGCAACTCGCTACGGGGATAATCGTGAAGTATTCTTTGAGTCGTGCTACAATGCAGGAGAAGGCGATTGCCGCGGCTACGGCGACCGCTCCACGAATTGACTAGTATTTCGTGGTTGGAGGGTCGCCTTTAGCTACTCGGCTGAGGGCGGCTCTTTCCTCTTTTCTACCATTTCGAACCGTAAGCGGCGATGGAAAGCCACCGCCGAAGATCGTTCGAAAGGTAGATTCTCATGCTCGCGAAGGTCTGTTCTGTTTTCACCGGGTACTCCAAGGGCGATTTCGTCTCTGAGGACGGCGAGGTCATCGATTGGTGCAACGCCGCCTTCTCCGTCCCCGGCACCGCCGACATGCTCCTCCTCAAGGTCAACCAGAAGGAGGTCGAGCCTGACGAGCTGAAGCCCTACCGTGCTAACTTCCTGCTCGTGGACTTCCGCTTCGACAAGAAGTACAACACCTACAAGGGCTACATCGTCAAGGTGTTCCCCAGCGAGGCCGCCATGAACGCCGACCCCCTGGGCGTCCCCGACGAGCTGCGCGACGATCGCAAGGCCCCTGCTCCCGCCCCGGCGAGCAAGTAGGCCCGCCATGCCACGAATTCAAACGGACGTGAGGCTCGATCAGGCCACCGCCGAGTTCGGCCCCTACGTGGACTCCTACTGGCGCGACTATGACTCGGATCCGGTCTACGCCGCCTTCGTCCAGGCCTGGTACATCGACCAGACGGGGAACCTCCTCGGCATCTCGAACCACTGCGCCGCCCCGACCGCCGAGGTGGCCGGGTTCTTCCAGGACGTCGTCATGGGCATGTTCGACGCGCCCATGGCCGAGGTCGAGGAGGTGGCTTGAGATGGCCTGGAACCGCAAGGGCGTTACCTACGTCGTGACCCCCGATCCCTGGTATGAGGTTGACGGTGATCTCCTGATCGATCTCCCTGTGTCCGGGAAGCCCATGGATGGCTTCCGCTTCAACGATTTCGTTGCCGCCGCCGAGATAGCGAGAACTACGGAGGGCTGCGTGGTCTCGATCTTCCAGGAGACCAAGACTCTGCACGGCGGCTACATGGCCCGTCTCCTTTGGCAGGAGGTGCGCGATGAGTAGGGTCTTCGAGGACGATTTCGGATGGCGCGCCCGCTTCGATGAGCGTCCCGACGGCACCGTCCACGGCGTGGTCGTTACCGCAGATCGCAAGATCATCTGGGACAGGGAGTTCCCCGACATGGATACGGCCCTCTCGCACTTCCGGCTGATCTACCCGAACTTCCAGGAGGTGGCTTGAGATGGCAGATTACCAGCAGTCCCTTTTGGAGTCCGCCGAGCTTTTGGAGGACATGGCGGGCAAGTTGAGACCGTCTCAGATGGCAGCGTTCGTGCTGTCCCTCTCGGCGACGGTCAGCAACGAGTGCAACGTCCGCCAGAAGAAGGTTCTGAAAGATCTGGACAAGCTGACCAAGGAGAGGGAGGTGCAACGTGGATGAGAACGCCGCCGCTTCGCTGGCGCTGGATGCTTACCAGGCTCTTGAGGGCATTGGCGAGGACGTGGCCCAGATAAAGGCCGGAAACTCGGACGTCCTCGCCGCCATCGAGTCTTTGCGCCAGACCGAGGTCGAGGGCTTCCGGCAGCTGATTGTCCGCGATGCAGAGCTGGCGATCGCGACCGACGCCCCCGACGATTCCGGCAACTGGGTGACCACGGTCACCTCCGAGACCGAGGTTCCCCCCGATTTCTTCTCCCACCTCATGGGCTTCCAGTACATGCAGACCGTGTTAATGGTCTTCCTGCTGGTCGCCTTTCTGCTCAACCTGGGCGCGACCCTCTGGCTCGCGTTCTCCGACAAATGGAGGTCTTAGATGGATGCCGTTCTTGACGTTCTGCTCGTTCTGTCTCTCGCTGGCGTGTTTGCTTACGCTTTCGCTGTCTATGAGGCGCTGAAGATCATGTGCGCCTGGGCCAAGGCCCGCTGGCGCGACGAGTGGGGCAAGCGCCCCCTCATCCTGAAGCTGCCGCCCTGGGCCTTGACCGCCGTCCTCGTCCTCTGCTTCCTGGCGGTGGCCCTGTGACGCCCGACATTCTCTCGGCCTACCAGGTGGAGGGGTTCCTCGAATGGGCCTCCTCCTTCTTCGGGGCCGTTCCGATTGGATTCCTGCTGGCTATGTTCCTAGGCTTGCTGGCTTTCGGAATAAGTGGGGCCTTCCGCCTCGCGCAACGTCTCTTCCGTTCGTAGTTACCAAGGAGAAAGGAAATGGAAATGGAGACCATCACCACCGCCATCGGCACCGCCATCACGTCCCTGTCCACCAACATCCAGACGATGATCGGCACCAACCTGCCCGCCCTGCTCGGCGTCGCCGCGATCTTCATCGCCATCCCCGCCGTCTGGGGCCTGGTGAAGCGCTTCTGCCGCTAGTCCGGCTCTGGCGTACCGTCCGGCTGGGGGAGGCTTCGGCCTCCCCCTTTTCCTTTTAGATTGGAGGTGTGAAGTATGGAAGTCCCCAGGTTCGCGGCGGTCGGCCTCTCCCTAATGCTGGCCGCTAACTGCTTCATGCCGTGCTATACTCTCGCCTATGCGGACGAGTCCCAGGAGGTGGAGAATGGCGAGGTACGATTGGCAGATGACGGACGAGGAGAGAAAGCAGGCTCGGAGGGACAAGAGGATTCGGAGCCTGAAATGGACTCTCCTAGTGGTGGCGCTCCTTCTCCTGGCGGCGCTTTGGATGGTTCTTCAGAGGACTACGATAGTGATAGCGGGCGGAACGCTCTCGATACCCGGCCTGACCTCTTAGGGGGCGACAATGGATCCTATGTCCTCGGCGGTGATAGCGTCGGGCCTGATCTCGTTTCAGAATTCGGACTTTCCGGAAATGGTGAGTACTATTCTGGGAGCAGCATTGATGATAGTTCTTTACAAAATATATCTGAAATACAAGAAGTGAACTACGACAATCAGATAGCACTCGCCGCTATCCCAGCGCTTCCGGCGTCTTTGGTTAATGCTCTTAGTTGGATTGGTGCTTATAATTCAACCAAAGATGCTGTTGCTCAATTTTTATCTTGGTTTACTGGCTCAAATAAAGAAGATCAGGCGATTATCGCGACCACTGGCGCGACCTACGGCGTCCTGAACGCTTTTGCTCAAAGGGCCGACGATGATTTGGGCGGCATCCGCTCCTACCTCTACCGTATCGACAACTGGCTGAACATGGACAACCACGGCAAGCGGTTGCAGAGCATCCTTGATTCCCTGCGCCAGCAGTGGGGCTACAATTACGGCACCGGGAACACCGTCGTGGTTCATTCCAACTCCCCCGCCGGGTGGCTCCAAGCGGCATCCAATCGCCTGAACTACAACGGTTCCCTCGTCGGCGGCGATGCCGGGGACTACTCGGCTGCCCGCCTTTTGGCCCGCATCCATAACAGCCAGTACGGCATCGTGACTTACGCCGAGACCGGGGGTACCGCCGTCCGCTCGACCGTCGGCATTTTGGGCTACCTCTCCAACTTGACCTATTACAACGGCCTCAAGCTGAACGAGATCAGGAGTCTTGAGAAATACCAGGGTTCTTTGAACGGCTCCTCCGTGGACGACGTTTACGGCACCGCCCGCCTCCTCGCCCGCCTGTTCAACATGAACTATCAGGAGATCACCTACGCCGAGACGGGCACGACGGCCTACCGCTCCACCGCGGGTATTCTCGGCTATATGGCTAATCTGACCTATTTTAACGGTCTCAAGCTGAACGAGATTCGCAGCCTTGAGAAGTACCAGGGTTCCCTGAACGGCGAGGACGTGGACAGCGTTTACGGCACCGCCCGACTCCTCGCGCGCCTGTTCAACATGAATTACCAGGAGGTGACCTATGCCGAGACGGGCACGACGGCCTACCGCTCCACGGCTGGCATACTCGGCTACATCGCCAACCTGACCTATTACAACGGCGGGAAGATCGATACGTTCTCCAATATGACTTCCAAGGGATTCTCGGACGTATTGGACAAGCTCGGGAGTCTCTCCGTCTCCGTCGAGGTCGATTTCTCCGGCGTCGAGTCCCGGCTGGACTCGATAATCCGCCTTCTGACCGTCGCCGGGGTCGTGGAGAACGCCAAGGACGTGCTGGACGCCATATTCGGGGATATGTCCCTCGATGTTACCGACGCTGCGGCCTCTGCTGTTGGCAGCGCCATCCAGAATGCCTTCCCCTTCTGCGTCCCCGCCGTCCTCAAGCAGATTCTGGGCCTCCTCCAGGCCGACCCGGCTCCGCCGGAGTTCCACTTCGACTTCTGGGGCGCGCCGCTGGACTTCGGGTTCTCCGACTGGCAGGGGCTGGCCGACATGACCTCCTGGCTCTCCCGGATCGGCTTCGCGGTCATGTTGTTCGCGAACTCCCGCCGCTTCGTCTACTCGGGGGGTGTCGCAGGTGATTAGCGCTCTCCTCGATACCGTCTTAGGCTCGGCCCTTAACCTCCTGTTGCTGGTGATAGGGCTGCTCCCCGCCGTGGACGCGTCCTCCCTCCCCATCGCCGTCCCCGATTCCGTCCGGGGCGTCCTCTCGGCCCTCAACTGGTTCGTCCCCATCGGCGACCTGATAACCATACTCACCGTCTGGATAGGCCTCCTGATCGCCGCCAACGTCGCCATGATAATCTGGTCTGCGGTCAGGGCCGCGAAGGGGTGATCTCGAATGATAATGCTCTACTCCGGCACTCCCGGTTCCGGCAAGTCCCTTCACACCGCCCGCGACATACGCGACTCGTTGGGGGCCAGGCGCCGCCCCGTGATAGCCAACTTCGACATTAACCCGAGGACGAGGGGCTACCGCGAGCGGTTCACTTATAGGCCGAACTGCGATCTCACGCCGGACTTCCTCTTCGAGTTCGCGGAGGGGTACTGGAAGGGCCGCAAGGTGCGCGAGGACGCCATCCTGCTCGTCATAGACGAGGCCCAGCTGGTGTTCAACTCGCGCACCTGGCAGGACAGGGGCGGCTCCCAGAAGAGAATGGACTGGATAGAGTTCTTCTCCCAGCATAGGCACTTCGGCTACAAGGTCGTGCTCATCGCTCAGTTCGACCGCATGATAGACAGGCAGATCAGGAGCCTCGTGGAGATCGAGGTGAACCACCGCAAGCTGGCCAACTTCGGCCTCAAGGGCCTCCTGCTCTCGCTGCCCTTCGGTGGCAAGCTCTTTTGCGCCGTGTCGTACTACTACGGCCTCAAGGAGAAGGTCGGCACAACGTGGCTCCTCCCCCGGAGGGCCTACTTCCGCCTGTACGACAGCTACAACCGATTCGAGCAGGCCTAGGGCGCGCGGGGCGGGGCGAGGGGCAGGGGGTTCCCTGCCCCGGCCCGCGCGCCCCCGCCGCTTCTGAGGGCCGTGCTGCCGTGCGGACGGGGGTTTGTGCTGTGTACTATTCTTCTCTGAGTATAACTGCTGCAGTAGTCGGCTTCTCGGGCGCTCCTGCGCCCCCGGGGCCGCGCCAGCGGCCCTATATTAACTTGATTAAGTCACACAATTGAACCAGCCCCAGGTCAGGGGCGAGGAGGTACAAATGAGCATCGTAGGCCCGAGGAAGTACCTGAAGGAAATCGACTGCGGTACGACGGTTGTCTACCGCCATTGCCCCTTCGAGCCTCCCACGGAGGCGAGAATCAAGCGAATCGACAAGGAGCATTACGTTGTCAAGTCCACCGCCGAGCTTCGGCGCTACTCGCCGCGCTCCGAGACCAAGGGAGACAACCTGCACTCCGTGCGTCAGTCCTTCAACCGCCTGAAGTCGGTCATCAACGCCAACGTGCGCGGCAACGATTGCGTGAGGTTCCTCACTCTCACCTACGCCGAGAACATGACCGACAACGCCCGCATATCCTCCGACTTGCGCCAGTTCTTCAAGCGGCTCCGCAAGATGTACGGCCCCATGGAGTACCTGTACGTCAAGGAGCGCCAGGCCCGCGGGGCGTGGCACATGCACTGCGTGCTGTTCTTCGACGGCCCGGCCCCGTACATGGCGAACACCGAGGACGACCACCCCGTGCGCGACGCCTGGGGCCACGGCTTCGTCAACGTCCAGGGGTTCAGCGGCGACATAAACAACCTCGGGAACTACCTGTGCGCGTATCTCACCGACGACGACCAGCTGGGAAAGAAGGGCGCGAGGCTCGCGAACTACGAGAGCGGCATACGCCTCTACAACTGCTCGCGGGGCATATCCCGCCCGCGCGAGTCGCGCGTGTCCTGGGAGGACTACGTGGAGCACGTGACCAGCCCGAACGTCTACCTGGTGAGCGAGGGCGACTCCTCGTTCACCGACGGCGACGGGAGGCCCGCCAAGGTGGTCAATCAGGTTTTCATCGAGAGATAGACAATCCGCCGCCCCTCGGGGCGGCTCGGTATACCCGTTCTGGCATCTTAGCGCGTTGTACTCTTTGTGGCATGACCACGACTCAGAAACTGCGCGGCCGGATGCGGCGGAGGCGAGATCGCGGATGAGCTGGATGTGGCGCGACCACGGGTCTCTTACGAAAAAGCGCGGCGGCTGATGCCGCTCCCGCCACGGTGCCGGATGAGGGACGATTGGAGGAAGAAATGGAGAAGTACGCCGGAATAGACATCGCCAAGAGAACGCACTGGATGTGCGTCACCGACGGCGAGGGCCGCTTCCTGATGGAGCCGAGGCCCTACGGAAACGACGCCGACGGCCTGTCCCGCATGGTCGCAGACCTGGACCTGTGCGGCGGCGACGTGGCCGTGGGCATGGAGTCCACGGGCTGCTACTGGCGGAGCTGCTATAAAGTCCTCGCCGAGGGCGGCTACCCCGTCTCGGTCATCAACCCCGTTGTGACCTGCGCGGAGCGCAAGTCGGGCAATTTGGGCCGCGCCAAGACGGATAGGGTGGACTGCCTCGTGGTCGCCGACGCGCTGCGCAAGCAGGGCATAGCGCCCACGCCCTCGCCTGATGCCGACGCCGCCCAGTTGCGCGACCTGTGCCGCTTCCGCCGCGCGGTCTCGGAGTCGATGTCGCGCGCCAAGATTCAGGCGGTGGCGCTCCTCGACCAGGTGTGGCCCGAGTACGGCAAGCTGTTCTCGGACAAGTTCGGGGACTCCTCCCGAGCGGTGCTTCGCCGCTTCGCCCTGGACGAAATGGACGCCGACGGCCTGGCCGACGACCTGCGCGGCGCGAGCAGGAACCGCTTCGGCGCGGCCAAGGCCTCCGACGTTCTGGAATCGCTCCGCTCCACCTGCGGCGTCCCCGCCACCGACGCCCTGCGGCTGCAATTGCGCCTCCTGCTCGACCAGCTTGACTTCTGCGCCGCCCAGCTCGCCGAGATCGACGCCGAGGCCGACTCCCTCCTGGACGCCGTGGCCCCGACGCTTCCGACCGTCCCCGGCGTGGGCCGCGCCACCGCCGCCCAGATAGCCGCCGAGGTCGGCGACGCGACGAGGTTCCGCGACGCCAAGGCGCTAGTTGCCTACGCGGGCCTCGACCCCACCCGCCGACAGTCGGGCGGCTTCGATCCTGACCGTAACCGCATCAGCAAGCGCGGCAGCGCCCACTTGCGCCGCTCTCTCTACATCGCCGCCCAGGCTTCGCTTCGCGCCGACTGCGAGTTCCGCGATTTCTACGATCGCCTCCGGGCCAGGGGCTACTCGCACCGCTACGCCGTCTGCGCCGTGGCGCGCAAGATGCTCTGCGTGTGCTGGGCGCTCATGCGCTCGGGCGAGGAGTACAGCCGGGACAGGCACCGGGCAAGGGGAAAGGCCCCCGAGGGGGCCTCTCCGGTCGATGCGGGCTAGGCCTCGTGGACGAGCCAGCCTCCCGTCTCCGTGCGGATGATGTTGTATCCCACGGCCTCAAGGGCGTCGGTGAGCGATTCCAGCTGGTCGGGGTCGTAGATGATCGGAAGCCCCTCGTCCACATCGTGGAGGGCGTACCACATGGCCCCGGCGTCGTCGTACTCCGTCCACTCGCCCCGAAGCTCTGCGGCGTCGGCCTCCTGGTCGATCTCCTGCTCGTCGTGCCAGTCGATGATGGCGGCCAGCGCGGATTTGCTGAAGTGCTTCAGGCCCTCCCAGGAGGAGAGGTCTTCGACGGTCGCTGCGATGTAAAGCATGGGATGCCCCTTTCGTTCCGTGGAGAGAGGCCCTCTGCCTCGCTCCTGATGGGGCGTCCGGCTCACGGGGCGGGCGGCGCGTCAAGGCTTCCCGGAGGAAAAGTTTTTTCACACTGAATTTCCGTTGAAAAAGAAAAAAGTTTTCCTCGCCTTGACGCGCAGTTCGCCCCGTGAGATCGTGCGCTTCATCTGGTGCGATGCATAGGGCCGTCCTCGGACGGGAGGGGCCTTCCAGGTCTCGCAAGTTTGACCGTCGGGGTCATCTCTGACCGTGCGGCTCGGAAAAAAGTTCTTGACAAAATGATAGCTGGTCTCTGAGCAATTCCCTGATCAGCCCTACAATGGCCGTTACCATGGTTGCCAGTTTGACTGAAGCGCACTCCTACTCGTGGAGTTGGCTTTTGGCCCAGCCCTCGTCGATGGCGGCGTTGCACTGCGCGTCGAGGAGGGCGGCGCACTCCTCGGGGGTCGTCTTGCCCATGAGCAGGTCGTGGATGCCGGTGTAGAAGACATCGCGCACCGTCTGGGTGTCGGGGCTGCCGCCCGTGAAATCCCATACGTTATCGGCATTGGCGCGGAACAGATCGTAGGAGGGGATATCGGCGCCATAGCGATCGGACACGCGCTTGCTCGCCGGTATCGCGCCCGCCGCATAGTCGAGCCAGCGCTCATCGGTGTACACATAGGAAAGGAAATCCTTCGCCACCTGCAGCTTCTCGGCGTCGCCGTTGTCGAAAACCTGAAAGCCCGAGGCGAAGGCGGTGGCGCTGCCGTCCGCATCGGGCCCCGGGAAGTTCACGAGCCCCACCGTGTCGCCATAGCGCGTGATGGAGGCGTTGTTCACCATGTAGATGGCCAGCTGCCCCTGGCGGAACAGGCTGGAGCAGTCCTCGATCTCCAAATTCTCCGCATGGGGCGGGAACCAGCCGCGGCCCACGCCCTCCTGGATCCACCTCAGCGCCGCTATGCCCTCGGGCGCCGAGAGGTTGAAATGCCCCGTGTCGTCGTAGATGCTAGATCCGGCGGAGCGCAGAAGCGTCACGATATGGGTGTCGCCTTGGGAGCTGCCCGCGTACATCATCATCGGGAAGCTTCCTTCGGGAAGCGAAGCGGCGAGCGCGTCCAAAATGCGCGTCCACTCGTCCAGCGACCAGGCGGTGATCTTCCCTTCGGCGACGAACTCCCCAAGCCCCGCGTTGCGGAACATCTCCTTGTTGTAGGCAAGCACGTTCTGGCGCGCCAGATAGGGCATCATATATGCGCGGCCCTCCACCACGCCCATGTTCCACAAGTCGTCGAAGAGATCGTCGCGGATAGCCGGGGCGACAACGTCGTCCAGCGGCACGACGCGCCCGGTGCGAATGTAGGTGGAGATATTGAAGTAATCGCCGTAAAGCACATCCGGCGCCTTGTCCGTGTCGAACGACCCCTTGACGGCCTCGTCGTACTGGTTCTGCTCGAAGACGACGACCTCGACGTCGACGGGCCTCTCGTAGTCGCGTTGGAACCCCTCGGCCATGCCCTGAATGACCGTTTCCACCTGGCTGATGGAGTCGTCGAAGACGACGTCGTGCCCCGTGCGGGGCACCTTGATCACCAGACGAACGGGCGCGGCACCCGTGAAGGGCAGGCTGTTGCAACCGGCGAGGGACAGCGTCCCTGCGGCCGCAAGGAAGGCCGCTCCCGCGCAGAAGGCGCGGCGGGTCATGCCGCGACGAGGGATCGGCGGCACGACGCTTTGCGTCGGCGGAAATGCCGGCTCGATCATCCCGCGATGTATTCTGCGGCTCTCGCTACTCATGAGGCACCGCCCTTCCGAACGGCCTCGAGCTTTTGCAGCATGACCGTCACGTTCAAAGGCTTGCTGAGGAAGTCGTCCATGCCCGATGCCAGAGCGCGATTGCGATCTTCGGCGAACGTGGAGGCCGTGCAGGCGAAGATGCGCACCGTCTTGGCATCGGCTCGCTTCAGATCGCGGATCGCACGAGAGGCCTCGTAGCCGTCCATGACCGGCATCTGGGCGTCCATGAGGATGGCCGCGAAATGCCCCGCCGGCGATTCGGAGAACAGGCGCACGGCCTCCTCGCCGTTTTCGGCCACGGTGATGGAGAAGCCCTCCTCGGTGAGGATGGACGAGATGATGTCGGCGTTCAGCTCGTTGTCCTCGGCCACGAGGATCTCGACGGGCGCCCGAGCGGCTTCGACACCAGACGGCGAGGAGACGGCCCGAACGGCTCCGGGGGCCCCGGGGGCTTCGACGGTTTCGGCGGTTTCGGCCTCCACCTTTTCCGCGCGTTCTACGCCTCCCACGCCTTCCGCGCCTTCTGCACTCGACGAAATCAGCGAGGGCGCCTGGGCAGGCGTCAGCCCATCACCATTCGCGACAGTAGGAAGCGTCACGATGACGGTGAAGCAGGAACCGCACCCCGGCTCGCTTTCCACCGTGATGGAGCCGCCCATCTGCGTCATGAGCAGGTAGCTGATGGACATGCCCAGCCCCGTGCCCTTCTGGGAATCGCTGTTGCGGTTGCGCTCTTGCGTGAAGGCGTCGAAGACGTGCTCGGCGAACTCCTTGGTCATACCGCAGCCGGTATCGGCGATCGACACCGTGAGCACGGCCTCATTCCCCGACGCGTACACCGCCTCGTGCACCTTCATGGAGATGCGGCCGCCCTCGGGCGTGAACTTCACCGCATTCGACAGGATGTTCATGAGAACCTGCGACAGGCGCACCTCGTCGCCTCGAAGCCACGGGTGCTCGACCGTGCGCGACAGCTCGAAGCGGATCCCGCGGTCAGCCATGGGCCCGCGCTGCATCTCGCAGACATTGTCGACCAGCGCGTTCACGTCGAAAGGCTCGCTCGTCAAATCAACCTTGCCGGCCTGCAGCTTCGACATGTCCAGGATGTCGTTCACGAGCGATAGCAGGTACTGGGCGGCCTTGCCGAGCCGATTCACGTAGTCGCGCATGGCGGTGGCGTCGTCCACGTGCCGCTCCATCAGATGGTTCAGGCCGATGATGCCGTTTAAGGGCGTGCGGATCTCGTGGCTCATGTTCGAAAGGAACTCCGTGCGCGCGACGGCCTCCGCCCGAGCCTGGATCGACTGCCTCATGAACCGGTAGATGACCGCCAGCATGATGGAGATGACCGCCACCATGGCCCCGAGCATGCCCACCGTCATGGCGATAAAGGGGGCGAAGCGCTGGCTGAACACCTCCGTCGGAACCGTCATGATGAACGACCACTCGGTACCTGCGACCGGCGCGAAGGACATGACGAGATCCTCGCCGGCGCTCGTCGTGCAATTGATGACGAAGCTCTCGCCCGCGGCGATGTTGCGGCGGATGTCCTCCACCGTGACGCCGTCGTCGATGCGCCCGGCCTCGAGCGTGTCGTAGAAGTTGTCGCGCCCGGCGAGGTCGGTGGCAGGGCTGGCGCTCACGATGTAATAGCCCCGCGCGTTCACGACCGAGGAAACGCCCTGACCGTCGAAGCTCTCGATGACCAGCTGGCTGGAGATAGTGGACAAGTCGCTGCGGGCGAGCATGGCCACGAAGGTTCGCCCGCCGATTTCCGTATCGGGCAGGCGGATGCCGAAAATGAGAGACTCCTTGGTGGTTTCCAGCCGGCCGTTCTCGTCGTCGTAGAGCATGGCGAAGTGCTCGCGCCCGTCTTCCATAAGCTCGTCGTAGGCGTGCTCGTCGGCACCGAGGCGCACGTACGAGCTGCTGTAGAGCGTGCCGTCGGCTTCCATGAGATAGACCGCGTTGAACATGGCCGACGAGGCCGCCTCCAAGTTCAGCTGCTCCTGGGCCTCGTGCACCGTCTGCACGTCGTAGACCTCGAGGCGGTCGGCCACCGAGCCCAAGCGCGCGTAGCAATTGTTCAGCGTGCCCTCGATGGTCTCCACATCGTGGCGGGATATCTCGTCCACGGAGGTCATGAGGTTGCCGGCGACCGTCGCGGAGAGTTGGGCCAGGTAGACGCAGACCGCGACGACGATGACGACCGCCGCGGCCGATACGATGGCAATGTACTTTCTGCGCTCCAAAAGCCGTCCTTGTGCATGCTTGTTATTCCTGCGTCAGTTTATCACTGAAAACAAGCGGTCACGAGAACGTAACTCGACGGTGAACTTGAAAGGGCCCGCAACCCAACCGTAGGGGGCGACCTTGGTCGCCCCTCTCAGGCGAGATCAACGTGCTTGACGAGGGCGAACCGAGGTTCGCCCCTGCGAGAAGGAGCTTTCGAGTTCCTTGATGGCGGCGTAGAAGCGCTCGTTTTGGGGCGTGGGGATGCCATGGGCCGCGCCCAGGCGGTTGATGGTGCCCGAGAAGAGCTCCACCTCCGTGGGACGGCGCGCCAGCACATCCTGGCGCAGGCTCGGCAGACCCTCCGGGTTCAAGTGGTCGATGATATCGAGCCAGTAGGCCACGTCCTCTTCGGTGAGACCCACGCCTTCCGCCCGGCCCACCGCCGCCACCTCGCGCATGGCGGCGATCATGGCCTCGCGCGCCTCGCCGGGTGCGTGGATGCCGCTGAAGCAGCAGTCGTAGACGGCACAGGCCTGGTTCACCCCCACGTTGCAGATGAGCTTGCCCCACAGCTGGTGCCGGATGTCATCCGGCGTGATGAAGGGCTGGTCGATGGCGGTGAGCCATTCCGCGACGCGCTCGAGGTTCGCCCGCTGGGCCGCGTCCTGGGCATCGTGGACGCCCAGGGCCATCACGCCCACGCAGCCGGCGGTCACCGTGGCGCCCACCTTGCGGGAGTCCATCTGCTGGGCGACGCACAAAAGGACGCGATCCCACCCGAAGCGCTCGGCGAGCACTTCCTCGCTCGTGACGCCGTTGAGCACCGAGATGATGGCAGTATCGGGGCCGACGAGCGGCGCCGACTGCTCGATGGCCTCGGGCAGCGCGCCGTACTTCACGGCGTACAAGACGACATCGAAGGGATCCTCCGCGGCGCGCTCGGCAGCCTCATCGTAGGTCAGATAGGTGACGCGGATGGGCTCGCCGTTGAACGTGGCGGCCTCGGCGCGATAGCGCTCGGTGCGGGCCGTATCGGCGACCACGAAAACGCGCTCGGGCCCCATGGCGGCCCCGAAGCAGCCGGCATACATGGCCCCCAGCGACCCGAACCCGACAATGGCGATATTTTCAATAGGCTTCATAGGAGCCTCCTTGCTATTCAACGATGGCAATGCGCAGCGGGAACACGGGGCGCCTTGACCGAGCGAGTTCCGCAGATGGTATCGAAGGCGCAACGACGCAGGGAAAAGGCGACCTTGGGCCTTCGATACCATCGAGGACTGTCTGAGCGAATCAAGGTGCCCCGTGGTCCCGCCCCCCCGAGGAGTCGCTACTGCATATCTTCCAAACGTCCGTGTTTCTCGTAGCGGGTGACGCGGGCGATGCGGTTGTCGTCATCCACGAACACCACGCGCGGGGCGTTGTCGGGATCGGCGAACTCCTCGGGGGTCATCTGCGCGTAGCACATGATGATGACCTTGTGCCCCGGCTCCACGCAGTGGGCCGCCGCGCCGTTCACGCAGATCATGCCGCTTCCCGGCTCGCCGGCGATGACGTAGGTCTCGAAGCGGTTGCCGTTGTCGATATCGACGACCTGCACCTTCTCGTACTCCAAGATGCCCGCCGCGCGGGCAAGCTCGGTGTCCACGGTGATGGAGCCGACATAGTCGAGCTCGGCCTGCACTACCCGGGCGCGGTGGATCTTCCCCTTCAGGACGTTCAGCAGCATGGGCTATTCCCCTTCCTCGTACAGGAAGTTGTCGATGAGGCGCGTGCTCCCGATGTAGACGGCCATGGCCACGAGCGCCATGGCGCCGATGGCGTCGGTCGGCTGCATGGTCACACCGTCGACGACTTCCACGTAATCGATGCGCGCGAGCGGCTCGGCCTCGATGATGCCGCCCATGAGCGCCTTGAGCGCCGCGGCGTCGCGCTCCCCCGCCTCCACGGCCGCCTTCCCGGCGAAGATGGCCCGCGACAGCACGAGGGCCGCCTGGCGCTCCTCCGCGCTCAGGTAGGCGTTACGCGAGCTTTTGGCCAGACCGTCAGCCTCGCGCACGATGGGACAGCCGACGACGGTCACGTTCATGTTCAAGTCGGCCACCATGCGCTTGATGATGGCGAGCTGCTGGGCGTCCTTCTGCCCGAAAAAAGCGCGATGCGGCTGCACGATGTTGAAGAGCTTCGTGACCACCGTGCACACGCCGCGGAAGTGCCCCGGGCGCGAGGCGCCGCACAGCGAGTCGGTGAGCGTTTCCATGACCACGAAGGTGTTGTGGGCCGGGGCGTACATGTCGTCCACTTCCGGGTGGAAGACGACGTCGACGCCGTGGCGCTCGCAGATGCGCGCATCGCGCTCGAGATCGCGCGGGTAGGCCTCGTAGTCCTCGCCCGGTCCGAACTGGATGGGGTTGACGAATACCGAGACGACGACGCGGTCGCTCGCCGCGCGGGCGGCGTCCATGAGGCTCTCGTGGCCCTCGTGCAGCGACCCCATGGTGGGCACGAGCCCGATGGAGAGCCCCTCGGCCTTCCAGGCGGCCGCGCGGGCCTTCATGTCCGCAACAGTGCGAATGATCTCCATGGCCGGCCTCCTAGAGGTTTTCCAGCACGCCCGCAGGGGCGGCGTAGGTGTGCTCGGCGGCGGGGAACGAGCCGTCCTTCACGGCGGCATCGTAGGCGCGGTAGGCCTCGAGCATGACGTCGCCCACCTCGGCGAAGCGGCGCACGAACTTCGGCGTGAAGTCGTGGAACATGCCGAGCATGTCCTGGTTCACGAGCACCTGGCCGTCGCAGCCCGCGCCGGCGCCGATGCCGATGGTGGGGATGGTCAGCTCCGCCGACACGCGTTCGGCGAGCTCGGCGGGAATGGCCTCGAGGACCACGGCGAAGGCGCCGGCCTCCTCCACGGCATGGGCATCCTCCAGAAGCTTGCGGGCCGAGTCGGCCGTCTTGCCCTGCACCTTGAAGCCGCCCAGCGCGTTGATGCCCTGGGGCGTAAGGCCGATATGGGCGCATACGGGGATCTGGCAGTCGACGATGGCACGGATGCGGTCCGCCACTTCCACACCGCCTTCCAGCTTCACGGCGTTGGCGCGCGCCTCTTTCATGAGGCGGCCGGCGTTCACCACCGCGTCGTGGACGCTGGACTGATACGACATGAAGGGCATATCGACGACGACGAGCGCGTTCTTCGTGCCGCGGGCCACAGCGGCCCCGTGGTGGATCATGTCCTCCATCGTCACCGACACAGTGTCGCCCAGACCGAGCATGACGTTGCCGAGCGAGTCGCCGACGAGGATGGAATCAATGCCGGACTCGTCCACGAGCCGTGCCGTGGTGTAGTCGTAGGCGGTGATCATCGAGATCTTCTTGCCCTCGGCCTTCATTTTGAGAAACGTCGATACGGTAACACTCATGGTTACTTCCTTTCGATCCTGTCGCCCCGGGCCCTCCCGGGTGCAACGGTATCCTTCACTGGCGCGTATTATAAGCTCTGACGCCGGCGCAGCATCCCGAAATGTTGGTGATTTCGATCAGATTTGCCGATACTGCCATTCTTGCGATCTATAAGAAAGCCGGCTGCGACCCGCGCCCCCACAAGAGGTCGACGTTGGCGCGCGTCGCGGATCGCGCCGGGACGCGGATCGGCTCAGATACTCGCAGACGCCGGAACATGGGCCAAACCAAGCCCTCGCCGGCGCCCGAGCTAGGACGCGAGCTCCTTGAGGCGCGCCACTTCCTCTTCCGCGAGCGGACGCGAGGCGCCCCGGGGCAGATCCCCCAGGACGAGCGGGCCGAAGGCCTCGCGGTGCAGGGCGATCACCGGATGCCCCACGGCTTCCAGCATGCGACGCACTTGACGGTTGCGGCCCTCGCGCAGGCGCACTTCCACGTAAGATCCCCTGGCGGCCAGCGCGTCGCGGCCGCGCTTGCCCCCGTGGCGCTGGCGGTACCCGCTGGCTCCGGCCCCCTCGCCGATAAGCTGCGCGGCCCGGCGGCCATCGGCGCCCTCGAGCACGCGCACGCCCGCTGGCAACGTGAGACCGTCGTCCAGCAGAACCCCTTCGCGCAAGCGCCGCACGTCGCCCGCATCGGGCACCCCTTCCACCAGGGCCAGATACGTCTTCTCCACGTGGCGTCGCGGGTGCAGAAGCCCATGGCCCAGCTGTCCGTCGTCGGTGAACAGCAGAAGCCCCGTAGTGTCGGTGTCCAGCCGCCCCACGGGGAAAAGCCCCGGATGGGCGAGCAGCTCGTCGGCCATGAGCGCAGCCACGGTGGGGCGCCCCTGGGGATCGCTCATGGTGGTCACGTAGCCGGCGGGCTTGTGCAGCAGGAACGTGGCGTTCTCCTCGGGCAGCGCGACGGGCGCGCCGTCCACGGCCACCATGTCCGCAGCAGGATCAACCTTCACGCCCATCTCGGTCACCCGCGCGCCGTTCACGGTCACGCGGCCAGCTGCGATCAGCTCCTCGGCATGGCGCCGCGAGGCCACCCCGGCCCGAGCCAGAAACTTCTGCAACCTCATTTCGGCCATGGCGGGGGACCTACTCGTCGTCGGTCTCGAAGACGAGGGAGTCGAAGTCGATCTTGTCGACGACGCCTAGCGTGGATGCGATGACGCAAGCGAACATGGCGTCGGCGTCTGCGGTGCCGAGCGCGTCGGCGGCAGCGCCGGGCACGGCGATGCGGGCAGCTCCAGTATCCGCACCATCCCCAGCAGCCTCGGCAGCCTCGTCGTCCTCAATCTTCGCTCGACCAGCTGCTATCGCTGCCGCTTCCTCCCCGCGCTCCCCCTCCAGGGCGTCCGCGAGCACCTCGGCCGCCGCATCCGTGCCCTGGGCCAGCTCCTCGTCAGATAGCATGGCCTCGCCGTCGTCGGCCTCGAAGTCCTCGCCCATGAGCGCGCGGGCCATGGTGCGGGCCTGCTCGTCGGAGACAACCGCGTCCTTGCGCGTGGCCGACAACCGCTCCGTGATGAGCCGACGCGTCTCCGCATCGGGCGCGAAATCGGCCAAATCGGGCAGGTCGGCAGGGCTGCGCAGACCGAACTTCTCCAGAAAGCCCCGGGTCGTGCCGTAGAGCACCGGGTTGCCTGGCGCGTCTTCTGTACCCACCTCGCGCACGAGCCCCTTCTCCACCAGCGAGTTGATGGAGCTGTCGGAGTTCACGCCGCGCACCGAGGCCACCCCGGCACGGGTCACCGGCTGAGTATAGGCCACGATGGCCAGCGTCTCCATGGCCGCCGCGGAAAGCTTGCGCGTGTCCCAGGACAGCACGTACTTCTCGATGAGCTCGTGGTAGGCCGGATGCGTGAACAAACGCCAGCCGCCGGCCACTTCGCGCAGCTGGATGCCGGAGCCGCGGGCCTCCAGATCATCCCGCAGCCGCACGAGCGCCGCCTCCACCGCGCCCACCTCGCACTCGAGCATCTCGGCAAGCGCGATGGTACCCACGGGCTCGTCGGTCACGAAGAGCATCGCCTCCAGGGCGCCCGCCAGCTGGTCTTCCTGCAATCCTTGAAACATGTGCCTCTACTCCTCCCCCACCGACGTGAGGGCGTCGTCGCCTTCCAAACGCAAATCGCCCGAATTCTCGATGTAGTCGATCGCGATATCGCCGAACAGCTCGTCCTGCTCGAGCCTCACCATGACGCGCTTGTACAGCTCGAGGATGGCCAGAAACGTCACTACCGCCACATCCTTGGGGGTGCCCGGGCCCACAAGCTGCGAGAAACGCAGGTGCTTGGCCGTGCGAATGCGCTGATGAATGGCGCGCACGTGCACCTCCACGGGAATGGGCTTGGCGGCAATGTGCTCGCTTTCCAGCAGGAACACCTCACGGCGCGCAAGGGCCGCGGCCGCCTGATAGGCCAGCGCGTCCAGCGACACCCCTTCCAGGAAGTCAGGCATGAGGCCGAGGAAGTCGGCATCAGGGCCGAAGGGGCGCGTGTGCATGCGACCCTCGGCGATGAAGCGGTTGTGGAGCACCGCGGCGGCGTTCTTGAACTTCTTGTATTCCATGAGGCGCTCGACCAGCATATCGCGGGCCTCGGAGGGCGCGAGCTCCGCCAAGTCGTCGTCAAGCTCGTCGCGCTCGCGCGGGATGAGGCTTTGGGCCTTGATCTCGAGCAGCGTAGAGGCCACCAGCAAAAAGTCGCTCGCCACGTCCAGATCGAGGGTCTCCATGCGCGACACCTCGGCGAGGTACTGGTCGGCGATCTCGGTGATGGAGATAGCGCCGATATCCACCTTCTGGCGGCTCACGAGGTAAAGCAGCAGGTCGAAGGGGCCCTCGAAGCTGTCGATGCGGACTTTGTAGGACATGGGCGGCGCCGTCTCTTAGGAGAAAAACGGCGGGAACATGAAATCGAACAGATTGCCGGCCGTGACCCCCAGATACCACGAGAACGGGTTGAAGTTGAACACGTAGGGCAGCACCACGATGGCGATCATGAACACGGGGAAGGCGTACTGCTGGATCTGGTAGTACTTCGGCAGGTACTTCGGCGGCAGCAGGATGGCGAAGATGGATGAGCCGTCCAAAGGAGGGATGGGCAGCAGGTTGAAGAACATAAGGTACAGGTTGATGAGAGCGAACGTGGGCAGGAACATCACGTAGAAGTAAGCGAACAGCTCGTTGTTGGCGAAGGTGGGGTTGCTGACGAGCCCCGAGCAGCCCCACGCCACCGCAGCGGCCAGCGCGGCCATGGCGAGGTTGGCGGAAGGCCCGGCCAAACCCACAATGACATCGTCGCGGCGCGGATCCTTGAAGTAGCGCGGATTGTAGGGCACGGGCTTCGCGTAGCCGAACACCGGCCAGCCCATGACCATGAGCAGAAGCGGCAGAATGACCGTGCCGAAGGGGTCGATGTGCTTGAGCGGGTTCAGCGAAAGGCGTCCGGAGCGCTTAGCCGTGGGATCGCCCAGCTTGTAGGCCGCATAGCCGTGGGCAACCTCGTGAAGCACGAGAGCCAGGATGAAGCTCAGCACCGAGCAGATGATGTAGGGAAGGTTAACCATAGCGCATAAGTGTAGCGCACCGCGCGCCCTCATCATCGCGCCGCTTTCCAAACCCACAGAAACCGCCGACGAACGACAATGGCGTTAGTCGAGCACCAGTTGCTGGATGTAGACGTCGTTGCGCAGATCCTTGGCGTGGGCGGCGTCGATGGAGCCGTCGGCCACCATGGCCTTGATGAGCTGCAGCTCGCGGACGAGGGCCTGGGCCTGCACTTCCTCTACGGCATCGTGGGTCTCGCGCATCTGGCGGAACTGGTCGGACAGGCTGGGGGCGGCCGGACCCCGCGCGCCGGGGCGATCGGCATTCAGGCGCTCGCGACGCGAACGGCGCGGACGGACGGTGCGGTCGTCGGGGGCCTCCTCTTCCACGCCGTCCTCGCTCTCGTCCCACTGGGCCGCCCGGCGGGCGATATCGTCCAACTGGTCGTAGAGGGAGCCCACCCGCGCCACCTCCGCGCGCGCCCGGGCGGCGGCCACAGGCGAGGCGGCCGGAGCGAGTTCCTCGAGAATCTCGGCGTAGCGGTGCATGACAATGACCGTGGCCGGCTCGTCGATCAGCGGCGGCGCACCTTCTCCTGATGCGCTGTTCCCGCCATTCGCAGCGTCGCCCGCTTCGGCTTCTCGCGAATCTTCCGCCGACCCCGACGCGTCCTTGACCGCGCCCGTGAAGGACGCGTCGGCCTCGACGGAGGCGATCACATCAAGCATGAGATCGATCTCGGCATCGACGCGGGCGCGGGTGCGCCGCGCGGAGTACTTCGAGGGCGCGAGCGCAGGCACCGCGAAATCCGCCAGCACGAGCGTGAGCACGATCATGCCCGAGGCGATGGAGACGAGCGTGGCCCTGCCAGCGGCGGAAAGCGCCGCGCCTGCCGTCAGCGTCAGCATGAGGGAAAGCGTGATGCCGCCCTTGGCGCCCGCTAGCGCCATGGCGAGCGTGCCGCGCAGGGCCTCGGGTGCGAAGCAGCTGCGAGCCCCCTTCCCCTGGGCGACGGCGGCCCGTATGTCCATGGCGAGCAGCCATGCGAAGCGCACCGCCTCCAGCACCAGGGTCAGCACCACCACGACGCCCAGCAGCGTCGCCGGATCGCCCAGACTCCCCTCGGCCGCTGGTTCCATAAGCCGCGGCAGCTGCATGCCCAGCACGACGAAGATGATCCCGTTTAGCACGAACTCCAAAGTCGTCCACACGCTTTGGGCTTGTAGCTTGGTGCGGGCCGTGGCAGCCGTGTGACGCTGGGGCAGTAGGGACAGCATAAGCCCCGAGGCCACCACGGCGATGACTGCGCCGATATGCAGCGATTTCGCCGTCAGATAGATAATGAAAGGCAGAAGCAGCTCCAACATCACGTGGAGCGTGGGGTTGTCGAGCCCCGTGCGGCGCAGCACCTGCAAAAGGCCCCAGGCGAGAAGCCCCATGACAAGACCGCCGAAGAAGCCGCCGAACAGATCGAGGGCGAACTCCTCGCCCGCATGCAAAAGCGAGAACGATCCCGTGGCCAGAAGCGTGAGACAGCATTGGAACACCACGGTGCCCGTCACGTCGTTGAACAGGGCCTCCCCCTTGAGCAGCGCCTCGTGGCGGCGACCGAAGCGGCGGTCATGGGTCAGCGCCGTGACGGCCACGGCATCGGTGGATCCCATGGCGCCCCCGAGCGCGCAGGCGGCCGCCAAGGGCACGGCGGGCAAAAGCGCGTGCAACGTCGCCCCGCAGGCAGCAACGATGGCGAAGACGAGTCCCACGGAAAGCGACGCGATGCCCCAGCGGTTTTTCCACAGGGCGCCGGAGTCCACATGGCGCGATTCGTTGAAGTGCAGAGGCGCGATGAACAGGATGAGCAGCAACTCCGGATCGATGCCCCATTCCAACGGTGTGGGAACCGCCAGCGCGAGCGCGGCGCCGAGGGCGATCTGCACAAGCGGCAGCGACAGCGGCGGCAGGAACTTGTCTAGAATGCTCGAGGCGATGACCGCCGTCAGCAGAAACAAAATCAGCTCGAAGGTCTCCATCTACACCAACCCCGGAAAGCCCCGCTGGGCCAGCGCCTCGTAGGCAGCGATGGCCACAGCGTTGGAGAGGTTCAGGGAACGGGCGCCCTGGCGCATGGGAATGCGCCGGCAGCGGTCGGCGTGGGCGTCGATGATAGCCTGGTCGAGCCCGCGGCTCTCGCGCCCGAACAGCAGAAACGCGTCCGGTCCGTAGACGGCATCGCGATAGCCGCACGAAGCCTGCCCTGTGAATAAATGCAGCTCATCTTCGCCATGGGCTTCCAGAAACGCCTCGACGCAGGGCCACCGCACCACCTCGACATCGTCCCAGTAGTCGCACCCGGCGCGCTTCAGGTTCCTCTCCGTCAGCCGAAACCCCATCGGCTCCACCAAGTGCAGCCGCGCCCCCACGCACGCGCACGTGCGAGCGATGTTCCCCGTATTCTGAGGAATCTCCGGTTCCACAAGAACGATGTTCAGCATTACGCCTGCTCCTGCTGACGGGCCATTTCGGCTTCCAGCTCCTCGGTGAGGGTGAACCACTCCTCCTCGGCGGCGGCCAGGCGCTGTTTCAGTTTGGCATGCTCGGCGATGGCGTCGGAGGAGGCATCCTCGTTCACGTAGAAGTCGGGGTCGGCCATCATGGCAAGCAGCTCCTCCATGCGGGCGTTGTCTCGCTCCATCTGCTCGTCCAGCTGGGCGATGCGCTTACGGTGGTTCTTCAGGGCGGCATAGGCGCGGTTGCGGGCCTCGGCCTCGCGGCGCTTCTGCTCCTTGGTCTTCGGCGCGCTGCCTTTGGGCGCGGTGAGCTGCACATCACCGCCCTTGGGGGCCGTCGTGACCCCGGAGCCCTTCACAGCTGAGGAGGGCTGACCAAGGTCAGCCCCTACGGAACCATCCCGAGCAGCCGCCGAGCTCGAGCCTTGGCGGTCGCGACGGCGGTTCACGGTGATCTTCGTGGGGGCCGCCGCACCAGCGCGGCGCTTCTCGGGGGCCGCGCCGCTCCCCTTCCCGTGGATGCCCGCATCGGCCAGGGCCTCGTCCACCACCGAGCGGTCGGCGTCCACGTCGCCATCGAGCTGGCCCGACTTGTACAGGTAGTAGTCGTAGTCGCCCTCGTAGTTGGTGATCTGGCCGTCCTTCACCTCCACGATGCGGTTGGCCACCCCGCGGATGAGATGCCGGTCGTGGGTGATGAACAGGATGGTGCCGTCGAAGTGCTGCAGGGCCTGCTCCAGCACGTCGGCGCTGGAGATGTCCAAGTGGTTGGTGGGCTCGTCCAAACACAGCAGGGGCTTCGGCGCCACGAGCATTTTCGCCAGGGCGAGACGCCCCTTCTCGCCGCCGGAGAGCACCGACACCTTCTTGTCCACGGCGTCCCCCGTGAACAGAAACGCGCCCAGCAGGCTGCGCACCTGGGAGATGGACCAGCCGGGCGCGGCATGATCCAGCTCCTCGAAGACGGTGTTGCCCGCGTGCAGCTCTTCCAGCTGGTGCTGGGCGTAGTAGGTGAGATCGACGTTCACGCCATAGTCGATGGTGCCCGCATCGGGCTTTTCCACGCCGGCGATCATCTTCAAAAGCGTCGACTTGCCCGCGCCGTTGGGGCCCACGAGCGCCACCTTGTCGCCGCGGTACATCGTGAAGTCGATGCCGTCGTACACCGTGTGGTCGCCGTAGCGCTTCACGAGACCGCGCGCCCGCACCACCTCATCTCCCGTGCGCGGCGGCTGCACGAAGTTGAAGTGCACCGTCTTCTTCTCCTCGGGGATGACCGGCAGCGTCTCCTTGATCTTCTCGATGCGCCGCTCGCGTTCCTGGGCCTGCTTGGCCTTGGTGGCCTTGTAGCGGAAGCGGTCGACGAAGGCCTGCAGATGCGCGATCTCCTCCAGCGACTTCGCTCGCTCGGCCTTGATGCGCTCCAAGCGCTCCTCGCGTGCCACCAGGTACTTCGAGTAGTTGCCCTTGTACAGGTTCACTTCCCCGTTGTCGATTTCCGCCACGCGGTCGACCATGTTGTCCATGAAGGCGCGGTCGTGAGAGACCACGATGACGGTGCCGGCGTAGCCGCGCAGGAAGCCCTCGAGCCACTTCACCGATTCCAGATCGAGATGGTTCGTCGGCTCGTCGAGCAGCAGCACCTCGGGGTTGCGGATGAGCAGTTTCGCAAGCGCGATGCGCATCTGCCAACCGCCGGAGAACTCGGTGGTGGAACGGGTCATGTCGCGCTCGGTGAAGCCGAGGCCGAACAGCACGCTTCGCACTTTCGACTCCAGCGAGTAGCCGCCGAGCATCTCGTAGGCGTCCCGCGCCCGGCCCACGGCCGCCAGCTGAGCTTCGGTGGGGTTCGCGCCCAGCTCCGCCTCCAGCTTGTGCAGGCGCTGCTCCGCTTCAAGAACCTCGGTCTGGGACGAGATGACCTCTTCGAAGACGGGCAGGTCCCCCATCTCGATGGCCTCCTGCTCCAGATAGCCCACGCGCGCCCCCTTGGCGAAGAGCACGCGCCCCTCGTCCGGATCGTCCTCGCCGGAGATAATGTTGAGCAGCGTCGTCTTGCCCGCGCCGTTAGGGCCCACGAGCGCCAGCCGGTCGTACTCTTCCAAGCGGAACGTCACGTCGTGGAACAGCGTGCGGCCGCCGTAGGATTTCGAAAGATGTTCAGTTTGCAGGATCATAAGCGTTTCCCGAATCAGTCGTCGAAGGGCGAGTCCGAGCCGCCCCGCTTTTGCCAACTGCATAGTGTAGCGCATCCGCGCAACGATGCGCCCCGCTATGCCTTTCGGTACTTCTGAAAACGGCTGTTGGGCTTATCGGGAATCGCCCGTACCCCCTCACGCCTCAACCAATTCGAAGGCCTTCCGATAGACGGTCTCCGCCTCCCAGCCCCTGGACTCCACTTCTTCCAAGGTGAGCCACGCGAAGGACTCGTGCTCGTGGCTCAGGCGCACGTCGCCGGAGCGCCAGCGGCAAACGAAGTCGACGCCGAGAATCCGTCGCCCCGGGGCGCGCATCGTCCAGGCATTGAAGGGCTCGCCGACCTCGATTTCCAGCCCGGTCTCCTCGCGCACCTCGCGCACCAGCGCCTCCTGCCAGCTCTCGCCCGCTTCCACACATCCCCCCGGAAGATCCTCCTCGAGATCGGGCGCGATGCTGAGACGGCGCGCCGCATCGGGCTTGAACAGGAACAGCATGCGGCCGTCCTTGAAGACGCACCCTTTCACCGCAACGCGCTCCCTCGGCTTCGACGCCGCGGCCCCGTCGGGGCCATCGGTTTCATGTTGGAGATGCGCCACGGCTGCCTCCTCAAGTAGGTTCTTCCAAGACCCCCCTACCATAGCAGAGAGCTCCTCAATTCGTGCGCTCAGACTCCTTCGGTTCACGAAGTGCTGCTTTTCTGCACGAGATCTCGAGTTATAAGCGTCTAGAAGAGACAGAATTAACGAATAGCGATATCCCCAGCATCTAATGAAGCAGTTTCCGAGAGAACAGACGCTTACAACTCGAGATTTGCTGCATTTTGCCGGCGGTTCGCCGACCGGAGCCGCCTACAGCTCGTCGACCGAAGCCGTCTACAGCTCCCCGATCTTATCGACTGCGAAAAACGCCATCCATAGAAAGCTAACATCGCGATCGGAATACGAGGCGACGAGGAACGAAGCCAGAAGACGGTCGCAAGGAGCGTCGCCCGGGCCAAGAATCAAACCCGACAAGGAGCGTCGCCCGGGCAGAGAATCAAACCCGAGAGAACGCCTTCGGAACCGGAACGGCGGCGCCCAAGCACGCAGCGGCAAGGACGAAGACAACGGCTTTCGCGGGAAAGCACAGGATGAGCAGCAAGGCCACCATCAGCGGCTGGCGCATAGCTGCGCCCAGAAGGGCCGCCGTGCTGACAGAGAGCGCGAAGACCGGGTCGATGCCAAAGAGCCCGGCGGCGGCATAGCCGATGGCGATCCCCGAGAAGATGAGCGGGAAAAAGTGACCGCCACGCCAACCGAGTCCGAGGCACACCTGGCTGGCCAGCACCTTGAGAAACCCCGTCGCGAGCAAGACCCCAGCACCGAGGGCCGTCCACTGCTGCGCCAGCATCTCGGTCTGGGCCTCGCCGGCGAACAGGGTAAAGGGGAGGAAGATCCCGAGAGCTCCCAGTATCGCGCCGGCAACGACCGCCTTCACTACGACGCGATCGCCGAGCCGCGCGGACAGCTTGCCCACGGCCCAGCCGAAGCCATGAAAGAGCCAGCCGGCGCAGGCGCCGAGCGCGACGACGGGAAGTGCCCAGGCGAGTTCGGATGTCCCCACTGCCATGGCGGAGAAGTGCGGCAGCCCCGAACCGCCGCCAGCCGCCTCGTTGAGCAGCATGAACGCCCCCAGCGCCCCGGCCACGGAGAGCAGGTACACCGCCGTTTTGACCGGTTTGGAAACCTGGGGCGCGGAAACCACGGTCGCAGCGGACGCGCCGCCCCCATGCCGACGCCCGTCGGTATCGTCCGCATAGCCGAACAGCGGCGCCGCCAGGCCGAACAGCGGGGCCGAGAAGATCGCCGACAAAATGGCCGCCGTGCCCGCGTTCGCCAGCTCGCGCATCTCGGCGCCCATGAACTTGAGTCGGTCCCCCACCCAGCTGCAAAGCCCCGCCACCACGCCGGTAAGGCCGGCCTCGGGCCCGATGCTGCCGCCAAACAAAAGCGGCAGAAGCGCGCCAACGAACATAGCGCCCAGATGCCGATACTCATAGCGCCCGGTTTTCTTCACCTCGGCGAGCACCGTGTTCATATCATCGGGGTACGGCCCCACGTTCTTTTGAAACAATCCAATGGCAACGCCGCCCACAACGCAGAAGGCAAGCGGGTACACGACAGCGGGCATCCCTATCGCCGCCAGCCACGCCGGCGCCTTCACCCACAAAAGATCGAGGCCCGCGTTCATGAGAAAGAAGAACGCCCAGCAAAACGCCCCGGCGCAAGCTCCGAGCATCACGGTCACCACAGCAAACGCAATCCGTTTCACGACGGCTTCCTTTCCTGGGCGAAAAGCTCTTTGGATACGAAAAAGGCCCCTCCGAGGAGGGGCCTGCTGTTTATGGTGGTCGCTACAGGATTTGAACCTGTGACCCCCGCCGTGTGAAGGCGATGCTCTCCCGCTGAGCCAAGCGACCGATAGGTTTCGCAACTCACTGGGTGACTTGCGACGGCTGTATATACTACACGGATTCCGCGGCGCGCGCAAGGGGGAATCTTGTATACTATCCCAACATATTCACAATTCCACCGTTTGGCGGCTCTTCCCGCGCTTTCAGTGCCGAAGCCGCCCACCCTGAAACGGCGCACGAGAAAGAGAGGATCCGCCCCCATGGCAAGCGATTTGACGAGCGACACCTTCCTCGCCTCCAAGAAGATCAGCGACGAGATCAAGGCCGATCTGGCCGTACACCCGGAGAAATACACCATGCTCACGGGCGACCGCCCCACGGGGCGTCTGCACATGGGCCACTACTTCGGCACTATCCGCGAGCGCGTCGCTTTGCAGAACGCCGGCGTCACCACTCGCATCATCATCGCTGACTACCAGGTCATCACCGACCGCGACACCACGGCCAACATCGCCGACAACGTGCACAACATGGTCATCGATTATCTGGCCTGCGGCATCGATCCGGAGAAGACCATCATCTTCACGCACTCCGCCGTGCCGGCCTTAAACCAGCTCATGCTCCCCTTCCTGTCGCTCGTCACCGAATCAGAGCTCATGCGCAACCCCACGGTGAAGGCCGAGCAGGAGGCCTCGGGCCACGCGCTCACGGGCCTGCTCCTCAGCTACCCGGTGCACCAGGCCTGCGACATCCTGTTCTGCAAGGGCAACGTCGTGCCCGTGGGGAAAGACCAGCTGCCCCACATCGAGCAGACCCGCCAGATCGCCCGCCGCTTCAACGAGCGCTACGGGCGGGTGTTCCCGGAGCCCCACGGACTTCTCACCGACGCCGTGGAAATCCCCGGCCTCGACGGGCGCAAGATGTCGAAGAGCTACGGCAACGCCATCGCCCTTTCGGCCACGGAGGAGGAGACCGCCAAGCTCATCAAGAAGTCGCAGACCGACTCCGAGCGCATGATCACCTTCGATAAGGAGAACCGTCCCGGCGTCTCGGCCCTGCTGACCACGGCGGCGCTGACCACCGGCCGCACCGAAGAGGACATCGCAGCGGAAATCGGTAACGACGGCGCCGGCGCGCTCAAGCGCTACGTGACCGAGTCGGTGAACGCATACCTGGCGCCCATCCGCGAGCGCCGCCGCGAGCTGGAAGGGCAGCCGGAGATGGTGCGCGAGATCCTGCACGAGGGCAACCGCCGCGCCAACGAGATCGCCAACGCCACCTTGGACGAGGTGCGCGAGGCCATGGGCATGGTGTACTAGCCGCCGCGGGCAAGCCTCATCGACGCCGCGCGACCACGGCGCCCCCTCACCAGAGGGGGCGCCGTTTTCTATACCGTGTCCTCCAGGTCCATCTGCATGAGCTGGACGCTCTCGCGCATGCGCTGGGCATGGGCGCGGGAGAGCCGGTCGTCCTCGTAGGCGCTCTGGATCTGCTCCAGCTCGAAGGTATAGGCCTTGCGCTTGATGTCCTCGGTGCGGTCGCCGGCCTTGATGACCGAGGTCACCGTGGGCCGCGCATCGTGCAGCGCCGCCACCGAGCGCTGGTACTCCACGAGCACCGCCGCCGCGTCCTCGGTGGGCACCTGGCTGGAAGCGACGGCCGCTTCCAAATGCTCCACGGCATAGGTGCGCGTGGCCGTCTGCAGCCAGCGCATCTCCTCGGTCTGCTCAGCCAGCTCCGTGTTGCCCGGCAGCTCGCGCAGCACCGCGCGCACGCCGCGGTGCCACAGTGCCCGGAAGCGGCCGTTCCAGCGCTTCAACGTGCCGTGCCCCTTGCCATGCTGCAGAAGCTGCATGGCCTGCTCGAGACGCCCCATGTAGCGGTAGGCCACCACGCCGGAGACGACGCCGCGCTCCATCAGCTCCATGGCGCGCTCGTACTCCCACATAAGGGCCTGAACGCGCAGCTCCACGTTCATCTCGCTCTCGATGCCGTTGTTGGCCTTGATGCGCGCGAGGCGGTCGTTGTAGGAGCGAATGACCGCCTGGGTCTCCGCGCGGTTCTCCCGCGTCTGCTGGGCCGTCAGCATCTCGATGACCTCGCGCATGATATCCATGGTGGTGGCGGCGTCCTGGTCGATGCGGCGCAGCTCCTCCTCCCCCTTGTCGCGCGCCGGCGCCAGAAGCGGCACGACGAACGTGGCCAGAAGCAGCGTGCACACGATGACGCCGCAGGCGAGGAAGATCAGCAGCTCGCGCTGGGGGAAGGGCACGTTGGGCGGCCCGTAGACGGCATAGGTGGGAATGGAGAACATGATGGAGAGCGTGATGGTGCCCTTGGCCCCGCAAAACGTCGTGATGAGCGCGCTGCGCAAATCGCCTTTCCCGAACCGGCGCTTCTCGTCGCGACGCACATGGTAGAGATCCATGGCGAGCACCCACAGAAATCGCGTGGCCAGAAGCACGAAGGTGAGCCCGAAGACGAGCAGGATGAGCGTGGAGTTCGTGATGCGCACGTTCTCCCACGTATCCTGCATGGCCAAAGGAAGCTGGGTCCCCAGAAGCACGAACACGATGCCGTTCAGAGCATAGGTGAGCACGTGCCACACGCTGCCCGAGACGATGTTCATGCGCGAGACCGAAGGCCCGATGACCCCCTTGGGGGACGTGACGTTGATGAGCCCGGCCACCACCACGGCGATGACGCCGGAGACGTGGCACACGTTGGCCACCAGGTAGATGAGGAAGGGAATGAGCACTTCGAAGAGCACGTGGAAGTTCGTGTTCTCCACACCGATGGAGCGGGCGCGCTTGACGACCCAGTTGCCGAGCAGGCCCAGGAGAACGCCGAGGATAAGGCCGCCGACGAACTCAACAAGGAAATCGACGCTGGCATCGATCAGCGAGAAGGCGCCCGTGACCACGGCGGCGATGGCGAACTGGAAGGACACGATGCCCGAGGCGTCGTTCAGAAGCAGCTCGCCCTTCAACATGGAGGCCTGACGCTTCGGGATGTCCACCTGCTTCGAGAGCGACGAGACCGCCACGGCGTCCGTGGGGCCGAGGGCCGCGCCCAGGGCGAAGGCCGCCGCCAGCGGAATGGAGGGCACGAACGCGTTCAGCAGGAAGCCGATGACGAGCGTCGTGGCCACCACCAGGCCTATGGCTAAGGAGAGCACGGGCTTGCGCTCGCGCCAGAGCGCCTGCTTATCGGCATGCTTCGCCTCGTCGTAGAGCAGAGGAGCGATGAACATGACCAGGAACAGCTCCGGATCGAGCGTCACTTCCACATCGCCGCCGGCAACGACGGCGATGAGCAGCCCGATGGCGATTTGGATGAGCGGCAGGGAGACGCGGGGGATGATCTGGTCGATAAGCGAGGACGCCAGCACGGCGGCAAGCAGAAGCAGGCCGAGGGTCAGGGCTTCCACGAGCATCCCCTATTTCGCGAGGCGGACGCGGAAATTGCGGCCGCTCTTCTCCAGATCGTAATCTCCCACCGAGGCCATGTACTGGCGCATCTGGGAATAGCCGAGGTCGCGCACCTTGAAGTCCTTGAACTTGGCGCGCACCGCATCGGTGATAGTGGAGAGCATGATGCCCTCGGCGCCGGCATCGGCCACCAACTCGCGGATGTAGCCGGCCGGGGTGTCGCCCGCGGGCTTCTTCTTGCGCGGCGCGGTTTTCTTGGGAGCGGCCTTCTTCGGGGCAGTCTTCTTGGCCGTGTTCCTCTTCTCGGCGGGCTTCTCGGCAGTCTCGGCGGCCTCCTTCTTCGGGGCCACCTTCTTGGCGGCGGGGTTTTCCTCTGCCTTCGGCTTGGCCGTCTTGCGGCGCCGCGTCGGCTTTTGCGCCTCCGCGGGCTTATCCGTCTCCGTCGGCTTATCCGTCTCCGTCGACTCTTCCGACTTGCTTGCCTTCGCCACCTCGGCGGGATCGGCCTTCTTCACCTGGCGGGTCTTGCGCTCTGCGCGCGCGCGGCGGCCGGGCCGCACGTCCTTCGGAGCCTCCTGGGGCTCGGGCCGCACCTCCGGCACGGCTTCCACGGCCACTTCGACGGCCTCGGAGACCGGTGCTTCCACAACTGCTTCTGCGGAAGCGGCTTGCTGCTCCGCCTCGCCCTCGGGCAGCGCGGCGGCAGCCTGACGGCCCTCCGCCAAGCGCCCGACGGTCTTCGTCGCCACTCGACGCGTGCCGCGATGGCTGCGGGAACGGCGGCTGGTCTTCTCGGGCTTCTCCGCCTCGGGCTTCTCCGCCTCAGCCGAGGACGCCTCAGTCGCGGCCGCCTCCCCTTCGGACTCGGACGCGACGCCGGCAGCCTCTTCTGCTCCAGTCGCCTTCGCAGCCTTCTCGACCTTCTCGGCTTTCCCTGCGCGCTCGGGCTTCTCCGCCTTCTCGGGGCGCTCCTCGCCCTCGGCGAGCTCCACGGTGACCGAGCTGTGATCCTTGGTGATGCGCACCCGCGTGAACTCCTCGAGCAGCTTCGAGAGCAGGTTCGTGCCGTAGCTGCGCACATCGAAGTCGGGATAGCGCTTCTGCAGGCGGCTGCCGATCTCGCCCAGGCCGGTGGCCTTGCCGTTGTTCTGGTTGTCGGTGATGATGTCCACCACGGCCTGCTCCACGGAGTCCTTCGGCACCGCGTTGCTGCCGCCGCCCTTCTCGTTGCGCTTGTTCTGCACGAGCAGCTCGAGCGTGGTGAACACGTCGCAGGCGCGGCGGAAGGGCGTGGGGGTCTTCTTCTCCCCCATGCCGATGACCATGCGCCCGCTCTCGCGCAGACGGCTGGCCAGGCGCGTGAAGTCCGAGTCGCTGGACACGAGGCAGAAGCCGTCGACGTTGTCGGTGTAGAGGATGTCCATGGCGTCGATGATCATGGCGGAATCCGTGGCGTTCTTGCCCTGGGTGTAGCCGAACTGCTGGATGGGCGTGATGGAGTTTTCCAACAGCGCGTCCTTCCATTTCGCGTGCAGGGTGAGCGTCCAGTCGCCGTAGATGCGCTTGATAGTGACGGTGCCATACTTCGACAGCTCGTTCAAGATCGGCTTCAAGTAGCGCGCCGACACGTTGTCCGCGTCGATGAGCAGCGCGAAGCGGCGGTCGGACGACTCAGTGGTTGTCTTTGATTCCATGGGAGGTAAATTCCTTGCTTGAGATAAGGGGCCTTTGTCACTCAGTATGGCACACTTCGGCCTAAAATGCTGCACCTATCTTGGACTCAGGTCAAGCCGTAACGTTGAGAAGCGCCTTTCCTCCCGAGAATACAGGAAGTCGTGGGATAGGGGCAGCCGAGGCAACAAAAAAGCCAGCGACGATAAGCCGCTGGCCTAGCATTTCGGTGGTGCACCATGAAGGACTCGAACCTTCGACCTTGGGATTAAGAGTCCCCTGCTCTACCAACTAAGCTAATGGTGCACTTGGTTCCTGCGCAAAGCGCTTGAATATTCTAGGCGAAGCTTTTCAGAATTGCAAGCCCTAAATTTTCAAGCGCGCTGGGGTGGATGATGGGACTCGAACCCACGATCTCCAGAGCCACAATCTGGCGCCTTAGCCAACTAGGCCACACCCACCATTTCGCGCAAGGCAGAATTATAGGCAACAGAGAGCCTGGGTGCAAGAGTTATTTTTCCTATGCCGCTCCCCGCGCCATGGGCGCCGCTCCCGTCGCCGCTGCCGGCACCACTCCCGTCGCCCGTTGATTCGTCTCGCCACCGTCCGACCGTTTCCGAGCACCCCGGCGCCGACGAGCACGCAGCGGCGCGCTTTAGCAGGCCGCCAAGTCCTTCACCACTTCCCCGCCGAGAATGAGGCCGGCTACGGAGGGGACGAAGGCAACCGAGCCGGGTGCCGGACGCGTACCGTCCTTCACAGCCATGTCGTCATCCGCGGGAACGAGCGGCGGCTCAGTGGAGTAGACCACCTTCAACGACGGAATGCCTCGCCGCCGCAGCTCGCGACGCATGACGCGGGCAAGCGGATCGACCGAGGTCTCGTAGATGTCCGCCACCCGAAACGCCGTCGGATCGAGTTTGTTGCCCGCGCCCATGGACGACACAATGGGCACACCTGCCGCAAAGGCGGCTTCCACCAGGGCGATCTTCGCGCTCACCGTGTCCACCGCGTCAATCACATAATCGAAGGCCGCGAAATCGAACTGGTCAGCCGTCTCGGGAAGGAAGAAGCACTGGCGAGGACGCACGATGCACGACGGATTGATAGAGGCCACGCGCTCGGCCGCCACCTGCGTCTTTGGACGCCCGATAGCGCCCATCGTGGCGATAATCTGCCGGTTGAGGTTCGTGGGATCCACCGTGTCGGAGTCGACGAGATCGAGCGCCCCCACCCCGCTGCGAGCCAGCGCCTCCACCGCATAGCCGCCCACTCCGCCAATGCCGAACACGGCCACCCGAGCCGCCGCCAAGCGGTCGAGACCATCTCGCCCCAGCAGCAGCCGCGTCCGCGCGAAAAGGTCATTCACGAGAGCACTCCCATCTTCCCTAAAGAGCGTCGAGTGTCGGGCACGGGCGCTCTTGCAAAAAGTTTCGCAAAAATGGTCACAAAATCGACTTTTGAACTCTTCGTGAACCGCAAACCCGTCATTTTCAGCACTGAAACGCGGAAAAGAGGCGTTAAACTAGCAAAATAGGGTTCAGAATCGAAGATATAGAGTTCAAAACTCGATTTTGTGACCATATTATCGCAGTTTTTTGTCGGGAAGGCGCTTGCGGCCCCGATTAGGAGAAGACGATGTCCCAACGATCCTCGCAGCACAAAAATTTGACCCCCGCCATCGGTATCGCTCTAGCATTCTTGCTCTCGATGAGCTCTTTGGCCGGATGCAGTGCCTCGATGGCAGCTGATGAGGCGCCGACCGATAAGTCGACCCCGGAGCTCGCGAGCACGGGGGCGCCCGACGACTCGCAAGAGCCACAGGCCACTCCCGCAGAGGACGCAAACCAGCAGAATGCTGAAGCTGCTAGCGAAAACCGATCCGCAACCGACGATGGCGTCCTCTCCTACCGCGACATCCCCGCCTTCGATGGCAATCCCTACGTCTACGTGAACGACGGCGAGCCGGTGTTCACCGACGAGCAGCGCGCGGCCGAACCCGGGTATGAGCATTACGACGAGCTGGACGAGTTAGGCCGCTGCACCGCCGCCTTCGCCGTCGTGGGCCCCGAGACCCAGCCCACGGAGAAGCGCGGTTCCATCGGCGAGGTGCGCCCCTCCGGATGGCAGATGGCCAAGTACGATTTCGTGGAGGGCAAGTACCTGTTCAATCGCTGCCACCTGCTGGGCTACCAGCTCACCGGCGAGAACGCCAACCCGCAAAACCTCATCACCGGCACGCGCTACCTGAACATCCAGGGCATGCTGCCCTTCGAGAACGCCGTGGCCGACTATGTGGACGCCACGGGCAACCACGTGCTCATGGCCGTGACGCCCATCTTCGAGGGAAGCGAGCTGGTGGCCCGCGGCGTGCACATGATGGCGGAGTCCGTGGAAGATGGCGGCGAGGGCGTGGCCTTCAACGTCTTCTGCTACAACGTGCAGCCGGGAGTGGTCATCGACTACGGCACAGGCGCATCGATGCTCGAGGAGGATGCCACTCCCCTCCCCGACGTGTCGGGAGCCGAAAGCGCACCCGATGCCGCAAGCGAAGGCGCAGGTGCCAGGGAGGCGTCCGAGAAGGGCGCGACGGGCTCCGACGAGGGCAAGGGCGTCGCCGAGTACGTGCTGAACACGAACTCGAGGAAGTTCCACCTGCCGAGCTGCTCGTCGGTCGGCCAGATGAGCCCCAAGAACCGCGAGGACGTCGAGGACACCCGCGAGAACCTCATCGCCAACGGCTACGACCCCTGCAAGCGCTGCAACCCGTAAAAAAGACCCTCGCGCGATACGGCGAGGGTCTTTCGAAATCTTGGTAGGGCCGCCCGGATTCGAACCGAGAACCAAGGGATTATGAGTCCCCTGCTCCACCGTTGAGCTACAGCCCCAGATGCGTTGGCTATTCTAGCGCAAGTCGGCCAGGCTCGCCAAACCTACATTTTCACCGGTGCCGACACGCCCAAGAGGTTCAGGCTCAAGGCCAGCACGATGCGGGTGGCGTCGCACAGGGCCAAACGCGCCGTCTGCACGTCGGCGTCGTCGGTGAGCACGTGGCAGTTGGTGTAGAACTGGTGGAACAGCGACGCCAGATCCTGCGCGTAGTGGGTCAGACGGAACGGCGCGCGGTCGCGGGCCGCCAGGGCGATGAGGTTGCCAAAGTCGGCCATCTTGCGCATGAGCGCCAGCTCAGAGGGATGGGTGAGCGGCGTCAGGTCGCAATCCTCGGGGATGATCTTCTCGGCGAGCTCGCCCATGGTCATCTCCCCCGCCTCGACGGCGGCGGCATCGGCCTCATCGGCCGCCTTGCGCAGGATCGAGCAGATGCGCGCATGGGCGTACTGTACGTAGTACACCGGATTGGAGGCGTCCTTCTTCTTCGCCACCTCGATGTCGAAGTCGATGGGCTGGTCGGCCGAGCGAGACAGCATGAGGTAGCGGGTGGCATCCACGCCCACCTCGTCGATGAGCTCCTCGAAGGTGACCATCTCGCCGGTGCGCTTGGACATGCGCACAGCCTTGCCATCGCGGAACAGGTTCACGAGCTGCCCCAGCTGCACCTCCAGCGCCCCAGGCCAGCCCCAGGCCTCGAGCATGCACTCGCAGCGCTTGATGTAGCCGTGGTGATCGGCGCCCCACAGATCGATCAGGTGGTCGAAGCCGCGCATCATCTTGTCGTAGTGGTAGGCCACGTCGCTCATGAAATAGGTGGCCTCGCCGTCGCCCTTGATGAGCACGCGGTCCTTGTCGTCGCCCAAATCCGTCGAGCGGAACCACAGCGCGCCGTCCTTCTCGTAGAGGTAGCCCTTCTCGCGCATGGCGTCCAGCGAGCGGGACACGGCGCTCTCGCCGTTCTCGTCCTCCACGTACAGCGAGCGCTCGGAGAACCACTTGTCGAAGGTGGTGCCGAAGTTGGCTAGCACCTCGCGCTGGTTCTTAAGCGTCATGTCGTAGGCCATCTCGCGGAAGGCCTCCACGCGCTCCTCGTCGGAGACGGAAAGCCACTTGTCGCCGTCGCGGTCGATGATGTCCTGGGCGATGTCCTTCACATAGGCGCCGCCGTAGCAGGCCTCGGGCATCTCCACGTCGCGGCCGAGCAGCTGCTGGTAGCGCACGTTCACGGAGTTGCCGAACACGTCCATCTGGTTGCCGTGGTCGTTGATGTAGTACTCCTCGTACACATCATAGCCGCCGTGGCGCATGACGCGCGCCATGGCATCGCCGAGCGACGCCCAGCGGCCATGGCCCACGTGGAAGGGGCCAGTGGGGTTGGCGGACACGTACTCGAGGTTCACGTAGCGCTCGCCCTCGGGGATGGTACCGCGACCGAAATTGTCGCCCTCCTCGCGCACCTCGCGTACCACACCCTGCAGCACCGCATCCGACAGGCGGATGTTAATGAAGCCCGGGCCGGCTATCTCCACGGAGGCGATCATGTCGTTTTCGGGAATGTGATCCACGATGATCTGGGCGATCTCGCGGGGGTTCTTGTGAGCCAGCTTGGACACGCGCAGGGCCACCGTGCTCGCCCAATCGCCGTTGGCCTCGTCGCGGGGTCGCTCGAGGGCCGCCTCGGGTGCCTCCTCCAGCTGCAACGAGCCGTCGGCACGGGCCGCGTCGATCGCGGCGTCGATGATCGCTTCGAGGGATTCGCGAATTTCCATTGATCTAACTTCCTCTTCTGTACGTCTTCAGTACGTCGGCGTTACCACGCGCGCGGGCTGTGCCGTACCCAATCGCGCCTATAAGCGGCCATAATAGCATGAATGGCCCGAGAAAAACAGGAGCGCCCGAGCACTGTGCCCGGGCGCTCCCGCTAACGGTTCCGCAGGTCAGAACTGCGCAACCGCACAAAACCAGTCGCTCGCCTTGGATGCTACGACAGGATCACCATGGCCGCCGTGAGGATCACGATGCAGACCACGCCGAGAGCCACGAACAGCTTGGCGCCGAATTTGAGCCACGTGGAGTACTCCACCTTGGCAAGGGCCAAACCGCCCATGATGGCGCCGGAGGTCGGCGTGAACAGGTTAACAAGACCGTTGCCGGCGGAGTAGATCATGACCATGGTCTCGACCGAGAAGTTCAGCTGGTGGGCCAGGCCGCCCAGAATCGGGATGGAGACCGTCGCCATGCCGGAGGAGGACGGGATCAGGAAGGACAGGACGATGTAGAGCAGGAACGACAGCGGAGCGAAGATGATCGCCGACATGCCCGTCAGCGCCGCGGCGGCGTTGTTCAGGATCCACATGTCAAGGCCCGTCTTGGCCATGAGCACGGTGATGGAGCGGGCCAGCGCGATGATGAGCACGACCGACATCATGTCGGCGGCGCCGTTAATGAACGCCTTCACGAAGCGGCTCTCGGACACGCCGCCGATGACGCCGATGATGAGCGCCATGAGCAGGAACCACGTGGAGGCCTCGTCGAAGTACCAGCTACCCAGCGGCACGCCGGTCAGGAAGGAAGACCAGGCCGGGGTGACCTCCTCCTCGGATACCGAGGTGGCCTCAACGGGCTCGGCGATGGTGGTCGTAGTGGCGCCGTCGTTGGCGTCGTCGATGAAGGTCGCGATCTCATCGCCGGTCATCGTGGTCGTCACTTCCTGGGTGGTGGCGCCGGCGTCGAAGATGGTGACGCCGAGGTCGGCCCAGGGAATGAACGAGACGATCATGATGACGAAGGTGAGCGCGAATACGATGAGCGACCACTTCTGGCGGCCGGACATCTTGGGCGTCGCAGCGGCATCGTCATCGGCGGCCTCGGTCTCGGACTCCTTCAGCCCCCACTCGTCCATCATCGCCTGCTACTCCTGCAACGACAGGAAGGTGGAACCCTTGTCGGCCTTCACCTTCTTGGCGTAGCGCATCACGAAGACGATGGCGATGGCCAGCGACACGAGCCAGATGATCACGCCGAGAGCGATGATGATGCCCTGGTTCACGGACACGCCGATGCCGTTCAGGGCATCGACGGCCACGCCGACGGCGAACGGGTTCACGGTGGAGCCCATAACACCGACGCCGGCGCCGAGCAGCACCACGGCCGCGCCGGTCAGGCTGTCGAAGCCTGCGGCCACCATGGTGGCGGCGAGCAGCAGGTAGAAGGGCACGGTTTCCTCGCACATGCCGTAGGTGGTGCCGCCGATGGAGAAGATCGCCATCAGGATCGGAATGAGCACGAGCTCGTTGCCCTTGAGCTTGTGCACCAGCGCCGCGATGCCGGCATCAAGCGCGCCGGTCTCGGTGACGATGCCGAGGAAGCCGCCCAAGATCATGACGAACAGGCACACGCCGATGGCGTCCTGGAAACCAAACACGGGCGCAGTGAGCACCTGGGAAAGCGTCGCACCCTGGACGCCTTCGACGCCGCAGGCGGACATGATAACAGTGACAATCGCCAGAACCACCAAGATGATGAGCAAGATGGTGAACGAGGACAGAGGCGCCCTCTTCTTCTTGCCTTTCTCTGCAGCTGCCATGGTTATCCCTCCTTAATCGAATGACTGACAAAAACACCGGGGCCGTGCGGCTTTCCCTCCCGATTCCGCACGGCCCCGAGGTATCGAACTATGTGCCAGCTACCGTAGCGATGAGCAAGCTACTGCAGGGTGGCGTACATGACGGCCTTGATGGTGTGCATGCGGTTCTCGGCCTCGTCGAAGACCTTGGACTGCTTGGACTCGAACACCGCGTCCTCCACTTCCATCTCGGTGACGCCGAAGCGCTTGGCGATGTCCTCGCCAGTGGTGGTGTTGGTGTCGTGGAAGGCCGGCAGGCAGTGCAGGAATATGGCCGTGGGCTTGGCCATGGCCATGATCTCGGTGGTCACGCGGTAGGGCTCGAGCTGCTTGATGCGCTGCGCCCACACCTCGTCGGGCTCGCCCATGGACACCCACACGTCGGTGTAGATGACGTCGGCGTCGGTGGCGGCTTCCTTCACGTCCTCGGTGCACTTCACGGTGCAGCCGTTCTCAGCGGCGATCTGCTCGCAGGTCTTGATGAGCTCCTCGTCCATCCAGCAGTCCTTCGGGCCGCAGCCGACGAAGTTCATGCCGAGCTTGGCGCACATCACCATGAGCGAGCGGCCCATGTTGTTCTTCAGATCGCCGAAGAAGACGAACTTCAGACCCTTGATGTCGTAGTTGAAGTTCTCCTGCACGGTCAGCGCGTCGGCGAGCATCTGGGTGGGGTGCCACATATCGGTCAGGCCGTTCCACACCGGAACGCCGGCCTTGTCGGCAAGCTCCTCCACGTCGGACTGGGCGAAGCCGCGGAACTCGATGCCGTCGTAGAAGCGGCCGAGCACGCGGGCGGTGTCCTCGATGGACTCCTTCTTGCCCATCTGGGAAGAACCGGGATCAAGGTAGGTCACGCCCATGCCGAGGTCCATGGCGCCCACCTCGAAGGCGCAGCGGGTGCGCGTGGAGGTCTTCTGGAACAAGAGAACGATGTTCTTGCCCTCGAGGTAGCGGTGCGGGGTGCCGGTGCGCTTCAAGTCCTTGAAGTTCTTGGAGAGCTTCAGCAGGTACTCGATCTGCTCGGTGGAGAAATCGAGCAGGCGGAGGTAGGACTGGCCGGAAAGATTCACAGGCATGTTGTTTCCTTTCATAGGTTGGCGGCAGACCGCACGGCCGACCGCCGGGGAAAGGGGCGTCCGGCCGCTAAGACCGACCGCCCCCGATTAACGAAACGCGATTACGCCGCTTGGGCGCGATGCGGGCTACAGAGCCTCGCGCCAGGCCGGCATGGACATGCAGCGCGGGCCGCCACGGCCGCGGCTAAGCTCCGCGGACGGCATGACCAGACAGTTGATGCCGTTCTTGTACAGCACGTCGTTGGTGACGTTGTTGCGCTGGTACACCACCACGGTGCCGGGGCGCACGCACAGGGTGTTGGAGCCGTCGTTCCACTGCTCGCGCTCGGCCGCGATGCGGTCGCCGCCGCCGCAGGGAATGAGCGTGACCTTCTCGCCGACGTACTCGGACAGCACGCCGGAAAGCTCCTCGTTGCGCTCGCGGATCTTGGTGCCGCCCTTGCCGTCCGGGGTGATCTCGAAGACGGTCAAAGGTCCCATGATGCCGGGATGGATGGTGAACTTGTCGCGATCGATCTGGGTGAACACCGTGTCGAGGTGCATGAAGGCGCGGGACACCGGGATGTTGAAGGCCAGGATGGTGTCGATCGGGCTCGTCTCGTCGTTGAAGATGTTGCGAGCGATGGCGTCGATGGCGTCGGGCTCGGTGCGCTGGGAGATGCCGATGGCCAGCACGTGCTCGTTGATGTTCAGGATGTCGCCGCCCTCGATGTGGAAGGTCATGTCGCGATGGTAGTACTCGGGCGTGCCCACGAAGTCCGGATGGTACTTGAAGATGTAGTCGCCGTAGATGGTCTCGCGGTTGCGCGTCTGGCTGTACATGCGGTTGATGGACACGCCGTTGCCGATCATCGCGAACGGGTCGCGGGTGAAGTACAGGTTCGGCATCGGGGCGCAGACCAGTTTCGAGCGATCAGAGACCATATCGACCAGAAGATGGGTGTTCTCCTGGGGCAGCTCCTGCAGGTTGATGCCGGCCATGGTCTTCATGACCATGTCCTTGGTGCCCGCGTAGTTGGAGTTGATGTAGTCCTTGATGATCTCCTTGTAGGTGTCGGTGCGGATGCCGGCCTCGAAGATCCACTGGTCGAGGAACTTCTCGCGAAGCTCCGGATGGGCGTCCAGCACCTCGGCCATGAGGTCCTCCAGGTACACTACCTCGACACCCTCGTCGCGAAGGATCTTCGCGAAGGCGTCGTGCTCCTCCTGGGCCACCGGCAAAAACGGGATGTCGTCGAACAGCAGCTCTTCCAAGGTGTTCGGGGTGAGGTTCAGCAACTCGTCGCCGGGGCGGTGAAGAATGACCTTCTTGAGGTTGCCGATCTCGCTTTTGACGTTTACTCCTTGCATAGAAGCTCTCCTATCCTAGATCGGATACAGATAGAAACGCGCCAGCCACACAAGACTTCTCGCGGCTTCGAGAGCTTCGCTTCCCCAAGTCGTATCAAGGCCCGTTGTGTTTGACATCGCCTACTGTCCCACAACTTGTGGGTCGCTCCAAGTGCCCGGGGCTTTGGTTGTCTCAGCGCAAACGAGACGTTCCCTATTTGTCACTTCCAATTCGGCCAACTGCTCTTTATTTTCGGTGAGCTTTTTGGTAAGGGAGAGACGAGCCCTGTCAAACGCGATTGCTCGACAGGGCTCGCAGCTTAGATTCATGGTCGGGACGACAGGATTCGAACCTGCGACATCCTGCTCCCAAAGCAGGCGCGCTACCAGACTGCGCCACGTCCCGAAAATAGCTTGAAAAGTATAGCAGAACCCTCGTTGCTGAGCAAAAGCGCAGGATTTTTGCGGAAACAAAATCATTACCATATGAGTCTTCTTTTGCCTGCCCCCTCGCGTATCTGCATAATAGCGCTTATGGAGAAAACACCGACATACCGGCTGAAGCGGCTTTGGCTTTTGCTGCCCGGCGCGGCAGCACTGTTGCTGACGTGGGCGGCGAGTGCGAATCCGTCGCTCACCGAGACGTGGTTCTCGCGGGGCATCTACCCGTGGTTGTCATCGGCGTGGGGGTTTCTGCCGTCGCTGGCGCCGTTCTCGGTGGCGCAGTGGATCGTGGTGGCGGCACTCGCGTTCTGCGTCGGATGGCTCGTCTTCTACCTCGTGGCCTTCGTACGTGGACGCGGTCGGCGACGGTTCGTGGCGTGGCGCGCGGTCGCCACAATGCTCGCCGTGCTATCGGTGGCCTACTGCATCTTCGCCCTCATGTGCGGGCTGAACTATTACCGCCACACCTTCGCCGAGGACGCCGGATTCGAGCTGAGGGAATCTTCCACCGCCGAGCTGACAGTGCTCTGCGAGAACCTGGCCGCTAACATGAACGAGACGCGTGCCGAGGTAACTGCGGCAGCCGGCGCGACCAAGGAATCGGAGCCGAATGGCGGCGACGCGACGACGGGCGCCGAAGGCACCGCCCGAACCGACGCCGATGCGGCTGCGATTCCCAATGAGTACGCCGAATCCCGCGGCGGCTTCTGGACCTACTCCCACGAGACCGTCGCGAACATGGAGGCCCTGGCCGAGCGCTATCCGGCACTCGCCCGTCCGCTGTACTCCCCTCCCAAGCCCGTGCTCTTCTCGGAGCTGATGAGCTACGCCGACATCGCCGGCATGTACTTCCCCTTCACCGTGGAGTCGAACATCAACACCGACGGGCCGTTCTTCACCATCCCCGCCACCATGGGACACGAGATGGCCCACCAGTGCGGATTCATGCGCGAGGACGAGGCGAACTTCATCGGATACCTCGCCTGCAAGGACGCAAGTGACCCGCTGACACGCTACAGCGGCTACTCGCTCGCCTACGACTACGCGCTCTCGGCGCTCGTCAAGGCGGATCGCGACGCGGCCGTGACCGTGAACGACGGGCTGTCAGAAGAGGTGAAAGCGGATCGTCGCGCGCGCTCGGAATACCTGCGACAGTTCGAAGGTCCTGTAGCCGAAATGTCGAACGCCGCCAACAACGCCTACCTGAAAGCGAACCAGCAGCAAGATGGCACTAGAAGCTACGGCCGCATGGTTGATCTGCTGCTGGCCGAGGCGCGGCAAGAGGCCGAACAAGCGCAAGATCCTTCGGCGTAGCGCCCGCGTCGCAATACTCCGACTGCGGCGCCCGGCGACTGCGACACTCCGGCAGTCGCGTCGCCCCGGCGGCGCGACGAGCAGCGACCCGGCAAAAACGCGAGCCTCCGGGCGCAGGAGCGCACAGGGCCTGAAAAAGCGAGGGCTCCCGGACATTGGAACATGCCCGGGAGCCCTAAGCGCTGGGGAGGGTTGCAGAGACTGCGTTTACCGCATCGTGAAATCGAGCGAGGCCGACAGCGGCGACACAACCCCGTCAGCCGTTCGCGCACGGGCGATCATATGGTAGTCGCCCGGCTGATCGAAACTGGTCGTAAAGCTCCAGTTGACCCACTTGTCTGCCGTGGCGCCGTCGGTCGGGCAGCTCGTCCAGGTATCTCCGTCATCGAACGAGAACTCAATCGCGGCAATAGGGCTACCCAGATCGTCAGCAACGCCCTCGAAGCTCACCTGATCACCGACGGAGAACGTGCTCTCCTCCGCCTTGTTGGCTATCTCGATCTTGTTACGGTAGGTGGGCTCCACCCCCTGCACCTCGGGCTCTACCGCCTCGCGCGTCAGCGAAATGTCCACGATATTGCGCGTGAAATAGTGGGCGACCGTCTCGGGCATCCACAGCTGAAGGGACGAATCGGCCGTCGATTTCAGCTCCTGGCCGTTCACCTGGTACACGAGCAGCGCATTCTTCTCCAAAGCGTAGCGCAGCGGCAGCGGCTGACCGAAGCCGTCGGCGCCGTAGGCCGTTACCGTATTGACGCCCTCTTCCAAATCGGCCATCTCCACGACGCTTGCCAGCGGCACGCCAACCACGTAGGCTTGCCCAAACGGCGAGCCCGTCATGCAGGAGCAGCCCATGAGAACGCCCTGCTCGTCATCAAGCTCGGAGACATCCACCGAGAACGTCTTCTGGATATCGCCCGATACGTTCACGAAGAAATTCGCCTGGCCTTCGCCCGCATCAACGAGCTCCTGGGCCGGCTTCGAGCACATGGAGAGAATAGCCGTACCGAACACGTTGAACAGCTCGTCGTTCGGCGTCGTCCCTTTCTGATTGAACTCGAACGCTCCCTGAACGTTGGCAATGCGCGTGTAGCTGTCGTCCAGCAGGTTGGCCAGCTCGGCCGAGATGGTGTAGGCGCCCTCTTGATGCACAACGCCTGTCGGCGACAAGGGCTCGTCGGCCTGTGCCGGAGCAGGCTTAATGCCGTTCGAAAAACCGGCCACCGCCCCCGACGCCAGCAGCAGCGCGCCCATAGCGCTCGAGGCTATTTTCTGAGATCTCTTCATCGCGATCGTTCCCCTTCTAGTTCTGGCCGCCTGCCGCCGCAGCGCGCGGGGGCACGAGGCTCGTCGTCTCCAGCACAACCGTGTCCTCCTTGGAGGGGAGCACGTCCTTGGCATTCACGAGCACCGTATGGGTCTGCTTGCTCTCGCTGCCTTCTGCCGTCGTTGCGCGCACAGTCAGCCGATAGGCACCCTGCTCGGGCGGCGTCCACTGCAGATGCCACCACACCACGCGATTCGGGTCGGTGTCGGCCAGATCGAAGGCCGTCCACGTCTCCCCTCCGTCGAAGGAGAACTCCATCTGGGAAATGTGCTCGTTGTAAGCGTCCACGTAGCCATGGAAGTCGAAGGGCTTGCCCGACTCAATCACAAGGCCTTCCGGCACATCGAGAATCGTCGCGTTCGGTCGGTTCACAATGACGCCGTTCTCATCGAACCAGCCGTTGGGGCTTCCGTCGTAATTCTCGGCGCAGTACTTCGAGTCGCCGAAATCGGGCGGGCAATCGTCGGCCACGGTGTAGGCGTTGATCTGCTTGGAGAACACCTGGGCGTCCACGCCCTCAACCCAGTTTGTGCACGGATATCCCTGCTTGGCGCCCAAAGGCTCGCCGTTGATCTTGTAGACGAGAAGCGCCTCGTTGGCATTCAGCTTATCAAGGGAGAACGAGCGCCTCGAAGAACCATCGGCGCGCATAGCGCGCACGCCGTTGGCTCCGTCGGTGATACCGCCGGCCTTCTCAACAAGCCAGCTGACGGGAATGCCCGTGATCTTGACGTTCGAGATGCCGCCACCGCCGACCATATTCCAGCTGCAGACGATCTTCGAAGTCTTCTCGACGACCACGCCAGCCTTCTCGGCCTCGTCAACCAGCTCCTTCAGGGTAGCGGTATAAGGGGCCTTGACCAGACCGTCGATGGTGATCTCCCAATTGTCGAACAGGCTCTGGGGCAGATTGGTTCCCAGCACACCGGCACCGTGGCGCATCTGGTCGTAGTAGGCGTGCATCCACTCGAACGAGAAAGCGTTGTCCTGGGTCGTCTCCTGCTCGAAGCTGAAGTCGACGTCGCCCAGATCCTCGCTTGCGATATTGTTCACGCCCCACAGATGATCGTACTTCACCAGGTCCCACATCTCCATGCCCTGGCCGTTGTCCGTGGCATTGTGGCAGCTGTTGCAGTTCCCGCCGTACTCCTCCGCGAACTGCACCTTATGGCGCGCACCGAAGTGGACGGCGTGCATAAGGGTGCCGAATTCCATGTTCTTCTCCATGTAGCCCGGCGCCCAGTGGTGGCAGTTGATGCACTCCTGCACCGTGAGGTTGCTCTTAATGTCGTCGTTCCAAACCTGAGTGTGCTCGAACGCCATGTTCTTGAGCACCGAGCCCAAGTCAGCATGGCAGGAACCACAGCCCCGATTGTCGGAGTCGAGCCAGTAGGTGTTGTAGGAATTCGTATTCGCCTGCGTCTGCCACGCGCCGGAAGCCAGACCGTACTCGGTGGGCGTCCGCTGCACCATGCGGCCGTCGGGCAGCGTGCGGACCTCGGGCGAATACTCCTCGGCGACCATATCCCAGCGATCGTAGAGCTGGTCGATGTAGTCCTTGCCGAGGAAGGCGTCCTCCCCGATGTCCCCGTGGGTCGTTCCCTCCGCGCCAGCGATGACCGCGAGCTCGTCTTCGGTGTATTCGCGATCCTTTCCGCTCTGTGACTCCTCGCCAGACGCTTCGGCTCCCGCATCCGCCGTGGCATCGGGCGTCGGCGCCTGGGGCGCGCACCCGGCGACCGCGCCGAGCCCGAACACCAGACAGATCGTCAAGACCGCCAGCATTCTCTTTGCTGCCATTGTCTCTCCTTTCCTTCCCTTTCCTCTCTTTAAACCCATCCCGACACAGATGGGCACGCCGCCGGATCCTTCCGGCAACCGGCGACATCCTATCGAGAAGGAGGCGAAACCGCATCGGCCCAATGGTCGATTTGGCGTCAATCAGGCCCTTTTCCAAAAATCAGCCCCTATGGCCGATGGACAAAAAACTCTTTTCTGAGCTGGTGATTCTTTGATCTTTGATCAAATGCGATCTTATCTTCGCCTTTTTCAGAAGACTCGCCGAGGAAATTTTGGCTACAATGAGAGCGCATTTGCCGAGCCCATCGGGGAAGGGCCGTATTCGTTCAAATAGAAGGAGGGGAAATGGCCGAGAGCCCACGCCGGCGCATTCTCGCGCACGTCAGGCTAGCCGACATCTGTTGCGTCATCGGACTGGCGCTGAACTTCATGTGGTGCTCCCTCGAAGGCCACGCCCTGCGGTTCGCCGAGACAGCCGCGCAGTTCCAGTTCCCCCTTAACCCTCGCGGATTCTGGCTCATGGGCTTCTGTCTGCTCGCCCTGCTCTATCTCGCAGTCCCCCATTGGCTGAAGCGCTGGGAAAACACCTTGAAGGGCATCGTCCCGCTCTGCGGAGCCGCCGGAACGCTCGCCTTCGCCACGGCGCCCCTGCAGTCGGCCGTTCCGCCATTGGCCCTCGGCCTCGCCGGCCTCGCCGTCTCCGGACTCGGCTACTTCTGGTTCGCCTCGCGCTGCTTCACCCTCATGGCCCGTGCTCGCTCGATCATGGCCATTGCCTGGGCCATCGTCGCCGCCGTGCTTTTGAAGACCTTCCTTTTGCCCGTTGCAACCGATCTGCAGGATTCCGAGGCCCAGGTAGTCTTCGCCTGCGCCATTCCCATCTTGAGCTCGTTGCTTCTTTGGATCGCCCAGCTTTCCCTTGGCGTCACCGCAGTATTCAGTCTCGCACGCCCCATGCGCGCGGGAAGGCTCTCCCTTCCGGCCCAGCGCAACTTCATACTGCTGCTCATTCTCAGCGCCTTCCTTCTTGCCACCGTGCGTCGACTCAGCTTCTGGGGAACATGGGGCGAGACCTCAACGTTTTCCATTGCGCCCTTATGGGGCCTTCCGGAGCTGGCCATAATGGCGGCATGCCTCGCCGCTTTCGTGTGGGGTGCCTTTGCGCGCACCGCTTCCCTTCCCGTGGCCTTCCGGTTCCAGCCCGCCATCGTGGTAGTGGTCACGGGCCTGTTCATTGCGGCTATGGCCCAACCCGCCCAGAACGTGCTTGTGAGCACAGCCGTGGCCATCATCATCCACGTCGATGAGGCCTGCGCCTACCTCCTTTTCTGGACCGTCGTCGCGCTCTCGCTCGACACGCTCGACATACCCCCGTTCCGCGTGCTCGGCATCGGCGGCCTTATTTACGCGGGAAGCTCCCTTATCTGGGTGGCCGCCGGAAGTCATATCGCCGACATGGGCGGCGCCTTGGTGACCTTGGCCGCCTACGTCGGCATTATGGCCCTCATGTGGTACACCTACCGCGAGACCAAGATCAGCACCGACGAAAGCGGTCGCCACGAAGACGGATACTCGCCGCAGGTACCGAATACCGACAGAGGCAGGGAGGAGCTCGAAGATCCCGGCAGCATCACCGACTCCATCGCCGAACGATGCGAGGTGCTCTCGGAGCGCTACCATCTGACGCATCGGGAGAAAGAGGTGCTTTCCCTGCTCGCTCAAGGACGCACGCGCGCTTACATTCAGGAAGAGCTGGTGCTCTCCGTCAGCACCGTAAAGACCCACATTTCCCATATCTACGCGAAGCTCGGCGTCCACGATCGTCAGGGAGTAATGGACCTGGTGCTGAAGAAGGAATCGGACGATTCGGAGACGTCGCCCCGCGCGCTTTAGGACTCCTTTTTACTCTCCCCTCAAACGGGCGCGGAAAAGGCCGTATTCCAGGGAATCGACGAGCGCGTTCCAGGAGGCCTCGATGACGTTTTCCGAGACGCCCACGGTGCCCCAGGTATCAACGCCGTCGGTGGCGGTGATGGTCACCCGCGTGATGGCATCGGTGCCTTGGGACTCGTCGAGCAGGCGCACCTTGTAGTCCGTAAGCTCCATGGCCGCCACCTGCGGGTACGACTCCAGGATGGCCATGCGCAGCGCGGCGTCGAGCGCGCCCACGGGGCCGGCGCTCTCGCCCGTGGCCACGAAGCGCCCCTCCCCCACGTGAATCTTCACCGTGGCCTCGGACAGCGCGTCTTTGGCCAGGGCTCCCGTGTCCTCGCGGTCGTCCACGATGACGCGGAAGCTCTCCAGGGTGAAGGCGGGCGCGTACAGCCCCAGATGGCGCATGAGCAGAAGCCCCAACGAGCCATCGGCCACCTCGTAGGTGAACCCGGCCGCCTCCCGCGCCTTGATGTCGTCGAGCACGGCCTGCACGTCCACACCGGCCGCCGCCAGGTCGAACCCGAGGTTTTTCGCCTTCGCGAGCAGCGAGGCCTTCCCCGCCAGCTCGCTCACCACCGTGCGGCTCGCGTTGCCCACCGCCGCCGGGCTCACGTGCTCGTAGGCGGCGGGAAACCGCGCAATGGCGCTCGCGTGCAGGCCACCCTTGTGGGCGAAGGCCGAAGAGCCGGTGTAGGGATGGTGCGCCGGCACCGACACGTTGCAGAGCTCGGCCACGTACTGGGCCACGGACGTGAGCTGGGTGAGGCTGTGGCCTCCCACACAGCGCGCGTCCATTTTCAGCTCCAGATCGGCAATGACCGTGAGCAGATCGGTGTTGCCTACGCGCTCGCCGATGCCGTTCACCGTGCCCTGCACGCTCGTGGCGCCGGCGCACACGGCCGCGAGCGTGTTGGCCACCGCGCAACCGGAGTCGTTGTGGCAGTGGATGCCGAAGGCCTGGCCCGGGAAGGCAGCGCAGGTGGCCGCGACGATCTGCTCCACTTCGAAGGGCAGCGCGCCGCCGTTGGTCTCGCAAAGATCCACCGAGTCAGCGCCCGCCTCCACAGCCGCCTCCACGCAGGCCAGGGCATAGTCGCGGTTCGCTTTGAAGCCGTCGAAGTAGTGCTCGGCATCGAACACCACATGCCGGCCGGCCGCCTTCAAGTGCGCCACCGACTCGCCGATCATGCGCAGGTTCTCCTCGAGCGTCGTCTGCAACGCGCGCTCCACCTGAGCGTCCCACGTCTTCCCCACGATAGTGACCACCGGCGCCCCGCACGCGATGAGGTCGGCCAGCCCGGGGTCGTCGGCCGCCGCCACGCCCTTCTTGCAGGTGGAACCGAAGGCCGCGATTTGGGCGTGCTTCAAGTCCATGGCCGCCACCTCGCGGAAGAACGCCACGTCCTTGGGGTTCGACGCAGGGAAGCCGCCCTCGATGTAGTCGATGCCGAACTCGTCAAGGCGCCGCACGATGGCGAGCTTGTCGGCCAGCGAGAGCGTGATGCCCTCGCATTGCTCCCCATCGCGCAGGGTGGAGTCGTAGGTGTAGATGCGCGTTGCGGTCATAGGTGCCTCCCCGGATCTCTGGTCGGATGCCATTATAGCGCCCGCAAAGTCATCCGCACGTTTTCACCTTCCCGATGCAGTTGAGGACCCCGTTTTTCGACCGCCTAACCCAGCACCTTCTCGAAGGCGATGCGCGGGGCGCCGGCCTCGGGGCCTTCCCTCAGCGTGATGTCGCCGCACGGGATGAAGCCGAACTTCTCCACCGCCCGGCGCATGGGGGCGTTGTCGGCATGGGTGTCGATGCGCACGGAAGCCATGCCCTCGGCAGCCGCCTTTTCGCAGGCGAAGGCGAACAGCTCGCCGATGATGCCGCGCCCCCGACAGGTCGGATCCACGGCGCAGCGGTGCACCGTGGCGTAGGGGCCGTCGGTCAGCCACTCCCCTTCCAGGGTCTCATAGGCGGCTTCGGGCTCGTCGGCGTAGCGGAACACGGCCACCACCCGTCCCTCGTCCAGGGCGACGTAGGCAGCACCTGCCGCCACGTCGGCCTCCCAGGCGCTCCGGTCGGGATAACCGCACTGCCACTGATCGATGCCCATAGCGGCCATGTTGGCCCGGGCCTGCTCGGTGATAGCGACCACGGCATCCACGTGCCCTGGTTGCGCAACAACGATGTCCATGAGCACCTCTTCTCTCGTTTTTGACAACTTCCATGATTTTCTGCCCATTGTATCGCCTGTCTTCCCTAGCTCGCGTAACGGTTTGGGCAAGGAGGGGTCGGGGCGCTTGGAGCGGAGGCGCCGCGACGTACAATCGCCGCGGGAAGCGCGTCCGAAATCGGCGAGAGTCGGACGGACTGCTGAGGTACACCCGACAGGAGGTCGCTATGAAGCTCGTTCCCGTGAAGCAGGCCCAAGCCAAGTTCTTCAACGCCCCGGCTGACAAGGGGCTGAAGTCGCTCACTCTGGCGACGTTCAAGAAGGACCGCTCCCTCATCCTCGAGCGCGATGGAGAGGGTTGGTTCCTCGTCGAGGACGGCTTCGAGAAGAGCCGCTCTCCCCTGCCGCCGGGCGCTGCCGGCAAGCGCCTGCTGAGGGAGGCCTTCAAGCGCGAGTTCCCCCGCAGCGCCAACGCCTATTTGGCAGAGGTTCGCTAACGCTGGCGCCCCGCTCAGTCGCCGAAGCACCCCGAAAATGCACGAGATCTCGAGTTATAAGCGTCCAATCCCGCCGATGAAGACCCGCGTTCCGAAAAGCTATCGAGAAATGCCTGGTCAGCGAATTGGAGCCGATTTGCATGCCTTCAGTTCCGAGTCATTCGCACCCTCGGGGGGGGTGCGGACTCCAAGTTGGACACCCAGGTGTCCGGAAGGGAGTTCGAATGTACGACAAGAGGGCCAAGCAGGATGCGCTGGATCTGTGGTTCTCGATGCCCGGCGAGATGTCCGTGGATGACT
>NZ_JANGBP010000040.1:0-572 GCF_024462535.1 Adlercreutzia sp. DFI.6.23
AGGACGCACTGCCGAGCTCACACGCAACGAGCTGCGCATCCTGCAGACGCTCATGCGTAACCCCGGCGTAGTGGTGCCCCGCAGCGAGATCATGTGCGCCCTGTGGGAATCCGATGCCTTCATCGACGACAACACGCTGACGGTGAACGTGAACCGCCTACGCAAGACGCTGGGAGCTTTGGGTGTGCCGGAGGACTTCCTCACTACCCGCCGCGGCGTCGGGTACGCCGTATGAGCGGGCACGGCACAGGCGAGGCGGATACGCCCATCGCCCCCTTCACGCCGGCCACCTACGTGCGCGACAACGTCATCGGTCTGGCGGCGTTTCTGCTGGCCCTTGCAAGCACCGTGCTCAGTCTGCCGGCCCTCGGCGTGAACTCGGCGGGCACGCTGCTCGTCGCCGACGTCCTCACGCTCATCGCGCTGGGCGCCGGCTTTCTGGACTACCGCCGCAAGGCCGCTTTCTACCCCGAACTGCACCACCTTACCGGGCAGCTGCGCCAAGCCTGCGTGCTTCCCTCCCTCATCGCCGAGCCGCCCTTTCTGGTCGGGAAGATCGCCTACGATACGGC
>NZ_JANGBP010000400.1:0-309 GCF_024462535.1 Adlercreutzia sp. DFI.6.23
GCGGGTGTTCGTGAGCCGTGCGTTGGCCTCGTACACCGAGAAGGTCGGGTGCAGGTTCAGGAAGCTGCGCCCCGGGCCGCCCCAAGCGAGGGCCACATCGAACAAAAGCTCGTCGCCGCCGTTGCCCAGAAGGACATTGGCGCGGTCGAGCCCGTTGGCCTCGGCGATGAGATCGCGCAGGCGGTTGGCCAGAGGATCGGGATAGAGGTTCAGAGGCACCTGGGCAATGCGACGCGCAATGGCGGCGCGCACCTCGGCGTCCACGTCGCGCGGATTCTCGTTGGCCGACAGGTACGCCTCGGCCGGCAG
>NZ_JANGBP010000401.1:0-308 GCF_024462535.1 Adlercreutzia sp. DFI.6.23
CCGGTATTCACCGATCGCACCGCCTGGTACGTGGGCCCGAACTTGGACATCGCCGCCATGGAACGGGGCGCCTTGCACCTCATTGGCGAGCACGACTTCAGGAGCTTCTGCATGGCCGCCTCGGCCGTCGGCAAGCCGACTTGCCGCAACGTGGAGGAGATTTCCATCGCCTCCGAGGAGATTCTGGGCGAGCCGCACCAAACGAACTCGTGCGCCGCCGACCTTATCGAAGGGGCTGACGATGGCATTTGTCCATTTGCACAACCATACGGAATACTCGCTGCTCGACGGGCTCACCCACATCAAGG
>NZ_JANGBP010000402.1:0-308 GCF_024462535.1 Adlercreutzia sp. DFI.6.23
GCCTAGTTGACATAACGGGAGGCGAATCCCGCCGCGCGGCTCCCGGCGTCGGTGGCCTCGATGCAGCCGATGCCCACCACGCCAGCGACGACCATAATGGCCAGCATGATGGCCGCAGGCTTCACACGCGCCCGCATTTCCTGGGCGAAGAGCTTTCCTAGCATCGGAACTCCTCTCGGAAGAACGCGTCCAGCGTCGTGCCCGTCCCCTGGGTCACATAGGCCACGGGCGCGTGCAGAAGCATCTGGCCATAGCGCAGATGGATGAAGTCGTCCAGAAACGCCTCCACGTCGCGCACGAGGTGGGTG
>NZ_JANGBP010000403.1:0-308 GCF_024462535.1 Adlercreutzia sp. DFI.6.23
CCGATTTCTCAAAGTATGCCGACGATGCGCTAGCAGAACGGATTCGTCGTGTCTGGCGGGCGGTGCCGACAAACTTGGGCAAAGAAAACCGTAAGTTTATGTTTTCCAAGATACGGGAGTCGGCGAGAGCCCGGGAGTACGAAGATGCTCTGCAATGGCTGACCGACACCTCGATTGTGTGTCCCTCGAGTTGTGTGAGCGTGCCCGAGTCGCCCCTTGCGTCTCATGAAGACGAGGGAGTGTTCAAGGTCTATGTGCTCGATGTGTGTCTACTTGGCGCAATGTGCAACTTGAGTGCCCGAACTATT
>NZ_JANGBP010000404.1:0-308 GCF_024462535.1 Adlercreutzia sp. DFI.6.23
CTACGACATGCCCGACGTGAAGGAAGACCTCGCCGCCCTCGGCCTGCTTCCCGACGCCTAGGGAGATGAGCAGAGCGAAACCAATCTGCGCTGAAGGCTGATCCGTAGGGGGCGTCCTCGGTCGCCCCTCCCAAGCGGCATCACCTCACCTGATAGCCGACCCCTTCTAACGCGAGCTCCGAAGGAGCTCCCCCTTCGTGAAATGAGCCCCCGCAAACCGGTTGCGGGGGCTCCTTTTTTGCACGCACCCGTAGCACGAGGCGTGTTTTTGCCATCATAGAAGAGCGCCTACGAAATTTTTGCCTCTC
>NZ_JANGBP010000405.1:0-308 GCF_024462535.1 Adlercreutzia sp. DFI.6.23
AAAAAGTTGCGGGGGGTGACAATCGTGGTATGATATGGGGCTGTACTTGTACCGCCAACATGGGAGGAAGTTAGTCAATGGATTTGGCCAAGCAGGCAAAGATCGTCGATGGCATTCATGATACCTTGAATGATTTCGTCGGTCAACGATTGAAAGTGCGCGCCAACATGGGCCGCTCGAAGATCGTCGAGAGCGAAGGCGTGCTCACCCAGGTTCACCCGCAGCTGTTCATCAGGGAAGTCGACCGCAAGCGCGGTCGCACCGCTCGTCAATCCTATCAGTACGTCGACGTGCTCACTGGTATGGTG
>NZ_JANGBP010000406.1:0-308 GCF_024462535.1 Adlercreutzia sp. DFI.6.23
GGCAGCGAGAGGATCTGCAGAATCGGCTTGATGGAGATGTTGATGAGCGACAGAATGAGTGCGAAGAACACGATGCCCACCCAGGATGCGCTGTTGCTCAAGATCTCGATGCCCGGCACGAGCCACACGGCGGCGGCGACGGAGATGGCGGTGACGATCCAGCGAATGATGAAGTTCATAAGTGCCTCCTATTCCTGTGGCCCCATTATGTCAAAATGAGGCCATGACGAGAAAACATGACAACAACCCGAAACGCACCAGTAACCGCCCCGCCAAACCCAAAGCGCTCCGGGCCAACCTGCCGCGCC
>NZ_JANGBP010000407.1:0-308 GCF_024462535.1 Adlercreutzia sp. DFI.6.23
CATCCACACGGGCGATGATTTCGAGAAGTGCCCCATCTGCTTCACCCCGGCCGACAAGTTCCGCAAGTTCTAAATCGTCAGCAAAAGGATCGCGGGCCCATTCGCGAGCGCATTGCGCAACAGGAGCGACCGCCTTTCGGGGCGGTCGCCTTTTTGCGTGCGCGTCCGATCGACTCTTGCAATTGGGCAGCGTGAGCATCTGGCATGGTTCGGTGAGCTGCGCTCGCGTCCTGCTCGCGCTATAAAATAGGGAGGCAACTTTTGCGATCGGACGCTTCTGCGGGGAATAGGTCCGTGCGTCTCTCCCG
>NZ_JANGBP010000408.1:0-308 GCF_024462535.1 Adlercreutzia sp. DFI.6.23
GCATGCTCGTGGGTTCGGGCGACCTCATCGCCTGGGGCGGCGGCAAGCGCCTGGCGGGGCTCATCGCCGTGGCGGCCGTCATCGTGGGCGCGGCCACGGCAGCCTGCGGGTTTTTGCCGCCCGACGCCTTCCCAGCCTGCATCGTTCTCGTCGCCGTCATGGCCGTAGCCTGCGCCGGGTTCCACGGCCCCACCATGACGCTCACCCAGCGCAACGTGCCCGACGATAAGATGGGCCGCGCCATGGGCCTGCTCACCGCCGCCATGGGGCTCGCCACTCCGATCGGCATCGCGATCGGCGGCGTGGCC
>NZ_JANGBP010000409.1:0-307 GCF_024462535.1 Adlercreutzia sp. DFI.6.23
GTGCCCCGAGCACGGCCACTCCATGGACGAGCTGCAGCCCCGCGACTTCTCCTTCAACGCCCCCTCCGGCGCCTGCCCCGACTGCCTCGGCATCGGGAGCCGCGACGAGGTGGACCCCTCGCTCGTGGTACCGGATCCGTCCCTCACGCTGAACGAGGGCGTCATCGCGCCGTTCAAGAGCGGCAACTACTCCCCCCAGGTGCTGCGCGCCGTGGCCCAGCATGTGGGCACCGACGCCGACACCCCGTGGGAGGACATGCCGAAGAAGGCCCAGAAGGCGCTCTTACACGGCCTCGGCAACGAGAAG
>NZ_JANGBP010000041.1:0-570 GCF_024462535.1 Adlercreutzia sp. DFI.6.23
CGTTGAGCGACGGCCATTCCACTCTGTGCCGCCGGATCACTAGAACCGACTTTCGTCCCTGCTCGAGGTGTCTCTCTTGCAGTCAAGCCCGCTTGCACTCTTGCGCTCTCGGGACGGTTGCCGACCGTCCTGAGCGGACCTTGTGCGCGCCTCCGTTACGTTTTGGGAGGCGACCGCCCCAGACAAACTACCCGCCTGGCACGGTCCGCGCGCCGGATCACGGCCGCGCGTTAGGCAGCCGGCACGACGAGGGCGGTATTCCAAGGTCGCCTCCACGGGGGCTTGCGCCCCCGCTTCAAAGGCTCCCGCCTATCCTCTACGCGCCGTACCAGATGCCAATGCCAAGCTGCAGTAAAGGTTCACGGGGTCTTTCCGTCCTTCCGCAGGTAGTTCGCATCTTCACGAACAGTACAATTTCACCGGGTCCACGGTTGAGACAGCGCCCAAATCGTTACGCCATTCGTGCAGGTCGGAACTTACCCGACAAGGAATTTCGCTACCTTAGGACCGTAGGGGCTGACCTTGGTCAGCCCTCGCAAGCAGAACGACAGCGCACGACAAAAAAGGGGC
>NZ_JANGBP010000410.1:0-307 GCF_024462535.1 Adlercreutzia sp. DFI.6.23
GACGCGCCCGTCGGCCAGCCCATGGCGGACTTCATGGGCGCGTCATCGGGAAGCACCCAGATGCCGGAGTGGTCCTGTCCCAGCCCCAGCTCGCGGCGCGAGCAGCACATGCCGCAGCTCACCACGCCGCGCAGCTTCGATTTCTTGATCTTGAAATCGCCAGGCAGCACCGCGCCCACGAGTGCCACGGGCACCTTGACGTCCGCCGCGATGTTCGGCGCCCCGCAGACGATCTGCACGGGTTCCTCGGCGCCCACATCCACCGTCACCACGTGCATGTGATCGGAATCCGGATGCGGCTCGCAGG
>NZ_JANGBP010000411.1:0-307 GCF_024462535.1 Adlercreutzia sp. DFI.6.23
TCTGGGCGGTGCGCGGTACGGCAGGCGGCGCGTATGGTGCGCCCTGTTGTTGCACTTCCAACGAAAAGGAGAGGATCATGGGCACCATGAACAACGCAGGGGAGCTGAACACCGCCGAGAAGGGCTTCTCGCGCCGCAACTTCCTTATGGGCGCTGCCTCCGCCGGCGCGCTCGCCGTACTCGGCCTTTCCGGCTGCGCGCCGAAGGGCAAAGACGAGCTTTCCGACACGGGAGCCTCTGAGACGGGTGCCGACGTCAACTGGGACGAGGAGACCGAAGTGCTCGTCGTGGGCTCGGGTTATGCCGG
>NZ_JANGBP010000412.1:0-307 GCF_024462535.1 Adlercreutzia sp. DFI.6.23
CTCGGAGAGGCTTTGGGCGGCCTTCTGCTCCGCAGCGGCGCGATCGACGAGAATCTTGCCGTTGTTGCGGCGGCCGGGCAGCACGCCCGAGGCCACCATGGCGTTCACGCGAAAACAACGATGATCGCGTCGATTACCCCGACTATGCGGCCCCCGTGGCCCACGATGTGGCCGACGGTGTCGCCGAGCGCGGCGTGCTCGTGTGCGGCACGGGCATCGGCATGGCCATGGCCACCGACAAGGTGCCCGGCGTGCGTGCCGCCAACATCATCAACTCCGAGTTCGCCGCCTTGTGCCGCGAGCACAA
>NZ_JANGBP010000413.1:0-307 GCF_024462535.1 Adlercreutzia sp. DFI.6.23
TCGCCTGTTCGTCGACCGCGACGAGCTCTACCGCATCATCGGCCTCGACCACAAGCCCCGCCGCACCGGCCCGCAGGCGGCGGTGAAGGATTCCGCCGCGGAAACCAAGGACGCAGAGGATGCGGGAAGCAGGAAGAGGGAAGACGTGGAAGGCGCCGACGCAGACACGGCACGAAAAGCCAACGACGAACCGGCCTTCGACCCCTTCGAACCGCAAACCCCCGACCCGACGAAGCCCCAGCACAACCCCCGCGACCAGAAGAAGCGTTCATGACGCTCTCCCGTCGCCAGGACACCAAATTCGTGC
>NZ_JANGBP010000414.1:0-307 GCF_024462535.1 Adlercreutzia sp. DFI.6.23
GTGTACAACACCGAGTGCGAGTCCTTCGGCTGCTGGGCCTTCCAAACGGAAGCGCTGGGCATGTACTCCCACGGCAATCATCCCGACCTCATGATGGCGCCGGACAAGTACGACCTGCCCAACGCCGACACCATCGTGCTGTACGGCTGCAATCCGGCCTGGTCGCAGCACTCCTCCATGTACTGGCTGAAGAACGCCCAGAAGGCCGGGGTCAACGTCGTGTTCGTCGGCCCCGACTACAACGCCACCGCCGCCGCCATGGACGACCGCTGGTTCCGCGTGCGCCCCGGCACCGATACGGCCTTCC
>NZ_JANGBP010000415.1:0-307 GCF_024462535.1 Adlercreutzia sp. DFI.6.23
CCTGGATCCCGGCGGCCCGGAGCGTGATTTGGGCCCCGAGCGCGTCCCTTATATGTGGCCCTTCCGCGCCCTGCTCGATTCCGGCGCCACCCTGGCCTTCGGCACCGACTCCCCCGTTACCGACAGCGACCCCATCGACGCCGTCTACACCGCCGTCACCCGCCGCGACGCCGACACCCACGAGCCGTGCGGGGGCTGGCTACCCGAGGAGCGCCTCACCCTGGCCGAGGCCCTGCGCGCCTACACCGCCGGCAGCGCCGCCGCCGCCCAGCGCGCCGACGAGCTGGGGCAGCTAGCCCCGGGCATG
>NZ_JANGBP010000416.1:0-307 GCF_024462535.1 Adlercreutzia sp. DFI.6.23
GTTCGAACAGCGCCCGGAGGCGCCGTCAGATCGATGTGAGTCTCGATTCTGTTTTAAAACTCTCCGTCGGGGCCTTAGTGCCCCTGACAGGGAAAAAGTTAAAGCTTGCTCTCTCGAATGTCCGTCTGACATCCGAGAAGACGTATTGTCCGTCTCTCGAATTCCCTCCTCAGTATCCGGTTGTCAAGGTTCCGCGGGAGGCTTCCCGCCCCGCCGCCCTCGCGAGCGGTGTAAGGAAATACTTTACAGGGACTCGCATCCCCCGTCAAGCGGTTCACGAAATCTCCACAACTTCGCTCTCCCGCTC
>NZ_JANGBP010000417.1:0-307 GCF_024462535.1 Adlercreutzia sp. DFI.6.23
GGTTCATGGGCGCCGGCAAGACGTCGGGGGCCCGGCGCCTCGCCCGCACGTGCGGCGTGGCCTCGGTGGACATGGACACCTACATCGAGCGCTGCGAGGGCAAGAAGGTGAAGGAGATCTTCGCCGAGGGCGGCGAGGAGGGCTTCCGCGCCATCGAGACGGACGTGCTGCGCGAGCTGGGCGCTAAGCCCGACCCTTTGCTCAACTCTTGCGGCGGCGGCGTGGTGGTCACGCCGGCCAACCACGACGTCTTCCGCGAGGCCGGCTTCGTGGTGTATCTGGAAGTGACCGCCGACGAGGCCGCCAG
>NZ_JANGBP010000418.1:0-307 GCF_024462535.1 Adlercreutzia sp. DFI.6.23
CGCCTCGGGGGACGTCCAGGACGAGGCGCAGAGGAAGCGTTTGATGTCGGATATCCATGAGGACGCGAATTGGCTGATCAATCTGGTGGAGAATTTGCTGTCGGTGACGCGGCTCGACGACGGCGACGTCGAAGTGTCGCGCGCCCCCGAACTGGTTTCCGACGTGCTGGCCGATGCGCTGCGCCATGTCAGTCGCTTTGTGAGCGAGCATCGGCTGACGGTGGTGATCGAGGATGAGTTTCTCCTGGCTCAGATGGACGGACGTTTGATTGTGCAGGTGGTGGTGAACCTTTTGAACAACGCCATC
>NZ_JANGBP010000419.1:0-307 GCF_024462535.1 Adlercreutzia sp. DFI.6.23
CTCCACCATCGGCGCGGCCACGGTGCTCATGCCCTTCGGCGGCACCCGCCAGCTCACCCCGGCGCTCGCCATGGTGGCGAAGCTCCCGGTGCTCGGCTGCAAGACCACGACGGACTCGGGCCTGTCCTGGGGCTTCAACCCGTATCTTTCGTCCTACGACCCCTATGCCGGCGCCTACATGGCCGTGCTCGATTCGGTGGCGAAGCTCGTGGCCACCGGCTTCGAGCGGGCGTACATGTACCTCACCTTCCAAGAGTAATTCGAGAAGCTGCGCCAGGATCCCGAGCGCTGGGGCAAGCCCATGGCG
>NZ_JANGBP010000042.1:0-565 GCF_024462535.1 Adlercreutzia sp. DFI.6.23
GTTCTGTTCATGGGCAAAGCCTAACATGATTTTACGGCCCATGCCAGCAGAACCGTTGTGATCACCAAAGGTACGAGATCGGCCGGATTGCCCGTGAGGTAGGTAGAGGGCAGAGTCTCTTTGAACGACTCGATGACCCGGCGGTTCATGCCGGCGTGAATGTTGACGAAATCGACCCCGTCCTCGGCGTGGGCGCGCACCACTTCCAGGAAATCCTCAGGCGTAATGGCAATGAGCGCCTTTTCCAAGTAGCCGATGGCGTCGTACATGGGCACCGTGCCAATCATGGCCGGCGATTTCTCGACGAGCGCACGGCGGAAGGCACGTGTCTTGCCGGAGTTGGAGAGATCCATGATGGCATCGGCGCACAGTTCCAGAGCCACGTCCACCTTCTCCCATTCCAGGGCCTCATCGGCCAAATCGCCCGAGATGCCGAGGTTCACGTTCACCTTCGTGGAAAGCGGCACGCCCTCCAACGTGGAACCGACGCCGGCCGGCGCGAGGCTTGCATGATGGATGTTGGCCGGGATGGCGATGTGCCCGGCGGCCACGGCGGCGCGAATGG
>NZ_JANGBP010000420.1:0-306 GCF_024462535.1 Adlercreutzia sp. DFI.6.23
CGTACTTCGTGCTGCTGGGCATCTCGGCTGTGGGCGCTCTTCTCACCTACGCCGGCATCTCGATGTTCGTGGCCATGTTCGCCCTCATCCCGCTGGCCCGCCCGATGTTCCGCGAGTGCAACATCCCGTGGCACCTGTTCTGCGCCGCATGGACGCTGGGCGCCTGCTCGTTCACCATGGCCATGATCCCCGGCGTGCCGGCCGTGGCCTGGATCAACGCCGCCAATGGTTGCGGCGTGTCGCTCACCGCAATAGCGATGATGGAGCCCACGATGCCCATGATGGGGGCGGCGGTGAGCGACACGC
>NZ_JANGBP010000421.1:0-306 GCF_024462535.1 Adlercreutzia sp. DFI.6.23
GGGGCCCTCGGCGGTCGGGGCTGTCGCAGCCGGATCAGCCGCCTCGGCCGGATCGGTCGCAACCGGATCAGAACCGGCAGCAGGGGCATCTTCCGAGGACGCCGTGGCCGAACGCGCGGAGTTGGATGCCGCGGCGGCACCGGCCGTGGAAGAGGGGCGCCCGCTGCCCGATACCGCGCCGAGCGCTGCTGCGGCACCGACCCCTGCTCCGGCCCCCGCTCCGGCCCCCGCAACCGAGGTCATCGATGCCGCTCGCACCGATGACGGCCGCGCCATCGTGCCGGCCGCCGTGGTGGAACCGGCGCC
>NZ_JANGBP010000422.1:0-306 GCF_024462535.1 Adlercreutzia sp. DFI.6.23
TTTTTTCATAATATTTGGTCAGATTTTGCGCATTCAGTAAAACAGACATGATTTTATTCTCCTTGTTTTTATTAAGCTTGCTCTTATTATACAGAGGGCCGTAAAATAATGAGTGAGTAAAAAGCGCATAATTTGTTTGTATAAAGGGTGAAAGAGGTTTAAAATAAAGGTGTAATTGAGTTTTGAGGTTTACAATTTAAAAATAATTGAACGGACGGAGGATTAAAATGAAAGATACAATTGGTTTTATTGGATGCGGCAATATGGCTCAGGCCATGATTGGCGGTGTGGTGAGCAGCGGTCTCT
>NZ_JANGBP010000423.1:0-306 GCF_024462535.1 Adlercreutzia sp. DFI.6.23
CGACGAGTTCGCCAGCCATGTGGAGGCGGGCGCCTGCGCTCCCGGCACGCGCCAGACGGTGCCCTGCGTCACGCGGTGTCCGGCCCATGTGAACGTGCCGGCCTACATCGCGCTGGCCGTGGAAGGCCGCCTTGCCGAGGCGGTGAAGATGATCCGCAAGGACAATCCCTTCCCTACGGTCTGCGCGCTTGTGTGCGAGCACCCCTGCGAGGAGCGTTGTCGCCGCACGATGGTGGACGCGCCGGTGAATATCCGCGGCATAAAGAAGTACATTGTGGACACGGTGGCCGCCGATACCGTGGAAAC
>NZ_JANGBP010000424.1:0-306 GCF_024462535.1 Adlercreutzia sp. DFI.6.23
GTGGCCATGGCCTCCGAGTTCGACGACATCCACGACGAGCTGGCCATGGACGCGGTTTCCAGCCGCGCCTCCCTGTCTGCCAAGCACAGCGCGAGCCACGATGCCACAGCCAAGACCGCCGCGAGCGCTGCCGGCGAGACACCCGAAAGCTCCGACGATTCCATCGACGTGGAGGCCGTCGACGTGACCGAGCCCCTCGAGACCATCTCCCCCGAAGGCGATGAAATAGTAGCGGACTCCATCGACGTGAACGGGGACATCGTCACCTACGTCCCCTCCTACGAAAGCGCCTCGGCTCCCGCCTCC
>NZ_JANGBP010000425.1:0-306 GCF_024462535.1 Adlercreutzia sp. DFI.6.23
CAAACGCGGCGGGCGACCAGAGGGTTTGCCGCGGCGCGTGAGCAGGAAAGGAAACATCCGTGGCAAGCATTTCTACCGCCGATTTCAAGAACGGCATGTGCATCATCAACAACGGCAAGATATGCACCATCGTCGAGTTCCAGCATGTGAAGCCGGGCAAGGGCGGCGCGTTCGTGCGCACCAAGCTCAAGGACATCAAGACCGGCCGCGTGGTCGACTACACCTTCAACGCCGGCACGAAGTTCGATTCCATGCGTCTTGAGTCCAAGAAGATGCAGTACCTCTACAACGACGGCGCCGATTACT
>NZ_JANGBP010000426.1:0-306 GCF_024462535.1 Adlercreutzia sp. DFI.6.23
AACGAGGCCGGCGAGCTGGATGCCGAGCTCGAGCAGGCCGCCGCTGAAGCGGTGGCGAGCGCGATCGAGGACTCCGAGGAGCTGGCTGCTGCCAAGGCCGAGGCCGCCGTTTGGCAGGACAAGTACGTGCGCCTGCACGCCGAGTGGGATACCTACCGTCGGCGCATGGCCGAGCAGCGCGAGGCCGAGAAGGTGCGTGCCACGGAGAAGCTCATGGAGAGCCTTATCCCGGTGCTCGACGACTTCGCCCGCTCGGTGGACTACGCCGAGACCAACGGCGAGACCGGCTTGCTCGGCGGCGTGAAG
>NZ_JANGBP010000427.1:0-306 GCF_024462535.1 Adlercreutzia sp. DFI.6.23
CTCGTCGTCGGATACCACCGGCTCGCGATCGCCCGTATTGGCGTCGGGGCTCTCCTGCACAGCCGCGGCCGCCGCTGCGGCGGCCTCCTCTTCCTGCTTGCGCAGGGCCTCGGCCTGAGCGGCGAGCTCGGCCCGACGGGCCGCGTGCTCCTCCTGAGCGCCCTCCAGACGGGCCGTGGCATCCTACACGACGCTTTGGGCCTCGGCGCGCTTAGCCTCCTGGGCCGCCAACGCCTCTTCCTGCTCGTTCTTCTGGGCGTTCAGCTCGTCGCTCACGTCGTCGAAGGCGCGCTTGCGCTCCTTCTG
>NZ_JANGBP010000428.1:0-306 GCF_024462535.1 Adlercreutzia sp. DFI.6.23
GCAGATCGTGCACACGGCACGATCTGCCCCAAGATCGCGGGGCTCTTCCCTCGAAGAACCCTGCGCTGCAATTCTGCCTTCGGTATTTTCCACGACGCCTCTTTTTCTCGCTCGCCTTGTTTGTGCGGCCTCTATGGTAGCGCAAAGGATGCCTACTGATAGAATTATCGTTGTTGGCTGGCATTCTCGCGTAGAAAGAAGACAAGCAAGGATCGTTTGAAGGACAAAGTCGCCATCGTCACCGGCTCCACCAGCGGCATCGGTTCGGGTATCGCGAAGATGTTCGGCGCCGAGGGCGCGCGCGTG
>NZ_JANGBP010000429.1:0-306 GCF_024462535.1 Adlercreutzia sp. DFI.6.23
CCCGACCGCCCCACCTGGCGCGCCGTGTAGGGTTCCCTTTCGCGGGCACCGAGGATGCTTCGCCCAGCTGAAGCTTTTTCTTCGACGGGTGCCTCCGCTCGCCATGCGGGTGACAAGCCCCACCGACACTGCGGATCCGACAGGCGCCTGTCGGCCCTTCGCTGACTCCCTTGGGCGAACCCGCGAGCGATCTTTCCCGTAGGGGGCGACCTTGGTCGCCCCTCTCGGCCGCGCCTACTGTACAGGTGTCGAGGCTCTCGGTCGGCGAACACCCCCGTTTTTGGGGCAAATCGAGAGTTATAAGCG
>NZ_JANGBP010000043.1:0-562 GCF_024462535.1 Adlercreutzia sp. DFI.6.23
CGCAGCACCACCGACTTCATGTTGTCGGTCAGCACGCACTCTGGCACCCCCATCACCGCGAACGCGTGGATCATGCCGATGAACTGGCTCTCCTGGCGCGCATTGGGGAAGAACTCCACGTAGCACGTGCCGCAGTGGTGGCACACCATCGCGAAGCACGCGATGCTGAACATGCCTCCGGTCCAGTCCTCGACATCGACGAATCCCCAGTCCATCTGGTAGGACTCGCCGGGCGATGTGGAGAATCTCCTGCCGCGGCTCGCCTGCGGGTCGGCGCCCGCGAGCCTCCTCTTCGAGGGAACCAGGTCGGCATGCGCGGCGATATAGTTCTTCACGGAGGTCCTGCCGCCCTCGTAGCCCTGGCCCCTGATGCGCTCGAAAACGACCTCGGAGTTGGTGACGCCCTCCGAGAGCAGGGCGTTCACAATGCCCTCGAAGCCGCTGATCACCGTCGTGGCAGCGCGCATCCCGCAGCGCCCGTGGGGCGTGACGACGAAACCTCTCGCTTTCAATGTGCGGGCCCTCGATCTCGAGAGCCCCGTTCTTCGCGAGAATTCGGCCA
>NZ_JANGBP010000430.1:0-306 GCF_024462535.1 Adlercreutzia sp. DFI.6.23
TGGACAAAGAGGATTTCCAAACGGCCCTCACCATGATGTACGAATGCTTTGGATGGGATCCCGAGCTGGGCTGCCCGACGGCCGAGTGCCTGGACTACTACGACATGCCCGACGTGAAGGAAGACCTCGCCGCCCTCGGCCTGCTTCCCGACGCCTAGGGAGATGCGCAGAGCGAAACCAATCTGCGCTGAAGGCTGATCCGTAGGGGGCGACCTCGGTCGCGCCTCCCAAGCGGCATCACCTCACCTGATAGCCGACCCCTTCTAACGCGAGCTCCGAAGGAGCTCCCCCTTCGTGATAGGAGCC
>NZ_JANGBP010000431.1:0-306 GCF_024462535.1 Adlercreutzia sp. DFI.6.23
TGCGGCGCCAGTACAGCGAGCACAGCATGAGCGGGCCGAAGGACGCGCCGAAGCCGGCCCAGGCGTAGGACACGATGTCGAAGATGGAGGAGTTCTGGACCATGGCCAGGAAAATGCCCAGAAGCAGAATGACCGTCAGCGTGATGCGGGCCACGATCATGACCTGGTTGTCGGTGGCATCGCGCTTGATGAGACCCTTGAAGATGTTGGTGGCCACAGCGGAGCCGGAGATGAGCAGGTAGCTGGAAGAGTAGCTCATGGCCGCGGCGAAGATGCCCGAGACCACAAGGCCGCAGAAGAAGCTCG
>NZ_JANGBP010000432.1:0-306 GCF_024462535.1 Adlercreutzia sp. DFI.6.23
GAGAAAAGCCGCTATGGAACGAGTGCCATACGTCAGCAGCCCGAAGTCGGAGGAGCCCGTCTCGTTCTCGAGCGGTATTGCCGTAAGCGGGTAGATGTCATCCAGATCCAAGAGGACTTCAGTCGTGAGGGGATCAATGACCACAACGCCGCCTGGCCCCGTTACATTGCCCATAACGAGGCACGAAGGGGATATGGCCTTGATAAACGAGTCTCTCGCAGGAACTGTGTCATCCCTCAGCTCAAAGACGTGGGGTGTTGCCGTGCCCGTAAGCGTTCCGTTGTCGGCGTTGTAGAGGGACACGGT
>NZ_JANGBP010000433.1:0-306 GCF_024462535.1 Adlercreutzia sp. DFI.6.23
GGGGAGGCGGGCCACCAGCTCGCAGTACTCTTGGATCTGCTGTCGCGTCTCGTGATCGAACAGGGCGATGTGCTCGTGGGCCTCTTCGGCGAACTGCTTCACTGGCCAGCGACGGGCTTCCGTGTCGCGGCCCTCTTTCTTCTCGATGACGTCGGCCCATTCCTCGGCCGCGGCCATGGCGTGGCGCAACTTCTCGGGGATGTCCTTAGTCTCGCCGGTCTTTTCCATGGCCGGAATGATGACGCTCTGCTTCGCGATGATCTTCTCGAGCAACTCTTTATCTTCAATGATGACGCCTCCTTGATG
>NZ_JANGBP010000434.1:0-306 GCF_024462535.1 Adlercreutzia sp. DFI.6.23
CCTCGTCGTGTCGCTGTACCGCCACCGCCAGATTCGCCGGCTCGCCGAGTAGATCGACGAGGTGCTGCATTCGGGCCACACGGTGGGCTTCTCGAACTGCCGTGAGGGCGACGTGGCGGTGCTCGCCAACGAGCTGTCGAATATGGTGTCGCGCCTTTCGCGCACCCGCGACCAGCTGTCCCGCGAGCGCAACGCGCTGGCCGATTCTCTGGCCGACGTGTCATATCAGGCGCCTGTCTGGTCCCGTCAAGGGACGTGTCATGCTGGCACAGGTGTTTACGGTACTCTCGGCGCTTTTGTCCTTTG
>NZ_JANGBP010000435.1:0-305 GCF_024462535.1 Adlercreutzia sp. DFI.6.23
CCGGCCGACACCGCCGAGCCGGCTCTCGTGAGCGATGGGGAGGTGCTCTCTGCCGACGGCTTCGACCTGTCCGTGGCGGGCTACGTGCTGAACTCGTCGCTTTCCGCCTACACCTACGACTCGATCATGGAGGTCCTGGCCGCCCCCACGCTGCCCGAGGCCGAAACCGACGCCGAGCGCGCGGCCATCCGCGCCACGGCGGTCCGACTGCTGAAGGGGCTCTTGGAAGAGGCGCTGAAGAAGGACGGCAGCTGGGACGCCTATGCCGACATCGACTTGCCGCTCGTGGGGGTGCTCGCCGTCAT
>NZ_JANGBP010000436.1:0-305 GCF_024462535.1 Adlercreutzia sp. DFI.6.23
GGAATTCGAGCACATCAGCTTCGCTGTATTGATGCTTCTCTGGGTTGTTCAGATGGCAGAGGTAGCGGGCGCAGTTGCGTTTCGTTCCCTTTGGGATGATAGGGATTGGTCCATTATCGACGCCAAGGCCGGCCTGTTCGATTTCGTGGTGATCTACAAGGTGCCGCGCATCATGCGCAACCGCGACGAGATGGCATTACTGCGCATCACGCTCAGGAAGTACGGGGTCGAGATACTCTACTCGGGCGAGGACATAGGCAAGGGGTCGGACGGCATCCTGCAGCTGGGCATCAAGGAGGTGCTGG
>NZ_JANGBP010000437.1:0-305 GCF_024462535.1 Adlercreutzia sp. DFI.6.23
GGCGGCTTGGGCCCGCGCCGCGTGCCCATCAGCTCCATCAAGCAGCTGCCCTGTCCGACGGCGCCTGAGGACAATCCCTTCTCGCTTCTGCCCACGACCGATCTGGTGTATCTGGACGCCATGGGCACCGGCTACTCCAAGGTGGCCGAGGGCTACGACCCCAAGAAGGTGTGGGGCGTCGACGGCGACGCGGACGCCTTCATGTGCGGCATCGCCCAGTGGCTCACCACCCACGAGCGCTGGAACGCGCCCTTGTACCTGTATGGCGAGTCCTACGGCACCATGCGCAACTCGGTGCTCATGCG
>NZ_JANGBP010000438.1:0-305 GCF_024462535.1 Adlercreutzia sp. DFI.6.23
CAACTTTGGGCGTTAAAGAGCTGGAAGCGAATGTCGGCACCGTAGGCATTGTTGTGGAGGTTCACGTACTCGCCCTGATTCTCCTCATACTTGTTCAGGTTGTATTCCCAAATGCCATGGGCCTCTGCCAGCTGGTGATATTTCGCCTCGCCATCGGAGCGGGAGCGGAAAAGCAATCCTCGGGCGGAGAGATCCTCGCACAGAGCGGCGCATTCTTCTGCGGAGCGCCCTGACTTCTCTGCGTACTGGTCGGCGGTGAACATGATGCCCATGGGCATTTCCAGATAGGCCTGGGCATCTTCGGG
>NZ_JANGBP010000439.1:0-305 GCF_024462535.1 Adlercreutzia sp. DFI.6.23
CGATCATCGCGATGATGTCGGAGGCCACGTAGCTGCCGGTCTCGCCGCAGCCCACCACGATGGGGGAATCCTTGCGGCAGGCGATGATCGTGCCCGGCTCGGCATCGGCCATGACGGCCGGGCCGTAGGCCCCGACGAGTCGTGCGGCCGCCTCGGCCACCGCCGCACGCAGGTCGCCGGTGCCTTCGGCGAGCATGCGGTGGTAGGACTCCTCCACGAGGTGCGCCACCACCTCGGTATCCGTCTCGCTCTTGAAGACGTGCCCGCTACCGACGAGCTCCTCGCGCAGCTCGGCGAAGTTCTCG
>NZ_JANGBP010000044.1:0-556 GCF_024462535.1 Adlercreutzia sp. DFI.6.23
GCTCTCGATGCGGATGCGCTTCACCAGATAGAGGGTGAGCACGGTTTCCGAGACGAGGAGGGCGCCCACGTTGGCGATTCCCGGCAGTACCGAGGCCATCCATGCGAGTTCGACCTCGGGAAGCATGTGACCAGCTAGGACGAACAGGGCGCCGTAGACAACGATGGCCAGCGAGAGCTCGGGGCCGAAGAGCCGTGTGAGATCGGGATGACCGGCGCTGGAGCAGGGTCGGGTTTCGGCTTCGGCCGCGGCGATCGTATCGGCTTCGGCTTTGCCGCCGCCGTTTTCTGCACCCGTTTCGGTCGTGCCGCCAATTGTCGGGAAAGAATCGGTCTCATCGCCTGGAGCGGGGAAGCGGTCTATGGTCAGGGCGAGGAACAGGGAGGTGGGTGCGAGCGCGAGCGCGACGGCGAAGGAGAGCGGGGCGGGGAGCAGCACGACAATCAGGTAGAGCGCCCCGCCGGCGAACATGGCGGCTACGGTCGCCACTACCCGCTTGCGCTGGCGCACGGCGGAGAAGGGCGCGGCCCATCCCAAAATGAGGCCCGCAAGGCCG
>NZ_JANGBP010000440.1:0-305 GCF_024462535.1 Adlercreutzia sp. DFI.6.23
CGGCTATCGCTCCCTTCATCTACCTTGCCCTGTATTTAGTGCCATTGCGCTAACGGCTTTTCTCGTCCCCCTGATCTTCGTGCCTCTGTGCGGTCTGTGCGTGGCACTTTCGGTGCGCGAGATGAACTTCGAGCAGCCCATGTTCGAGGACGTCCCGCGTCAGCACCCGCGCGTCTACCGTCAAGTGGTGCCCTTCGATACCATCGAGGACTGTCTGAGCGACTGAGCAGTACCCCGCGGCTCCGCCCCAGGGAACCCTGCAGCTAGATTTCCCGCGGTACTTCCCCGGTCTCCAGCAGGTTCAA
>NZ_JANGBP010000441.1:0-305 GCF_024462535.1 Adlercreutzia sp. DFI.6.23
AGCTGGAGCAGCTGGCGCCGCGAAGGACAAAGTTGTTGAAGCGAGAACTTGGCACGTGAGGTGAATCCTTTGCCCGTGGGCTATTTGAGCGATGGCGTGCGTGCCCTTATTCGCAATCCGGAAACCGGTGAGGAGCTGCTTTGCGGGGAAGTGGGAGAGATATACCTTGCGGGAAACACGGTGTCGGCGGGCTACTACCGACGTCGACCTTTACGTCGTCACAAAAGACGCCGCTAAGAGACCCCTGGCCTACGGCGCTTTGGTTCGCAAGGCGCTTCTCTGGATGAAGCGTCCCAAGGACGTGC
>NZ_JANGBP010000442.1:0-305 GCF_024462535.1 Adlercreutzia sp. DFI.6.23
GTGTGTCGAGGCGTTCTCGGCGGGCGATGTGCCCGCGCCGTCTCCCGACGGCGAGATGCGCACCTTCGGCCTGGCCAACGCGCTGGTGGGCCTCATCGGCTGCCCGCCGTGCTCGGCCTACACGCGGTCGTCCTCCAGCACTTCTATGACCGGCAGCAGGGCCTTCGAATCGCTGAACTCCGGCTGGCGCAGAAGCGCCGAGACACCGAGGCTGTGGGCACGAGCGCTTTCGATCACGAGGAGAATATGTCCTGCGCGTGGCTTTGGAGCCATGACACGAGATAAGGCCGATCGTTATTCGCGGG
>NZ_JANGBP010000443.1:0-305 GCF_024462535.1 Adlercreutzia sp. DFI.6.23
GGCCAGCGCCGAAAGCATCCTCGGCGCTGGCCTTTTGAGTTTGGGAAAGTGGCGCAGCGGGAAGACCGCTAGCGCGCGTGGCGGGCGCGAGCGCCGGAAGGCGCACCGTAAGCCGGCTTCACCGGCGCGAAGCCCTGGGCCTGGGCGGGAACGCCCGCAGCAGGACGGCCGGCTGCGGCGGGGTGCGCAGAAGCTGCTGCCGCGCGGCCCGCGCGGCTGCCGAACTGGAGGCTCGCCAGGCCCGTCGCGCCCAGGAGGCCGCCGCGGCCCAGCGCTCTTTCGGGTCGACCCCGGCCCGCGCGGCA
>NZ_JANGBP010000444.1:0-305 GCF_024462535.1 Adlercreutzia sp. DFI.6.23
CTCGCGCGCGGTTTTGGCCAGCGGCGATACGACGCGCGATGGGTTCCCAATCCGCGAATGTTCCATCCCAGCGCTTGCGGCTTTTCATTTTCGCATGGCCCCATTACCTCAAACGCGACGCAACCGCGGTCTGCGCGAGGACTGAACCGAGAATTTCCTGCGTCATAGTTGCGGTCGTGAGCACCGTTCTAGAGGACATGGCCGAGAGCGGCGAAGAAGCGCCCACCCCTCTGGCCAGTCGCACCTAGTCGGGTAAGTTCGCGTTGCGCATCCCGCCCGAGAAGCATCGCGAGCTCGCCATCGAA
>NZ_JANGBP010000445.1:0-305 GCF_024462535.1 Adlercreutzia sp. DFI.6.23
CGGGCGCCACGCCGAGGCCACCCTCGCCAAGCACCGCTTCTTCGAGCGTCTGCTCGCCAACGCCGGGGTGAATGCGGAAGTTGCCTCCAAAGAGGCATGCCGCATGGAGCACTGCAACTCCACGGATTCTTTCGAGAAGCTCTCCTCCCACCTAGGGCGGATTCAGGATTCCCTTCGATAAGGGATCAGCATCACCAAGCGACCGGCCTCATCGCCTTTGTCAATGCTGTGCCGGCTCATATTCCAAAATAGCCACGATTCGTCTGGCGAGTTCCCCTACCAGCAAAGCGGCCCTCCGAATTGGA
>NZ_JANGBP010000446.1:0-305 GCF_024462535.1 Adlercreutzia sp. DFI.6.23
CTTGCCCCAAGCAGGGGCAAGCTCCCCGAGGGGCGCTTGCGGAACCTGCTACACGATGTTTGGACGGGGGAAGCCGGGGAAGATCCGCTTATGGGCCAGCTTGCCGGTGCGGTGAAAAAGGCCAACAAAAACGAGAATTGGCGGAAGGAGAAGATGGCGTTGCTGACGTTTGAGGAAGACATGGAAATTCAAAGGCGCATTGCTGAGAAAAAGGGACAAGCGCGCGGTCAAATAATCGGCCTCCAGATGGGGCTTGAACAGGGCCTGGCCGAGGGTCGGGAGCAAGGCCTGGCCGAGGGCCTTGC
>NZ_JANGBP010000447.1:0-304 GCF_024462535.1 Adlercreutzia sp. DFI.6.23
GAGCTCGTCGTAGTCGATGGTCTCGGTCTCGGGGTTCACGCCGTAGGAGACGATGTTGTACAGAAGACCGGAGAAGTGGAGGAAGCGACCTCCTACGTGATGGCCTGCTCCTGCGCTACCAACGTTGCCGGCGGCGGCGCCATCGCCAACGCCGAGGTCGAGGGCGTCTCTCTGGAAACCCTCGTTCATCCAACATCCCGCCCCACAACCTGGGCGAGGCCATCGACGCCACCTGCCTCATGATCGATAACCCGGATTGCACGACGGAGGACCTGCTCACCGCCATGCCCGGCCCCGACTTCCC
>NZ_JANGBP010000448.1:0-304 GCF_024462535.1 Adlercreutzia sp. DFI.6.23
CTGTTGCTCACCATCAACGATGGCACCCTGGCCAGCTACCTCACCGAGACGTTCCCGACCGACATGCGCTACTCCGGCTTCGCCCTTTCGTTTAACCTGGCGAACGCCATCTTCGGCGGCTCGGCCTCGTTCATCTCGTTCTGGTTGATCGACCTTACGGGCAACGCCATTGCGCCGGCCTGGTACATGGTGGCCATCGCGGTCGTCGCGTTCATCGCCATGTGCATGACACACGATCATTCCGGCAAGAAGCTGGACGACGTGAAGTAAGCTTGTGCTGCCTTGCAGCGACAAACGAAGGGCC
>NZ_JANGBP010000449.1:0-304 GCF_024462535.1 Adlercreutzia sp. DFI.6.23
TCTCGTCGACCATGGTGCCGGAGCGCCCGAGCAGCGCCGCGGTGAAGGCGTCGAAGAGGATGGCGAGCCCGAAACCGCCGGCGTCCACCACACCATGCTCCTTGAGCACAGGCAGATGCGACATCCAAATGGCCTACAACGAGGAGCACGGTATCAAGCCCCAGACTATCCGCAAGGCCATCAACGACATCATGGGCTTCATCACGGAAGACGTGGAGGGCACCACTGCCAGCAGGTGAACAAGGAGCTGGCAGAGCTTTCCCGCGAAGAGGTCCTGCGGCTCATCTCGTCCATGGAAGACGAC
>NZ_JANGBP010000045.1:0-551 GCF_024462535.1 Adlercreutzia sp. DFI.6.23
CGTAGATGGCGCGACTCGTCTCGCCGGTGAGATAGTGCCACAAACGGTACAGGTAGCCGGTCCAGTACATGGGTTCCCGGCCCCAGGAAGCTCCGGAACGGGGCAGGCCGCCCACTTCGTCGTCAAGCTCTTCCAACAGGTATTCCTCCCCGGCCCACTGCAGGAAGTCGAAGACCCCTTCCATACGTCGCGCCACGTCGCTGTTCATGAAGGCCTCGATGAAGGTGGGGCAATCGTAGCCGCGCGCGCGGGCCAGTTCGAAGAGACGTCCCTGGATGTCGCACAGTTGTCGTTGGTCTAATCGCAGGTCAGCCAAGGGGAACACCGGCTTCCAGTATCTCGTCGATGAAGTGTCCCTCGCGGCGGTGCTCGCGACAGATGCGCTCAGCCAAAGCCACTCCCTCGGCCCGGTTCGCCTCGCTCGTGGCAATCAGCTCGGTCCGCTCGGCCTCGCTGAGGCTACGTTCATCCACGATGCGAACGGCATCGCATGCGGCTTGGGTGAGCGCCACTACTTGGTTGCCCAGCTGCAGCGCGGAAAGACTTTTTAT
>NZ_JANGBP010000450.1:0-304 GCF_024462535.1 Adlercreutzia sp. DFI.6.23
CGCTAGCGCTCGACAACGATGAAACGCAGTACCTCTCTGACGCGACGCTGAAAAGTGCCGTAGACATCGGAGATTTGGAAGTAGTCGAGCGCTAGCGGTAAAGCGACCCCGAAAATCAAAATTATAAGAATCGCCACAACAACGAGACCGAGGATCTTGATCTTCAGCGGAACTTTTCTGAGAAAAGCCCTCCAGGCGCAGGTGATGGATTCGGGCGTCTCGAAGCTGAAGTTCACGCGCATGGAGTTGCGCCCGGTTTTGCCATCGGGGAAGAACGAATTCCCCGGCACATAGGTTACGCCCG
>NZ_JANGBP010000451.1:0-304 GCF_024462535.1 Adlercreutzia sp. DFI.6.23
CTTGGTGACCACCTCGCGGACGGCCATCATCTCCTCTATGGTCGCCACTTGCGCGCCCGCATCGGCAGGCAGAGAAGGCACGAAGTCGCGCGCGCACGGCCAACCGGCCAGCTGCACCGAGGCCTCGCGGCCCTCGATGGCGCGGAAGGCCGGCGGGTAGCACTCCCACACCTCGTCGGTGGTGAACGACAGGATGGGGGCCATGACCCGCACGAGCACCTCCAGGATGTTCATGGGCACGGTCTGCACGGCCCGGCGGCGCGGCGAGGCCGGCGCCTCGGCGTACAGGCGATCCTTGGTAACG
>NZ_JANGBP010000452.1:0-304 GCF_024462535.1 Adlercreutzia sp. DFI.6.23
GTCGGCGTTTTCCACCACCGGCTCGGTGAGCGACGGCGTGGCCAAGGCGGTGCGCCGCGCGAGGTTCAAGGGCGACGTGCGCCTTATCGACGCTTACGGCGAGGACGCCACCTACGTCCGGGCCGTGGCCGCCTCCATCCGCAACGCGGGCTTTTCCGAAGAGTCGGGAGATCGCCTTCTGTTCTTGTTCCACTCCATTCCGCTGAAGGACATCGAGGCGGGGGATACCTACGAGCTGCAGACCGGGGCCACGAGTTTGGCCGTGGCCGGCGAGCTCGGGCTCGATCGCCGTGCCTGGACCATC
>NZ_JANGBP010000453.1:0-304 GCF_024462535.1 Adlercreutzia sp. DFI.6.23
AGCTCGTCCACGTAGTGATCGCCCTGGCCGGGAGCCGCGTACTGAAGGCCGTTGTCGTGGCCGGCGTGGGGGCCCTCGGCACCGAACTGCAGATAGCCGCGGACGCCGTGGCCGTCATCGTCTGCGGAACCTGCCTCATTGCCGCCACCAGGGCGCTTGCCCACGTAGAAGGACGCCACACATCCACGGAGTGGAAGCTGCCCGTGACGGAACGCGCCGGCTTCATTGGGTGCGAGGTGCAGATCGCCTACGCCATCGGCGTGGCGAAGCCCGTGTCGGTCATGGTGGAGACCTTCGGCACGAA
>NZ_JANGBP010000454.1:0-304 GCF_024462535.1 Adlercreutzia sp. DFI.6.23
GGCGCAAACCTGCTTGACGGTGCTGCCTGCGCCCCAGACTCCCGCGATGGCCATGCCGCCTGCGACCCCACCCTCCGTAGGGGTGGATCTTGGTCCGCTCTCCCGACCGAGGAAAATTCTGCAAGCTCGTCGGCGAAGCGGTGCTGCTCGAACTGCGACGGGGAATTCGAGGCCGTGGATGTCACCGCCGAGGCTCGCGCCATCATGCGCTGCGTGCAGGCTCTGCGCGGCCGCTTCGGCAAGACGACGGTGGTGGACGTGCTGCGCGGCGCCGACACCGAGAATCTGCGCCAGTGGGGCCTGG
>NZ_JANGBP010000455.1:0-304 GCF_024462535.1 Adlercreutzia sp. DFI.6.23
CGGAAGCCGACGCCTGCGTCAATTTCGCCGCCGAGAGCCACAACGACAACTCCATCGCCGATCCCACCCCCTTCCTTCGCACCAACGTTGAGGGCACCGTTACGCTTCTCCAGGCGGCTCGGAACCATGGCGTGCGCTTTCACCACATCTCGACCGACGAGGTCTATGGTGATTTGGCCTTGGATGACCCGAATCGATTCACGGAGGAAACGCCCAATCGCCCATCGAGCACCTACAGCTCCACCAAAGCGTCCTCCGACATGCTCGTCCGCGCCTGGCATCGCACCTATGGCGTGGAAGCCAC
>NZ_JANGBP010000456.1:0-304 GCF_024462535.1 Adlercreutzia sp. DFI.6.23
AGACCGTCCTCAACGCAGGTAACGGGCTTGTCTACCGTGAAATTCGCCTCCCACTCGTGGGGAAGAACATTGAGCGGCCGTCTTTCAACGGCGTCACACGTAGTGCAGGTGCGCTTTTCGGTTCCTTGCTGAACGCAGGTCGAAGGAGTTTCGACAGCCCAGTCGCCCCAAACATGCTCCTGATACCCCCATGCCGCATACACCGTTACATCGGCATCGACAAGCTCCACGCTATTAACATAGGCGTGGGAGGCCGCTCCATCGCGAGCCATGCCCTCATCGGCAGAGGTGGGCGCCGCCTCAT
>NZ_JANGBP010000457.1:0-304 GCF_024462535.1 Adlercreutzia sp. DFI.6.23
CCCAGGCCGACTACATTTTCACGGACAAGACGACCTCCATCGGCTCCATCGGCGTCATCATGTCGGTGACCGACCTGTCGGGGCTCTACGAGAAGCTGGGTATATCCGTCGAGAACATCACCTCGGGCGACGCCAAGGACTCCGGCGCCGGCAACCGCCCGCTCACCGAGGAGGAGCGCGCCTGGTACCAGGATCAGGTGGATCAGATCAACGAGGTGTTCATCAACTTCGTCGCCGAGGGCCGCGACATGCCGGTGAAAGACGTGCGCGCGCTGGCCACGGGCCTTACGTTCACCGGCATGGA
>NZ_JANGBP010000458.1:0-304 GCF_024462535.1 Adlercreutzia sp. DFI.6.23
CGGGTTCGAGCGCTTGGTGATGTACCTCACGGGCGTGAGCAATATCCGCGATGTCATCCCGCACCCGCGCACGGTGGGCAACGCCGAGTTCTAAGAGGGCTCAGGGGCCGCTTCCGCCCGCACTTTACCGTCCCGAAACGGTCGGGTGCCTCTGCGTGCGCTACAATGGGTGCCGATCTGTCTCGGGCGCCCTCTGTCGGCGCGCCCTGCGAGAAAGCTGCGTCTATGGAATACATCACTGCCGGAGAAAGTCACGGGCCGAAACTTACGGCCATCGTGACGGGCGTGCCGGCCGGCACGCCCG
>NZ_JANGBP010000459.1:0-304 GCF_024462535.1 Adlercreutzia sp. DFI.6.23
CGCTTTCCATCGCGCTGGGCATCGCCTCGGGCGTCTCGCCGGAACAGGGCCTCTACACCGCCATCGTCGCCGGCTTCCTCATCGCGTTCCTCGGTGGCAGTCGCGTGCAGATCTCGGGTCACACGGCGGCCTTCGCCACCAGTGTGGCCGGCATTGTGGCCACCGATGGCATGGAGGGCCTCATTGCTGCCACCATTATTGCGGGCATCCTGCTCGTTCTCATGGGTCTGTTCTAGCTGGGTGCCATCATCCGCTTCGTCCCCTTCACCATCACCACTGGGTTCACGGCGGGTATCGCCGTAAC
>NZ_JANGBP010000046.1:0-548 GCF_024462535.1 Adlercreutzia sp. DFI.6.23
GGCCGTGGCCGCCATCCTGCTTTTGGGGCGCGCCTTCTGCGGGTGGCTCTGCCCCGTGCCCGTATGGAGCAAGCTGCGCGGCATCTTCAAGATGGGCGGCACCTCTACGGCAGGGGCTGCCTCCGGGATCTCCTCCGCGCCCGACGCTGCCCCTGGGATCTCCTCCGTAGGGGGCGACCTCGGTCGCCCCTCCGCAACCGCAGCTACCTCAGCGGCGCCAGCAACGAAGGCCACGCCCCTTTCCGCCGCCGAGAAGCGCGCCCTGAAAACCTCGTGCGCGGGCGGATGCTCCTCCTGCGCCGACCGAAAGCCGGCCGATTCCCGCCACATTATCCTGGGCGGCACCCCTGCTTTCCGCCGCCATCTTCGGATTCCCGGTATTCTGCCTGGTATGCCCCGTGGGTCTGTCGTTCGCCATGGTGTTTCTGCTTATCGCGCTATTCGGCGGCGGCGATGTCACCTGGTCGGTGCTCATCATCCCGGCGCTGATAGCCGTCGAGGTGATCTTCTTCCGTAAATGGTGCTCGCACCTGTGCCCCATCTCGTCG
>NZ_JANGBP010000460.1:0-304 GCF_024462535.1 Adlercreutzia sp. DFI.6.23
GTCGCGTCGTCGCCGGGCACGGTGGGGACAGGGCGGTCGGGCGCGCTGCCCTCCTCGGGGGAAAGCGGCCGCTCGCAGCGAATCACGGGCTCGGAGAACCCCGCCGTCGCAAGCCACGCGAGAAGTTCCTCGAAAGTCGGCGCCGCCTGCACGGCGTTCGGAAGGGCGCGGGCCGCCTCGACGACGGCCGCGCGACTGGCATCCACTGCGAAATCGGCATCGCCCGCGCGCCCCTTACCGTTCGGCTCCGCCACGGGAACCTCGGCCAGCAGCACGCCGACGGGCGCCAGCACGCGACCGCACT
>NZ_JANGBP010000461.1:0-304 GCF_024462535.1 Adlercreutzia sp. DFI.6.23
GGCCCGCCAACTTACCTCTGCTCAACCGATAAAGGCTCGGCCTCGTTGATGGGGACATGCTTGTGAAGCGTGCCGTCATCGGCTCTCACATCGCAGCTGGGGCAAATACCGAAACAAACTCCGCCACCCCTAGGGTCGACGACGAATACGGTACCGGAGATGAGGTTTCCGTCGAATTCGAATCGAACCCTGTCGCCCGATTCTGGCAGGACCCTGGGTGACTCCATGGTAATTCTCCTATCTCAAGTACTCGTTTGCGTAGACGCGCGCTCCGGGTGGAGCTGCGGCGGTTATGCCACGAGAG
>NZ_JANGBP010000462.1:0-304 GCF_024462535.1 Adlercreutzia sp. DFI.6.23
CGCAGTGGTTCTATCCTGACAGCACGGACATCGGCTGCGAACTCTCTACCCTGACGCTCTATACCACCATAGAAATGGTGTGCATGGGCCTGGCCATGCCCCTGGTGGGCAAATTGCTCACGCGCGTGAAACTGCCGGTCATCCTGATCGCGGCCGTGGCCATGGAGGTGCTGGCCACTGTGGCCATGGCCTTCTACGATGAGCACTGGATGTGGTATGTCTCCGGTGTGTTCGTCGGTCTCGGGCTGGCGGCCTCCAGCACCGTTACCGTCACGCCCACCATGGGTAATTGGTTCGCGAAGAA
>NZ_JANGBP010000463.1:0-304 GCF_024462535.1 Adlercreutzia sp. DFI.6.23
CGCCAGGCAGCGCTCGGCCTCATGGGCCATAAAGCCGCACATGGTGGCGATATGGTCATCGGGGATGCGCATGAGGCGCGTAAGTTGAAGCCCGCGCTCGCGACAGATGGCACGCACGGCCAGAGTGTTCTCCTGGAAGACGGCGGCGTCCTTCGTGCGGTAGGGCGATTCCATCGGCTGGCAGGGCACTTCACCCGGACCGATGAACAGGCGCGTGTACTCGTCGCGGGCCTGCTCGGTCAGCACCGCGCCTTCGACGCACTCGCCGAGGTTCTCCAAAAAGCGCCGGAGGCCCTTCATGGAG
>NZ_JANGBP010000464.1:0-304 GCF_024462535.1 Adlercreutzia sp. DFI.6.23
AGGATTGCGCCGCGCTCAGCTTTTCCCGCAGCTTCCCAGCCCCGAACCTCGCTAGCGATGGGTTGAAGCTCTCCAATGTCTCGCGCAACTCCGTCCGCTCGTTGCCGAAGATACTCCAATCGGTCTTGCTCATCTTCGATATCGAGCTTCACGTCCTCGAGCTGGCTGTCACGCTCGGCAAGGTCACCCACCTTGTCGGCAATCTCGGTAACAAGCTCTGCCTTACGCGCTTCGGCATCATTCAGTAAAGCGGCGGCTTCTTCCCTAGCCGCCGCGTCGATTCGCGCCGCTTCGTCATTCGCAG
>NZ_JANGBP010000465.1:0-304 GCF_024462535.1 Adlercreutzia sp. DFI.6.23
GTTCGACCTCCCTTACTTCCGCTACTACTTGCAGGAGAAGCTCGACAACGGAGACCTGCTGCTCGAGAATTAGGCTTCCGAACCCCGCCCCCTACAGCGCCAGCTTGTAGATGGCCTCGGCGTCTTCCAGGGTCAGCTTCTTGAAGGTGCCGAAGGGGATGCCCTTGTTCTGGGCCAGCGTCGGCAGCATCTTCGGGATGTCGGTGTCTTCCACGTCCAGCTCGGCAAGAGTGGTGGGCATCCCCAGGCTCGCGAAGAAGGAGCGCGTCTCGTCGTTGGCCGAAAGCGCGTCGGCTTCCACGTC
>NZ_JANGBP010000466.1:0-303 GCF_024462535.1 Adlercreutzia sp. DFI.6.23
CTGAGCTGCACAAGGGCGATATGGTCCAGCTGGACGACGGCGCCGATGCGACCGAGGAATACGATGTAACTACCGAGGAGACGGCCCCGGGCCTGGTGGAGCTGGGCGAGGGGGCCATCCACGTGTACGTGCCCGGTGAGGCGGCCCAGGTGGAGAAGCGCACCGGCAAAGTGTCGGGCAAGACGGTGGAGGAAACCGTGAAGGAGGGCTCCGACAACGTTTATCTGAAGTACAACGCGAACAGGGTGAGCGCGATCGGCACAAGCGCGAACAGGGCGAGCCCGCACCACAGTTTGACGCGCC
>NZ_JANGBP010000467.1:0-303 GCF_024462535.1 Adlercreutzia sp. DFI.6.23
GGCGCAGGACGCCACCGCTTTCATGAAGGAGCTTGCAGCATCGGAGGAGCGTCCTGCGCCACGAACTCGGCGTTTTCCACACCGTTGTGGCGGGCGTTGTTGGCGGCGTCGCGGATGGCCGCCTCCACGGAATCGACGCCGATAACGCGGGCCGCCCCACGGCTCGCGGCCACCAGCCCAATGGTGCCTGTGCCACAATAGGCGTCGATAACCGTCTCGACGCCCGTAAGATTCGCCAAGCGGATGGCCTCGTCGTAAAGCACCTCGGTCTGCGTGGCGTTCACCTGGTAGAACGACTGCGAC
>NZ_JANGBP010000468.1:0-303 GCF_024462535.1 Adlercreutzia sp. DFI.6.23
GCTTAGAAGCAGCCATGCATTTAAAGAGTGCGTAACAGCTCACTGGTCGAGTGGACATGCGCCGACAATTCACGGGGCTAAGCGATGCACCGAAGCGGCGGACTGAGAATTCAGGGGTAGGGGAGCTCTCCGCGGGGGGCGAAGCAGCAGGGCGACCTGCTGTGGACCGCGCGGAGGTGAGATTGCTGGCATGAGTAACGAGACCAGGGCGAGAAACCCTGGCGCCGTGAGCCTAAGGGTTCCTGGGCGAGGCTAATCCCCCCAGGGTCAGTCGGGAGCTAAGGCGAGGCCGAGAGGCGTAGC
>NZ_JANGBP010000469.1:0-303 GCF_024462535.1 Adlercreutzia sp. DFI.6.23
ACGACCTTGTGGTGTCAGCCAAGGCCCACGACGTGCAGACCACCATCGACACCTATCGCCTGTTGGCCGCTGAGCTGCCCGAGGTGCCGCTGCACATCGGCGTCACCGAGGCGGGAACCGCCTTCCAAGGCATCATCAAAAGCGCATGCGGCCTGGGCGTCCTTTTGGAAGAGGGCATCGGCGACACCATGCGCATCTCGCTCACGGACGACCCCGTGGTGGAAGTGCGGGCCTGCTGGACGTTGCTCGGCGCCCCGGACTTGCGCCGTCGCACCCCCGAGCTTATCAGCTGTCCCACCTGCG
>NZ_JANGBP010000047.1:0-544 GCF_024462535.1 Adlercreutzia sp. DFI.6.23
CGGAGGTGCGGTCGATGCCGACGTAGCGGTACTGGTGGCGCGTCTCTGGCGTGCCCTTGGTGCCATAGGGATCGTACTCGGTGCCGTCGTAGGTGGTGGCGAGCAGGTCCTTCACATCCGACGCCGACAGCTTCTTGTCGGGGCGCATGGCCCAGGGGATGTCGAGACTCTCGGGGCCGAATTCGGGCGCGGGCCCGGCAAAGCGCGGGTCGGAGGGCGTCAGGCGGCTGCACAGGAACCACTTGCGCGGGGCGTTGTACAGCTGGTCGAGCCAGGTGTAGGTGGAAAACGCGATGCGGGCGTTGAAGTAGCGCGGCAGCCCTTCGACGGTCTCGCCGGCATCGTCCTCGTGGCGGGCATGTCCATGAGCAGATCGTTCTCGCGGATCCACTGGGCCAGATCGGCGCTGCACATGTAGTCGTGCTGATCGCCCAGCGCGTCGGCCAAATCGAAGTGATCGATGCCTTGGCGGTTGGGCTGCACCACGTAGCAGTCGTCGGGCACGCGCCCGAATTCGGCCCCGAGAGTCTCGACATCCCCTGGG
>NZ_JANGBP010000470.1:0-303 GCF_024462535.1 Adlercreutzia sp. DFI.6.23
GGCTTCGTCCACCGCCGCGAGCACCCCCACGGTGTCGCCGCAGCGCGCAAAGCGCACCGCCTCCCCATGGCGCTGAACGGCGACGAGACCCGCAACGGGCATCACCCGGGCGGCCAGCTCGGTGATCTCGCTGGTCGAACGGTAACTCGTCATGAGCCGCACCACCCGCGCGCCCGGACAATGGGCCGCCACCGCCTCGGGCGCCGACACCGCACGGCCGTCCACGAGCTGGTTCACATCCCCCAGGATAGTGCGATCGCAGCGGAACAGGCGGGAGATGGCCTCGTGCTGCACCGGCGTCAG
>NZ_JANGBP010000471.1:0-303 GCF_024462535.1 Adlercreutzia sp. DFI.6.23
TGGATGATGCTGGTAGTGCTCGTGCTGGGCGCCTTTGTGACGGTGCTGAACCAGACGCTGGTGACGCCGGCACTGCCGTCCATCATGACCGAGATGAATGTCGATCAGTCCACGGCTGACATATTGCCGGACTGCTCGGCGCCCAGCATAGAACCGGCGCCGCGGATCTCCAGATCGCGCATGGCGATGCGCATGCCGCTGCCCAGATCCTGGTGCTCGTTGATGGCGGTGAGGCGCGCGGCGGCCTCCTCGGTCAAAGGCACAATCAGATCGTCGTGACCTGCGAGGACACGGTGTTTATCA
>NZ_JANGBP010000472.1:0-303 GCF_024462535.1 Adlercreutzia sp. DFI.6.23
CAGCTCCAGCGCGGTGTGGTACTTCATCTCGCCGCAGACGACGGCGTCCACCCCGGCCGCGACGAGCGCCGGCGCGAGGCTGGCCGCCGAGCCCGTGGCTGTGACGACCCGGCGCACCGGCGCATCGGGGGCGCCCCATACCCGCGGCGCGCGGCCGAAGACCGCCATGCAGCGGGCAGCCAGGCGCGCCAAGGTCTCGGGCTCGCCGTCGTTGTCGGGCTCAAGTTCACCCTGCGCTTCGCCGAGCCCTTGGAGGGCTCGCGGCGCAAGGGCTACGGGCAGATCTGCGAGGTGCCCGACAAC
>NZ_JANGBP010000473.1:0-303 GCF_024462535.1 Adlercreutzia sp. DFI.6.23
GGGGCGCCGAGGAGTACCCGCTGGCGCTCTCTTCCATGGGCACCAACCTCTACGTCGCCGAGATGGCGAAGGAGGGCAAGGTCAAGGGCCTGTTCTTCTACAACTCAAACATGGCGGCCGGCTATTCCAACCCCGCCCAGCTGGCAGAGGACTTCGCGAACCTCGATCTGATGGTCGTCTTCGACGTGCAGATGTCAGAAACCGCGATGCTGGCCGACTACGTGCTGCCCGAGTGCAGCTACCTGGAGCGTCGCGAGCTGCCCGAGTTCGTGGGCGGACGCGTGCCGGTTGTTTCCCTGCGCG
>NZ_JANGBP010000474.1:0-303 GCF_024462535.1 Adlercreutzia sp. DFI.6.23
CTCGTACAAGGGGTCGATGATCTGCTGATAGGCCACCATCATCTCGCGGTTCGACTTATGGCCGAGCGTGCCGCCGAACAGACCGCACTGGGCACGGCACGCGCCCGAGTAGATCTTCGTCTCCGGAACCTCTACCGTCTCCTCGCCCGTTTCCGCCAGCGTCTCCTTGGCGGGGGCGCAACCGACGAGCGCGCCGGTGGCCGTCAGCGCGGCCGCTCCCTTGATGAAATTTCTGCGCGAGAAACTCATGCCCGTTGTCTGTTCGGTCATGTCCTGACTCCTCTCTCTCCCTCGCATGTTGAC
>NZ_JANGBP010000475.1:0-303 GCF_024462535.1 Adlercreutzia sp. DFI.6.23
CTCGAAAGTTGTCAAAGTTAGCAGAAGCAAACTCCGTAGCACAAGGCGGAATAATGTCGTATTGGCGGCAGCGCTGTGGCAAAAAGGGGCTCCGTGCTACGGATTGCGTTAGCGACGACACCAGCGCCAGCGTAAACAGAGAGAAAGGGGCCTGGATACGGGAGTATATCGGAACCGAAAATGGCGGAGGAGGAGGGATTCGAACCCTCGTCACCGGGAGCACCGGTGAAACGGTTTTCGAGACCGCCGCATTCAACCACTCTACCACCCCTCCGCAGGGGCGATGCGCCGCCTAAAGGGGCG
>NZ_JANGBP010000476.1:0-303 GCF_024462535.1 Adlercreutzia sp. DFI.6.23
CCAGGCCCTTGAGGAACATCATGCCGGTCACGGTAGCGCCGGCGGCCGGCAATGCCAAGGAAAGAAGGGCGCCGGCACCGGTCATGACCACCGCGGCGAGCGCGCCCACGCCGAGAATGGAGACCGTGTAGGACGAGGAGACGAGCGGAAAGGCACCGCCCGCCGCACCGGGCAGGGAGAAAACGCCCTTGCGCAGATCCATGCGGGTGAGCGGCACGACGCAGGCGACCAGCAGCATACCGAGGAGAAGGCCGGTGAAGGCGAGGTCGTGCACGATGTCGTGCATGCCGACCATCGCATCGG
>NZ_JANGBP010000477.1:0-303 GCF_024462535.1 Adlercreutzia sp. DFI.6.23
CTCGGGACGTTCATCAGTCTGCGCGCCCAGTCATGCAACGCCCACGCCGTCGGACTCATCTTGGGCTACGCTGTGGCTCAGATGCGCCCCGACCGACTGAGGGCTATCGCTCTGAACGACCGCTTCTGGGTGTTTTTCTTCGCGCTGCAGACGGCCAATGTCATGGCGTTCTATTGGTCGGTGGGGACCTCCACTGTGATGACTATGATAATTGTGCAGGTGGCGGGGGCTGCTTCGGGTGCCTTCTTCTTCGCGCTGAGCTGTCAGGCGACTGCCGGAGTGGGCGCGCGAGTGTTCCTCGCG
>NZ_JANGBP010000478.1:0-303 GCF_024462535.1 Adlercreutzia sp. DFI.6.23
GGGAGAGCACGAAGACCTGCGGCCGAGCGTTCGACGCTGCCGATGTCGGCGCGTTCGTCGCGACGAAACGATGACAAGGGCCGTCTGCATGTAGCGGGCGGCCCTTCGCTGCTCTACCATAAGCGGGAGATATCGATGCGGGCGCATCCCGCGCTCGCCGAGACAGGAGGCGGCCATGACCACGGAAGAGAAGCGCGTCGCCGAGGAAGAGTCCTCGCCGTTGGTTATGCCCGAGCCCATTCCCGGGTTCCCCGAATTCGGGCACATCCCCTTCGAGGGGCTGCACAACACGCGCGATTTGGG
>NZ_JANGBP010000479.1:0-303 GCF_024462535.1 Adlercreutzia sp. DFI.6.23
CTTGGGCGGTCTCGTCGGCGTACAAGGCGTCGTAGCCGATCGCGGAGAGGACGTCTTTTGCCTCGGCGCGTGCGCGCCTCTTGCGGCGTGCCGCCTGCTCGACCTTCTTCTCCTCATTCTCGAGCCCTGCGGTTCGGATATGCGCGCCGCGCACGGGCGGGCCGCCCTTGGGCCGAACGGCATTCCGCTTCGTGCTATTCGCCTTTTCTCTGTTCTTACCAAGCCGGAGCATGCAGTTCCGCCCCCTTCCTCTTCGCCTTGCGTATTGCCTGGCGCGTCGGGCGTCCCGGCGCAGGCGATGCC
>NZ_JANGBP010000048.1:0-538 GCF_024462535.1 Adlercreutzia sp. DFI.6.23
CGCGCCCACAACGGCGTCGATGGCTGCGGCCACCTTCGCCACGTTCTGATCGTAAAGATCCGCACGCCCGGTGAGGTCGGTGAAGGTGCGCATGAGGCGCTCGTAGTCGTCGAAGGTGGTCACCTCGAAGTAGGCCACGGGAATGCCCGCGCCCACAAGCGCGTCGCGCAGGTCGATCTGGCTGGAGTCGCCGCCGCGGCCGCCTGTACCGCTCGTCATGATGACGAAATCGGGGTTAAGCGCCATGATGGCCTCGAGATTCACCGCCGTGAAGTCCCCTACCGTGGCCACATCCGGGCTCTCGATGATCCAGCCGGCCGCCGTGAGCGCATCGTCGGAGACGCCCACGAGCGTGCCCCCGGCCAGCTCTCAGGCGTTCGCGAAACTGCCCATGCAGGCCACGACGCGCTGGGGGTTGTCCACGGTGACCTCGTTGCCCATATCGTCGGTGAAGGTGACAGGCCCCGGCGGCCGATGCGCCCCAGCAGGAGCAGCAGGCCCCTGAGGCTCCCGCAGCGGAAGCAACGGCGCCCGGCCC
>NZ_JANGBP010000480.1:0-303 GCF_024462535.1 Adlercreutzia sp. DFI.6.23
GTTTTCACGTCTCAGGTCCAGCGAAGCAAATGAAAACCGGGAGCTGCGGAGGGAAGGTTTGTCGGGGACTCTCGACCTACTATGGATAGAAGGTCATGAGTTATGATATACTGCTAGCAATTCTGAAAGGGGTTGCTATGCCGAACATGCAGATGAACTTCCGTATCGATGCCGAATTGAAGCGGCGCGGGGACGAGCGCTTTGCCCGGTTCGGGTGCACGCCGACGGAGGCCATGCGGCGGCTTTACGAGGTGGCGGCGCGCTATGACGACGAGTCCGAAGCGGGCTTGCAGGCGGTCATCG
>NZ_JANGBP010000481.1:0-303 GCF_024462535.1 Adlercreutzia sp. DFI.6.23
ACGTAGGAAATTGCTAGGAGAGGAAGCTTGATTTGTTTTAGCGTCCTTGATTTGTTTTAGCGTCCTTTATTTGCTTTAGCAAGCCTTAGCGCACGCGATCAAGGAGACAATGAAGCGCATGCGCGACCGATAGCGACCGATAGCGACCGATAGCGACCGATAGAGACCGATAGCGACCGATAGCGACAGATAGCGACCGATTTCGCCCCTTGCGCAGTTGATCCTTTTGCTGCTAGACTGCACTTCCGTCAGCGAGAGCGCTGGCGCATTTTATCCAGAGTCGGGGTAGAGAGTTGGCTCGAC
>NZ_JANGBP010000482.1:0-303 GCF_024462535.1 Adlercreutzia sp. DFI.6.23
CTTAAAAATGGGCTTTGTGAAATGCCGCATTTTGCAACTTGAGCTAAATAAGCTCGGCGCACAGGAGCGCGCTACTCGTCCTGCACCCCGAAAAGCACTCCCTCATATAGTTCGTCCAAACCGGCTTTCAGAGCCCTGAACTCCGGAATATACGCCTCGACGATGAGGTCGACCATGGCGCGGGCGGTGTCCCCATCGTAGATATGCGAGAGGTCGTTGCTGTTATTCAGCATTTCGAGCCACAGATCGCCGTCGATGAAATCGTAGGTGGCAAAAGCGGCCTTGAGAATCTCGCGGGGCGAG
>NZ_JANGBP010000483.1:0-303 GCF_024462535.1 Adlercreutzia sp. DFI.6.23
CCCGAGCCGCCGCCAAGCGGTCGAGACCATCTCGCCCCAGCAGCAGCCGCGTCCGCGCGAAAAGGTCATTCTCGAGAGCACTCCCATCTTCCCTAAAGAGCGTCGAGTGTCGGGCACGGGCGCTCTTGCAAAAAGTTTCGCAAAAATGGTCACAAAATCGACTTTTGAACTCTTCGTGAACCGCAAACCTGTCATTTTCAGCACTGAAACGCGGAAAAGAGGCGTTAAACTAGCAAAATAGGGTTCAGAATCGAAGATATAGAGTTCAAAACTCGATTTTTTGACCATATTATCGCAGTTTTT
>NZ_JANGBP010000484.1:0-303 GCF_024462535.1 Adlercreutzia sp. DFI.6.23
CCAGAACACCCACTTCATGTGTCGCGGCTGGGCGTTGTGGGCGCGGCAGACGAAAGCGTAGGGCATGTCCTCGTTGCAGAAGCGCTCGCCCAAGTCATTCAGGGACAGCCACGGCTGACGCGTCAGCGGGATGGAGGGCATGTGCTCCAGGCCTTCCACGCCCTCGTCGAAGTACATGGGGCAGTGGGGCGCCTCGTCGAGGGCGCCGCCCACCCAGGCGCCCATGCGAATGCCGTCGCCGGTGTTGTGGGGCGGCGTCGAGATGTTGTGGACGTCCTCGGCGTGGCCGGGGATGAAGGCGTC
>NZ_JANGBP010000485.1:0-303 GCF_024462535.1 Adlercreutzia sp. DFI.6.23
CGCGGCAAGGCGATTCAGCCCTATCTCGGCGAGGAGGCTCTGCTCGCGGCGCTGCAAGCGGAGCCTTTGGGCATGGAGGCCCTGCGTCAGTTGGCCGAGGACCATGCTCCGGCTGGCGACACGATCACCTGGCTCATGATTTGGCTCGCCGAGGCCCAGCGCGACGGGCTCATCGCCCAGTACCCCGACGGGCGCTACGGCGCGCATCCGGCCCTGCGGACGGCGGTGTAGGCCATGGCTGTGTCTATAGGGAGAAGCTGGGGCGCCCAAGCGGAATTGACGGGCCTTACGGCACCGTTGTTT
>NZ_JANGBP010000486.1:0-303 GCF_024462535.1 Adlercreutzia sp. DFI.6.23
TCGAGAAACGACGTGTAGGCAACCCGCCCCGCGTCGTCCAGCAAAATCTGGGGGTACATGCCCCGCACCAGCTCGTGATGACTGGCGTTGTAGCTGGCGAAGGTCTTCAAGTCCTGGGCCACGCCCGCACCGTGAGTGATGCCGATGGTCTCGCCGGACAGCGCCGGGAAGTCGTAGAACACCACGCCTTCCATAAGCTCGCGTGGGTCGGGCTCCTTGTCGCGCTCGAGCTGGGTGCGGAAATCGATGACGCCGGCCAGGTCGTAGTCGCACACAAGACGCGCCAGGTCCTGCTCGATCGCC
>NZ_JANGBP010000487.1:0-302 GCF_024462535.1 Adlercreutzia sp. DFI.6.23
GGATCATTGCTTTGGTTATTGTGGTTATTTTAAGTATCATGATGGTGGCTTTTACGACTGTTATGCCTAAATTCAAGATTTTGCAGAAATTAATGGATGGCTTAAATTCAGTCGTTCGTGAAATGCTAGATGGTATGCCAGTCATTCGTGCTTTTAATAATCAGAAAAAGGAAGAAGAAAAATTTGAAGAAGCTAACAGTAAGATTATGAAGACAAACATGTTTACAGCACGTGCAATGTCTACCTTGATGCCATTGATCATGCTGGTTATGAACAGTGCAACCATTCTGATTGTTTGGGTT
>NZ_JANGBP010000488.1:0-302 GCF_024462535.1 Adlercreutzia sp. DFI.6.23
CGCCGTGGCCAGAAGGTCCAGCCCGAACTCGCGCTCCAACCGCTCCTTGATGACCTCCATGTGCAGAAGGCCCAGAAAGCCCACGCGGAAGCCGAAGCCGAGGGCGTGGGAGGTCTCGGACTCCCACACGAGCGCCGGGTCGTTCAGTGACAGCTTCTCCAGCGCCTCCTTCAAGGGCTCGTACTGGTCGCCGTCGATGGGAAAGAGACCTGTGAACACCATGGGCTTCACCTCACGGTAGCCGGGAAGCGGCTCGTTCACGCCGCCGTCGGCCACGGTGATGGTGTCGCCCACCTTCACCT
>NZ_JANGBP010000489.1:0-302 GCF_024462535.1 Adlercreutzia sp. DFI.6.23
CTGCGAGGTGGACCGCGGGAAGCTCTTCCCCTACAAGGGCAACTACTCCACCTACTTGGAGACCAAGGCCGCCCGCAAGGCCGCCCAGGGACAGGCCCAGGCCAAGCTCGCCAAGCGCATGGAGCGCGAGCTTGAATGGGTGCGCAGCTCGCCGAAGGCCCGTCAGGCGAAGTCGAAGGCGCGTCTGGCCAACTCCGACGCCATGGTGGCCGAGGCCGGCAAGGCGAAGAAGCTCGACTTCGCGGAGATCCAGATTCCCGCCGGCCCTCGTTTGGGCTCGAAGGTGCTCGTTGCGAAGAACC
>NZ_JANGBP010000049.1:0-527 GCF_024462535.1 Adlercreutzia sp. DFI.6.23
AGTGGCGCTCCTCCTTCTTGGGAAGCAGCAGTTTGGCCGGCGCGTTGTAGAGCATATGCTGAATGACCGCCGTATACCCACCGCGATCGTAGAACGTGATGGAGTTCCGCTCGCCTAAGGCCTTCCAGAAGGGCTGCATAATGGGGTAGAAGCCCGTCACGCCGCACTCGCGGCCGCCGAACTCGCGCTCGGTGTCCGGATCGAGGTCGAGCCCCACGTAAACCCCGGTGGAGCGGGCGTCTAAGTGATACATGAGATCGGAGATACGACTGCCCTTGCCGGCGCCGTTCCAGCCCTCGAACAGTACCACGAGCCCCACGCCCTCGTTATTAGCCTGCTGCTGGAGCACCACGAGCTTGGCCAGAAGTTCGTCCCACTGCTCCTTGTAGACGGCCTTCTTCATGGGCTTCTTGTTGAACGTGACCTTCTCGAGCATGGCTTTCCTTTCCCCTATCTTTCGCCGCCTGTTCGGCAAATAGGCCGGCGTCGCAGCGCCCGGTTCTCACAGAAGACGAACGCCCAAAGAT
>NZ_JANGBP010000490.1:0-302 GCF_024462535.1 Adlercreutzia sp. DFI.6.23
ATTAAGTGGTATACCGACAATCCCAGTTGGTGGCAGGGAGCCAAAGAGGCCACCGAAGCCAAGCACCGAGCCCAGGGCCAGTAGAGCCTGGCCAGCAGCCAATCACACTGAAAAACGAGTTCGCAGCTAAGGAGCTTTTGCCATGAGCGCAGAAAACCACCGCTTGGTCATTCTCGGATCGATGGACGAGTTCGTCGATCTTGTCGAATGTGCCAAAAAAAGGGGCATTTACACCATCGTTAGTGATGGCTACGAGGATGGCCCCGCCAAAGCCCATGCCGACAAGGCCTACCTGGAAGACG
>NZ_JANGBP010000491.1:0-302 GCF_024462535.1 Adlercreutzia sp. DFI.6.23
GTCGTAGGCGGTGCCGAGCTCGGCCGCTACCATGCCGTAGGGTAAAAGGAAGGTGATGATAAGGAAGATCCACCAGAAGAACTGCTGGTTGCCGATGGCAGCAGCCGGTGCCGCCGCCTCACACACGAACACCACGCAGATCACCGACAGAATAACGGATACGAAGGAGAATTTCTTCTTACCGCTCATAGGGTAACCCCTTAATGGGAAAGAGCGATCGGGGAAGTTGCGCCTTCCCCGATCGCACATGGTTTACAGACCCTGCTTGCCGAGCTTCGCCATGCACTCGTCGATGGTGGCGC
>NZ_JANGBP010000492.1:0-302 GCF_024462535.1 Adlercreutzia sp. DFI.6.23
CGCCCACGCGCTGCCGCCGGTAGAGATTGTGGCTCGCGAGGGCTTTTACGACGCGGCGGCCCGCATGGCCGACGACGCTGTGGAGTTCTTCTGCCCCGTGCGCGACGAGTCGCTTTCCCCCATGCAAGACGCGCCACGCCCCCGAGGTGCTCTATGAGCCGCAGACTGTGGTGGAAGAGGCGCCCGATGCTACCGGGGACACCCCCGATGCCGAATCGGTGGACGTGCGCCATCTGCGCGGCGTGCGTGCCTCGCGGGTCATCGCCGAAGAGCCCGAACCCGACGCCGAAGACGAGCTGGAT
>NZ_JANGBP010000493.1:0-302 GCF_024462535.1 Adlercreutzia sp. DFI.6.23
TATAATTCTCAAGCGAAGTAGAGCGAACGCAACCCATCGGGCTGCGCGTGAGAAAGCGAGGGCGTCATGGCCGCCGATGTTCTGTTCTTGGAATACCCGAAGTACTCCACCTGCCAGAAGGCTAAGAAGTGGCTGGACGCACACGGCGTGACCTACGCCGACCGGCACATCGTGGAAGACAATCCCACCGCCGATGAGCTGCGGTCGTGGCCACCGCTCGGGCCTTCTCGGCCGTGGCCACCGCCATGGAGTACGTCTTATAGGCGATGAGGCCTCCGCCCAGAGCCGCGAGAACCGGGATT
>NZ_JANGBP010000494.1:0-302 GCF_024462535.1 Adlercreutzia sp. DFI.6.23
CGAGCAGCGGGTTCGATGTGATGGCGCGGGTGGCCTCGATGCCGTTCATTTCGGGCATGCGGATGTCCATGAGCACCACGTCGGGCCGAAGGCGCTGCGCCTCCTGTACCGCATCGGCCCCATTTCGGGCCTCGCCGACGATCTCGATGCCCTCGTAGGTGCCGAGAATGGCCTTGAAGCCGCCGTGCACGAGATCCTGGTCGTCCACGACGAGCACGCGGATGGGATCGGCCTCACTCATGGGTCTCCTCCTTCTGGCTGAGGGGAACGCTCACGGCAATGCGCACGCCGCCGAGCGGACT
>NZ_JANGBP010000495.1:0-302 GCF_024462535.1 Adlercreutzia sp. DFI.6.23
TAGGGGATATGGAAGATGCCAAATGCAGTGTCCTAGAAGAAGTTGTAAAACAGGATACGATTTTATCCTTTCAGGACAAATATGAAGGACATGCGAAAAGTAAAGGAATGGCTGGTACCAATCGACGCGTACCGGCTTCCTTAGAAAAAGAAGAAGCGCAAGAAATCACGTCCTATGCATTGGCAAGCTTTCAAGCGCTGCAGGCGGAAGGGGTTGTCCGTATTGACTTTTTGATGAATGCGGATACGAAAGATATTTATGTCAATGAGATTAATTCTATTCCGGGTTCTTTAGCGTATTAT
>NZ_JANGBP010000496.1:0-302 GCF_024462535.1 Adlercreutzia sp. DFI.6.23
CTCTTCCGATCTTTGGCAATTCACGGAGTCTGGCCAAGTGAGTGGCGTGTCTGGCAACTGCGATGTGAACTTCTCGTTCACATAGTTCTCCTCGACGCCCCAAGAGGTGGTGCTCACCGGCACGCCCAACACCTGGGCGTGGATGAACGGCTACGCCTACTATTACGGTTCCGATGGCAAGGCTGTGAAGTGGAGCCAGAAGATCGATGGGAAGTGGTATTACTTCGACGGCCAGTGCCGCATGAAGACCTGCTGGGTCACCTGGAGCGCCGACGGCACGACGAGCTACTTCCAGCCCGGAG
>NZ_JANGBP010000497.1:0-302 GCF_024462535.1 Adlercreutzia sp. DFI.6.23
GGCACGGCCGTTCTTCTTTTCCTCGATCTCGCATTTCGCGCGGATGGTGAGGTTGCCGTGGCCGGTCTCGTAGGCGTCCAGAATGCCCTTCTTTCCCATGACGAGGCCGCCCGTGGGGAAGTCGGGGCCGGGCATGGCGGTGAGCAGGTCCTCCGTCGTGCAATCCGGGTTATCGATCATGAGGCAGGTGGGGTGGATGGCCTCGCCCAGGTTGTGGGGCGGGATGTTGGTGGCCATGCCGACGGCGATGCCGTTCGAGCCGTTGACCAACAGGTTCGGGAAGCGCGACGGCAGCACCGTAG
>NZ_JANGBP010000498.1:0-302 GCF_024462535.1 Adlercreutzia sp. DFI.6.23
CGATCAGCACTTTGCCGCCAAGCCGCTCGATGAGCGACGAGTCGTAGGTTCCCACGAAGCCGTCGGACAGCGCGCTCGCATGGGCGCGGCGGTAGATGCCCGCGCGGAAGACCTGGGGCGTCTGGGCATTCCAGAAGACCTAACGGTCGGGGGTGCCCACCACCACGCCGTCTTCCACGACCTTCAGCGTATCCACCGCCGGATGTGCCACAATGGCGACGTCGGCATCGAAGTTGCCCTTGACCATGTTGATGGTGTGCTCGATGAGATCCGGCGACACGAGCGGTCGGGCGCCATCGTGC
>NZ_JANGBP010000499.1:0-302 GCF_024462535.1 Adlercreutzia sp. DFI.6.23
GGCGCTCGCAAGATCGTGTTCATGAACGGCCATTACGAGAACTACCAGTTTATCTTCGAAGGCGCCGAGCTGGCTCTCGAGAAGGCGTCGGCCGAGCGCATCAAGAACGTGAAAATCCAGCTTTTGTCCTACTGGGATTTCGTTGACGATGCCACCATCCTGGAGTTGTACCCCGATGGTTTCACGGGTTGGGATTTGGAACATGCTGGCGTGATGGAGACGTCCCTCATGCTCTTGTTCTATCCCGATTTGGTGGACATGGACCGCATCGATCCCGTGTACAGCGCGGGATCGATGCGGTC